>JBPCIT010000046.1:0-11334 GCA_051006015.1 Longimicrobiaceae bacterium
GGCCGGGGGTGTAGGTGCCGGCGTTGGCGAGCGGCCCGATCGCCGCCTGCAGCGCGCGGGCGTGCGCATCGAGCCACGGCCGGTAGAGCGCGCTCGCCGCGCCCGCGACCGCCCTGCGATCCGCGGCCTCGGGTGCGGCGCGCAGGGCGGCGAGAAAGGCGTCGTCCGCCTGCCAGCCGCGCTCCGCGTAGGCGCGCGCGAGCTCCCCGACGCCGCCGCGCGGGCCGCCGGTGGTGAGCCCGGCGAGCCGGTGGATCTGCTCGAGCGCGAACGCCAGCGGGGCCTGGTCGAGCCTCGCCCACACCCAGTTGCGGCGGTCGCGGTGCTCCTCCCAGAGCTTCTCGACTGCTTTCCGCGCCTCTCCCGCCGGGGCGCCGGCGAGCTCGGCTAGCGCGCGGCGGAGGCTCTCCTCGGCCTCCTGGTTGTCCTGCGGCCACGAGCCGGAGGGACCGGTGAACAGCTCGTGCGGCCTGCCCTTGCGCAGGCGCGCCTCGACGCCGCTGTAGCGCTCCGGGTCCTGCTCGAAGCGGCGCCAGACCTCCGCCCAGCCGCCCTGCCGCTGGCCGAGGAGCCGGCCGCCGGTGACCTCCCCCTCGACGCCAGGATCGAAGTCGAACTCCTTCCGGCACTGGCCGACGAAGGCGTTCCACTGGGCGGCGTCGGTGCGCGAGCGGAATCCCGCCGGGTCGTCGAGCCACTCGAGCAGACGGGCCACGGGGTCGGGGTTGAGCAGCCGCCGCAGGAAGTCGGCGTCCCTGTACTGCGACGCCAGCCGCCGCATCGGCAGCTCGAGCAGCTCGCCGAACGCCCCGAGCAGCGCCTCCGCGATGGCGGCGTCCTCCGCTACGTCGAGGCCGAGCCCGCGCTCGCGGTTGGAGAGGAATGCGCGCACCGTCCAGTCCTTGCCGTTCGGGTGCGCGAACCATTGCCCCCGGTACTGCAGCTCCGCGAGCGGCGCCAGCGCGCGCGGACACTCCTCGATGGCGCGGAGATCGTCGCGGCCCACGCCCGGCAGGTAGAGGACGGGGGTGCTGGCGGGGAGGTCGGTCGCGACCGTTCCCGCGACCGCACAGCGCAGCCAGTAGGCCGGCCCCTGCGCGATGCCGGTGTCCAGCTCGCCGAGCGTCAGCAGAGGCAGTCGCGACCGGAGCTTCTCGGCTGCGTGCACGAACTGGCGGTCGCGGTCGGGCCAGAGGAGCGCGACCGGGGCGACCTCCGCGTTCTCGTTGTAGGTGAGCGCCTGCCGGACGCTCGCCTCGACCTGGTCGAGCAGCGTCTCGCTCATGGCGTCACCGCTCCGGGAGTTCCGCGGTCGCCAGGCGATTCAGGCGGCCGGGGAGTGATGGGCGTTCCCCTCATGGAAGCAGATCCTCCGGGTTCTGGGCTCGAGGTCGGATGTGCAGCACGTGGACGCGCTCGCCACGGATCGTGAAGAGGATCTCGGACCAGTCGAACAGGCGCTGGCGGATCGGTTCCGCGAAGAGGGGATATTCCCCGCACTCGGCCGACCACAACATACAACCTCACCCTGCCCTTGCTCCCACCGTGGGAGCAGAATATCTTTCATCATGCGGATCATCGCGAAGCGCACCTTGCGCCAGTTCTGGGAGACTCATCCCCGAGGTGCCGAGGCGAAGACGCCGCTGGAAGTCTGGCATAGCACCGTCGAGGCAGCCGAGTGGGCTACGCCGGCCGATGTGAAGGCCACCTACGGGGACGCGAGCATCCTGAAGAACAGCCGGGTCGTCTTCAATATCGCAGGGAACCCGAAGGGGAGCGAGTGCCCGCAGCTCAACAAGTTCCGGCTCGTGACTCGCATCAACTATCCTTACCGGGTCGTCTATGTCCGGTTCGTGGGAACTCACGAGGAATACGACGACATCGACGCGGAGACGATCTAAATGGAGATCACGATTCGGCCGATCCACAACGAAGCGGATTACGAGGCGGCCCTGGCTGAGATCGATTCCCTCATGGATGCGATTCCCGGTACGCCGGAAGGGGACCGGCTGGACGTGCTCGTAACGCTGGTCGAGGCATACGAGGCCCGGCACTGGGCGATCGACGCTCCTGATCCGATCGAAGCCGTTCGGATCCGTATGGAGCAGAAGAACCTCCGGCAGCGAGACCTCGAGCCCATGATCGGGTCCAGGGGCCGTGTCTCCGAGGTTCTGTCTCGCAAGCGTTCGCTGACGCTTTCGATGATCCGGCGACTCGCCAAAGGGCTCGACTTGCCAGCAGATGTCCTGATCCAGGAGGTTCCAGCGCCTCGCCGACGCCGCAATCCTTCCGCGAAGTAGGGGAGATCGAAGGCGTTCACCGATTCCTGACGCCCGTCGTGATTGCTGCCGACCACCAACCACGACATGGTGTGGTCGGTTGAGCGAAGGCAATATCCCCTTCCGCGAAGAACCATCCTCATACGCCAGCCCGCACCGCTCCGCGTAGGTGGCGAGATCGCGTTTGGCGGCCCGGATCCCGTAGTCGGTGTGAGGCGGAAGTCCGCCGACGCGTGCCCCCATCTCGCTCAGGCTCCGGCGGCCTCGCGGCGCGCCTGCTGCTTCTCGGCGATCGTCAAGGGCAGATCGTTGAGCCGCTCGGAGCCGTCGGGGTTCCTGCCGCGGTCCTTTTTCCAGTGGACGTTCACCCGGGACCGGAGCACCCCGGCCTCCACGAACGGGCGGATGTTCAGCCGCACCCCATCGTCCAGATCCGGCTCCCAGCCGATGGGCTGCTCGTGCAGCGCCTTCCAGCGCACGTAGATGTCGTACGGCGGCTCCCCCTTCAGGATCGCTTCGAGCTTGCCCTTCAGCTCCTGCGCCGCCGCCAGCCGCAGGTCGGCCCCGGCGACGTCGTCGGCCGCGTCCGCCCGCTGCCGCTCGATCCAGTCGCCGAGGTAGGTGTAGGTCAGCTTCTCGAGGCCGGCGCGGTCGAGCCGGTGGTAGTTCACCAACGCCGAGAACCCGTCCTTGCGCCCGTCCCAGATGTGCCAGACGAAGGGACGGTGTGAGAAGACGCTGCAGTGATGGCTGAAGAAGTCGTCGCGCAGCCAGTCCGCGAGGTTCTTCTTCTTCGATCCAGTCTGCTCCAGCAACTGACGGAGCAATCCCGGCGACCACCTGTCGCCGTATGCCCGCGCGAGCAACGCCTGCAGGCGAGTCGCCGCCGGTTGCTCACCGCCAACTGGTGGGAGGCAGACTATGCCGTCGTCGTCGGACAACTCGTCAAGGTCGTCGGAATCGGGTTGCTCCGGCCACTGGTAGCCGACCAGCCGACCTATCGCGACCTGCAGCGGCTCGGTCGCGAGCTCTGGACGCCCCTCGAACAGCCATTGCCGCGGATCATCCGACCACGGCTCCGGCAGCCCATCCGGATACTGCTCGGCAGCTGCACAGCGCCAACGCTCCACATCGAACGGCACCTTTGCTAGGGTGGCAGCCGGCACCTTCAACGATGAGTCAAGAGATCTCACGTCGGACTGGTACTCGGGCGACGAGAGATATGCCCAGAGGGCGGGGAGCAGCTTGGAGTCGTCTGGAACGAGAACGGTGGTCATATCGTCATAGTGCTCGCCTGTGTAGATAGTGGCCGCAAGCGACATCTGAGCGACTACCACGCCTCTCTTGCCCCAAACATCCACGCCTCGGAGGTGTGTATTCTTACGAACTGCCTTGTGAGCCTCGTTGAACGCATGAAGCGCACCCTGTGCCTTCTCCCAGAGCAACATCGAATCCCGGCCGCCATATGGGATCACCTCCGGAACGGACCTCTGAAACCGTACCCACCGCCAGTCGGGGCTGGGAACTTCCCACAGTTGGCGACCGAATCGTGCGAGGTCACCTGTTGCCAAACCCTGCTTCAGCGTCACGTATTTAGATAGAGGAGAGAAGCGATCGAACTGTAGATCGTCTAACGAGAAACGCGAATCAGGGTTGGCTCGGAGCCGCTCTTGCACAATGGTTCTGACGGAGGTTTTCCGCAGCAGTTCGGCTTTCGTTGCCGGAGTACTGCCGCTGTCAGCCGGCACAACGACAGCACTGGCTCGTCGACCGTTCGGAGTCGCCGTGATGAGAATAACTCCGAGATCGAACATGGGCGTTGAGAAACCACCGGAACCGAGCAAGGCTAACATATTCCAACGGTATTCCGCGAGCATGCTTTCGCGAAGATCGCGATATGAGCCCAGGTAAAGCCATTTATCTGGCATTACAACCGCGATGGCATCATTCAGCCTTGCTTGCTGCCAACGAACCATCATAGCCGTTGCCAGATCGCCCCGAGCATCGAAGAAGAATTGGTTGAGGTGCTCCTTGAGCAGTGCGCACTGCTTACCGCTGGACAGGAATGGCACGTTCGTGACAGCAACGGTGTAGGTGCGCGACAACAGAGTTGCGGCACGAGCGATTCCAGCCGCATCAGCTCCGAGAACTGCTGTGGCTGGATCGTCGGTTTCACGCGTCGCAGCCTTCTCCAGCAGCGGAGCCACTTCCTCGTAGTCAATGTCATCAAACGAACGCTGCGCCCGAGCACCGTCCGCCGCCTCCGCCGCCTGACGGGGATTAATCAGGCTCCCTAGCGTATCGGCGTCCCTGAATAGTCTGTGCAGGCGCTCCAACGCTCGCTCGAGGCGCTCGTCACCTTTCGCCAGAGCCGTCCACTCCTCCAGCGGCGCCTTGGCGGGAATCCCGGAGCAGGCGATGTTCGGCGTCGGCAGCTCGCGCCACCCGCCCCCCTGCTTCCACGCCGTCAGCGCGACCGCGAACATCGCGATCTGCACGCACCGCGGGTCCAGCTCGAGCCCGAACAGGTTGTCGCGCAGCACCGCGTCCTGCGCGGCGACGGGATCGAGCCCTTCCTCCTCGGCGCGCATGCGCCACAGCATCCCGAACGCCTCGACCAGGAAGTGCCCCGAGCCGCAGCACGGGTCCATCACCGTCACCTCGGCGACGCGGTCCGGCCAGCCCGCAAAGCGGCCGGCAGCCGGCTGCCCGTCGTCATCGAACCGGAGGTACTCGAACTGCTTGACCAGCGGCGAGTCCGGGTGCCGCGCCGCCCACCACGCGCCCAGCGAGTTCTCCAGGAGGAACCGGACCATGTAGTTCTCGGTGAACAGCTGCGTCACCGGCCCGAGGTCGGCCCCGCCGATCTTCACCTCCGAGGCGTTGACCTGGTCCTTCCGCTCCGACTGCCAGTACTGGTAAACCCACCCCAGGCTGTCGTCGGCGGCGAACACCGCAGCCGGCAGCCCGGCGACGATCCTCTCCAGCGCGATCCGGTGCTCCGGCGCGAGCCGCAGCTGCACGCACGGGTCGTCGAGCCGGAAGATCCCGGGCAGGATCTCCGCGGCGAAGCGGGCCGCCACCGACCAGCCGTCCGGCTCGCCCAGCTCCTCGGCCAGGTCCTCGCACTCCGCGAGCGTCACCGGCGCGCCGAACTCGGGGTGGCGCAGGAGACCGTTCTCCGCCAGGAAGCGCGCGAAGAGCAGCCGGTGCCACTGCTCGTAGGCGCCGTCCCACACCAGCACGTCGTACTCGCCACCCAGCTGCCGCTGCTTGGCCCGCAGCCCCCGCCGCTGTCGCGCCTGTGGGTCGCTCAGGTGCGCCGGCTTCTCGCGCTCCTTCACGCCGAGCGCCGAGAAGGCCGCGCGCACGCCCGCCTCGGCGGCGTGACGGCCCGCGAGCACCGCGGATTCGAGCTGTCTGCGAAGATCGGTTGGTAACGCCCGCATGATGTTCCGACGGAAGTAGGTACTTGACGCGAATCGGGGAGAGGCGACGCTATTTTCGCAGCCGAAGACGTGCGACCGATGCCAACTCTTGAGCGAGCAAGAGTTGCTCATCCTTATCTGATGGCCATCCGATTAGATTAGCGTGGCGGAGTGGAAAATTATCTGGTTCCACATCTAACCGATGTGATAAGACCTCTACGACCGTAAGTTCTGCGCTCCCGTAGAGCGTCTTTCCCTGCGGCCCGGCCACGAACTTCTGTCCGAGTCGCCATATCTCGTTCTCAGAAAGGCCGCTGATTCGGTAGACCGAAAGCTTGACATACGGATGCGGCAGAAACGCCCTTGGCCTCGCATGTTGGTTCTTTGGACTGAAGTCTCTACTATGCACCAGAAATCGGCTCAGCAGCTCATTCTCATCCAACGGCCTCGCTATGGCCCGCAGGATCAGTCGAATAAAGCCGTGCGAGAATTGGTTCAATCGCATTCGGAATCCCGCGACTAAACTCTTCGGAGCCATGCCATTTGCTCTTACCGTGTAGGGCCGCGAAATGAATCATCCCATCGGGACTGATACTGATCGTAAGTACCTGCCGTGGTGCTCGGTACCATTCAAAGGCGATAGCGCCGTCGGGGTGCGGGAGTACCTCCGGAATTGGATACCTCGTTGGGATCATGTGTGAAAAAGAGCGCGCTCTTTCACACGTCGCACGATCAATGCGCCTGCTGCCCGGACCATACCAGCTGTCTTCTGCGGCCTCCACACAAGCTTCTTCGACGGCGGCGGTGATCTGTGCAACAAACTCGGGATTGTTACTCCCTGAGTGGGCATCAAATGAGGGCCAGAATCCGCTCGCTGCCGGATCGAAGCTGATACGTGCCGACGGAGAGTGAGGCCAGAACATGGGCGCGTGGTGATACCAAGGCTCTCGCTCCTTCTCCTCAGGACTCGAAAGGTCAAAGTGAGATGCCGTAGGCATGATTACCTTACTCCGTTTCGACAGGGATATATGCCAAGCCACTCTCCGCAATCACCCCCTTTAGTGCTTCTTCCTTCTGGATCGCTCGATCAATCATTGCCCGCAATGAACGCAGGTCCTTTACGTCAAGTGCAAAGAACTGCTCTAAGTGGCGATGATCATCGGCGCGAAACTCGATCTTCAAGCTGTGCACGATTACGGCAGCTGTGGGTTCTAGTTCCCTGCTGCTCGAAAAGATTGGCCGGATGTCCGTCAAGATCCGACTGGAAACGAAGGTGTTTTGATGGGCGAGAAGGATACTTTGCGCTCGGGAACTGACCCCGATTGACCGATCAAGTGCAAGCAATCTTCCCAGCCGCTCTTTGAATCGGTTGACTGCTCCTTCGTCTTGCTCGGGAAGAAGCTCTTCATCAACGGCACCTTGAGCAACATCGGACACGACCTTCTCAAGCGTGAAATCATAGTGCTCCCTTGTAATTGACAGGGAGATGAGAAGGCTGATGATCTCGGTCAGCATGCCTGCAGGGATGCTCACTCGATCGGCAATCTGCTGTACCAGCGCGCTTGGAGAGATGGCAGGCTTCGCCTCCTCCAAGGCTGCTTGTAACTCGTCAGCCGCCTCCGGTGAGAGGGCGAGCAGCTCTTCGAGAGGCTGCTTGTATGCATCAGGGATTCTGAGCCGCGTCAATTCTGTCCTTGCCATAAATCCCAGGGCGCCCGGTCCAAAGGTCAGCATCCCAGCCGAGATCGGCACGGCCTATGTAGGCCCACCCCCCCCACATGCCATGCCTGGCATGGCTGGCAGGACTCGATACCCGCGGCAACATACGCACGGAGTGCGCCGCCGTAAAGCCTGGCAGCGTAAGCGCAAGGTGAGCGAGGACGGCTTCGGCCAAGTAGCTCAGGAGATTGCGCTGATGCTGGCGACACGACTGCGGCTCTCAGGATCTGGTGCTTTTCTGCAGTTTGCGCCAAGTGGCTACTCCCGTATTCCAGTTCAGATGATCACGGTGTGCCCGGCGGCGATGTGCTGCATGATCCGCTGCCGCAGGTCGCCGAGGTAGGCGTCCGCGTCGGACTCGGTCTTGAGGGTTGCCGAGGGAACAGGGACGGGGACGGAAGCCGGCTCGAGGCGCTTGACGGCCGCCGCCCGCGCCCGTTTGGCCCGGGCACGCACCACCTCCATCCGGTCCTTCCAGCTGCTCAGCGGAGCATCATTCAGGACCGCGAGGAGCCCGGCCTGCGAGGAGACGTCGATCTCCTCCGGAGGCTGGAGCCCGACCTCCGCGATGATCGCGGAGCGGTCGGCTTCACCGAGCCGCTGCCACTCGTCGGACGCCTCCAACTCGGCGAGAGCCGCGTCGTGCTGGGAGCGGAGCTTTTCCGCGGCGGCGAGCACGCTCTCGCGCAGCGGCGCGGTGATCGCCTCGAGGAGCGGGCGCACGGGGTCCGGGTCGGCGAGGAGCAGCCGTTCGTCCCGGATGGCATCGCGCTCCTTTGCGATCTCGGCAGCCGCCTCGAGGTCGCGCGCATGGTGGAGGAGGTCCTGCAGGACCGCCCACTCCTTCTGCCGTTCCTCGCGCCGCTGGGTGGCGTTCCGCCAGCGGGTGAGGCTGTCCTTCAGCTGCTCGTGGTCGTCGGCGACGGCGCGGAACTGCTGGTTGCCGGCCAGCGCCCGCAGCGCCGCGATGTGCGAGGTGTCGGGCGGTGGCGGCAGCGGCGGCGGACCGCCGGCTTCCGCCGCAAGATCCAGCAGCTTCTGGAGCAGCGCCGGGATCTGCGCCTGCTCCTGGCTGTTCTCGTACGGGATCTTCGCCGCGGTGAGGAGGCCGCGCACCGCCATCCGCTGGGTCGTGGTGGGCGGCGCGTCCTCCTTGTAGAAGGTCGTCTTCGCGATCTGCCGCGGCTCGAGCTCCTTCGGTCCGCCGAGGTTGGCTCCATCCTGGGCGGCGCGGACGTGGCGCGTGGCCAGCAGCGCCATAAGCGCGCCGCGGATCGCGTCCTCGTCCCACCCGTAGGGCGAGCTCGAGAAGCGGCTGCGGATCTCCGATCCCCTGGTGCCGGCGGCGCTGATCGCGGCCAGCACCTCCTTGCAGACCGGATGGGCCGGGACCTCCCCCGAGTAGTCCAACGCCTGCAGGGCATCCGGCGCGCCGTCCCGCGCCCGGGTGACCACCTTCCCCCAGTGGGGGTTGTCGGCCACATCGAACTTCGGAAAGAGCCGTACCAGCGACCGCCGGGCGGCCAGCTCCACAGACTCGCGGAAGGTGGACGCCGTGACCTCGTTCCCGCCCCCCTGGTAGACGCGGGCGCTGCCCACCACCTCCTGCATCAGGTCGTCCAGCCGCTCGTCCTCCGCGGTGATGCGGCCCTTCATCGCCCGCTGGGCCACCTTGCCCTCGTCGGTCTGCGGCGTCGGCCGCGCCTGCACGGTCTCCTGCGCCGCCGCATGCGAGGCAAGGGCGCCCTTGATCGCCTCGGCGTCGCGCTTCGGCAGCAGGACGTGGACGACGGCATCCTCCTCGCCAGCCTGAGCGGCGGCATTCCTCACGGCGGCCTCGGTGACGCTCCATTCGTCGCGCACCCAAACCGGGACGTCGGCACCGTCGGCGGTAGGCTCGTCGGCGCCGAAGTGCACGTGGATCTTCCGCGGGGTGTTGCTCCTGCCCTGCGTGAGCCGCAGCCCGCCAAGCGCGGCCGCGACGGCGCGGTCGAGGTACTCGGTGCGCAGGCGCGCGAGCTTGCTGGCGTCGTCAAGGATGGCGGAGAGGCGGATCCGGTACTCCTTCTCCCACTCGGCGCCCTCCTCCGTCTGCAGGCGGTACTCGTCATCAAGCCGCATGAGGCGGCCGGCGTTGACCAGCTCCTCCAGCAGCTCGGGGATCCGTTTGCGGACCCTGGCGCCGCCCTCGTGCAGGTCCTCGACGAGCAGATCCGCGATGTAGGGAGCGGTCGCCCGGAGTCCCGTGTCTCCCATCCCGACCATCTGCTGCGGGATGCTGGTGATCAGGAAGACCAGCGCGCAGATGCGGGACTTCAGCTCCCCGTCCTCGCCGCCGTCCCGCAGGGCGAGAATGGACTCGCTGATCTCCTTGAGCAGCTCGCCACTCTGCTGGAGGATCGGCGCCTGCTGGTCGTACAGGAAATCGGCCCCGACCACATGGCCGAGGGGCCGCTCCGCCACCTCGCGCGTGGCCTCGTGCACGATGCGCAGCTGGGTGCGCAGCACGCCCGCCTTGCCCGCCCGGTCGAGCGCGCGCAACGCCAGCTCCCAGAAGCGCCGCCGGGTGGGCAGCAGCGGGTAGTCCGGGACCAGGTCGTTCCGGTCGGCCGCGACGGGCGCGATCCGGGTGCCGCCGAGGTGACGGTTGATCTCACCGGAAACCCTGTCCAGTACCCCCTCGAGATCGCCGACACGGCCCGGCTTCTTCCGCAGGATCACCTGGCGGACGACGGTCTCGACGTCCTTGTCCGACAGGTGAACGGGAACGGTGAACCGCTCGTTGAGCTTCTGCAGGGTAGGAGTGCTGCCCATGGCCGACTGCCCCGTCGCCACGAAGAGCACGCTGTTGTCGAAGCGCGACGACACACCCTCGACGATGTTCTGCACCGCGAGCGTCTTCGCGTTGTCGTCGCCCAGGTACTGCTGCATCTCGTCCAGCACGACGAGCGTCAGCGGATAGCGCCCCTCGGTGTCCGACTGCATCCGCAGCACGTCCTCGACCGCCGCGAACATCTCGTCGTCGGTGATGTCCACGGAGAGCGCGGGAAACTGGGTCTGCAGCAGGCGGCGCACGTCCTTGACGGAGTCGCCGAGCGTCGGGTCCGCGTCGAGCAGCGCCCTGGAGATGATGGGCGAGACGTACAGGTCGTGCACCTCCTGATGGAACTGCTTGCCCGCCGCCTCGATGGCCGCGACGACCGCATCGAGAAAGCCGTTTGCCCGGGCCCAGATCGTGAAGCGCGCCAGGGGGTACTGCTGCGGCAGGCCCGCGCTGTCGAAGAGCACCGAGAGGAACGCCAGCCTGACGGCCTGAGATCTCCCCGCGCCCAGCGTCCCGGCCGCCGACCAGAGGCCGCCGAGGCGCTTCCCCGCGGTCGAGAGCTCGCGAAAGTGGGCGGTGATCTCCGGCGGCAGGTTGACCACGCTCCGCGCCGTCTCCCCGGACGGGAGCTTCACGTCGCGCCACAGGTACTCGAGCACCCGGCAGAGGTGCGACTTGCCGCTGCCTTAGAACCCGCTCACCCAGACGGCCGGCTGCTGCGCCTGGTTGAGGTTGGTCAGGAAGCTGTCAAGGATGCGTTCCAGCCCGCGCTCGTACTCCCCCTCGCAGACGAAGCTGCGCAGCTCCCATTCGAGCACCCGCCACTGGTGTTCCGTCTCCGGCCGCACCACCTTCGCCACCCCGTCGTTGGGGATCTTGGTCTCGGTGGGATCCTTGGAGAAGATCTCTCTGTTCCGTGTCGTCATCCTACGTCCGCTGAAAGAGTTCATCTTTGTGCAGCCGGAGAGCGCCCCCTCCCCCGGCCCCTCCCCCGATTCCGGGGGAGGGGAGAAAAGCATCTGCTTGCGTGCGGATGCTTGGGAGAACAGCGAGAGCCAACCAACCTCTCCCCCAGAATTGGGGG
>JBPCIT010000047.1:0-3760 GCA_051006015.1 Longimicrobiaceae bacterium
CCCCCAGCCCCTCCCCCGAGTTCGGGGGAGGGGAGCACTGCAGATCCTGCGGTAACGTCAGCACCGAGGTTTGGCAGGATCGAGTGGCGCTGCGCGCACCGGACAACTCCCCCTCTCCCGCTTGCGGGGGAGGGGGTTAGGGGGAGGGGGCCTCCACCAGCCGCACCAGGTGGTTCTGCTTCTTTCCCTTGCGGAGCAGGAGCACCGTTCCCTCGATGGCGTCCTCCGTGCGGACGCGAAGCTCGGCGGACTCGAGGCGCTCCCCGTTGAGGTAGACGCCGCCGCCGGCGATCAGACGCCGCGCCTCCCCCTTGGAGGTGGCGACGCCGGAGTCGGCGAGGAGGTCGACCACGGAGATCCCCTCCCCCTCCGCCCGGCCGCGGGGCAGCTCCGTCGAGGGGACGTCCGCGAAGACGTCGAGCAGCTCCGCGGCGCCGAGGTCGCGCGCGGCGCGGCTGCCGAAGAGCACCCCGGTCGCACGCTCCGCTCGATCGAGCCCCTCCTCCCCATGCACCATGCGCGTCACCTCCGCCGCGAGCCACCGCTGCGCGGGGCGCGCCGCCGGAAAGGCGGCATGGTCCGCCATCACCTCGCCGATCTCGCCGAGCGGCAGGAAGGTGAAGGCTTTCAGGTAGTGCTCCACGTCGCGGTCGTCGGTGTTCAGCCAGAACTGGAAGAAGCGGAAGGGGGAGGTGCGCTCGGGGTCCAGCCACACCGCGCCCTCTTCCGTCTTGCCGAACTTCACGCCGCTCGCGGTGGTCACCAGCGGCTGCACGATCCCGTGCGCAGCGCGGCCGCGCATGCGGCGGATCAGCTCGATCCCCGCCGTGATGTTCCCCCACTGGTCGCTTCCGCCCAGCTGCAGCGCGCAGCCGTAGCGGTCGGAGAGCACCACGTAGTCATAGGCCTGCAGCAGCATGTAGCTGAACTCGGTGACGGAGATCCCCTCCTCCTGCTCGAGGCGGCGGGAGACAGACTCCTTGGCGAGCATGTAGTTCACCGTGAAGTGCTTGCCCACATCGCGCAGGAACTCCAGCAGACCGAGGTCGCTCAGCCACTCGTGGTTGTCGACCAGCCGCGCCGCGTGCTCGCCCGAGAAGTCGAGGAAGCGCGCGAGCTGCTCGCGGATGCTGGCGACGTTCTCCTCGACCTGCGCGCGGGTGAGGAGCTGCCGCTCCTTCGTCTTCCCGCTCGGATCGCCGATCATCCCGGTGCCGCCGCCGACCAGCGCGAGCGGGCGATGGCCGGCGCGCTGCAGGCGGGCGAGCGCCAGAATCTGGAGAAGATGGCCGACGTGCAGGCTGGCGCCGGTCGGATCGAAGCCGATGTAGCCGGTGACCGGCCCGTCGGCGAGGAGGTCGCGCGCCCCCTCGCTCGCGCCGTAGACGAGGCCGCGCGCCTGGAGCTCATCGAAGAAATTGTCGCTCATCAGTAGTGTCTTCCGGTTTCCCTGAGGTTCGTCGGGGTCGCACCTGCAAGTTTCGTGGATGCAGAGGGAAGGCGGAAGGCCAGGGCAGGACAAACCAGGCGAGCACCGCGGGCGCGCCGCAGAGCTTGCCAGACGCGATCAGGCTCAGCGGCTCTGCGAGCGTCCTACCGGCCAGCGAGCAGGCGCGCTACCTCCCCGAGGAGCCGCGCCGGAGAGCACGGCTTCTCCAGGAACCCGTCGCAGCCGACCCCCCGCGCGCGCCGGCGGTAGTAGCTCTGTACGTGCGCGGTGATCGCGATCACCGGGATGTGCGCCGTCGCCGCATCCTGCTTGAGCAGCTCCGTCGTACACCATCCATCCACCACCGGCAGGCCGAGATCGGTCACGACCAGGTCCGGCCTGCCCTCCCGCGCCAGGCGGACTCCCTCGCCTCCATCCTTCGCCAGCAGGACGCGGTAGCCGGCGCGGCGGAGCAGCAGCAGCGCCGCCAGCATGGCGCTGGTCAGCAGCAGCACCAGGTTTCGCGCGGGGCAGATTCGGGGCCCGCCGCTGAACGGAATCAGCGGCCACTCCTGCGGCAGTCATCCGCTGGGCAGGCCAGCACACCTTCGACCGGCTGCTCGCCGCCGGCATCCGGATCTACCAGCTCCAGGAACCCGCTCTGCACGCCAAGAGCATGGTCATCGACCGGGAGCGATGCATGGTCGGCTCCTTCGATGTGAACAAGTTCGAGCGCCGCAACACCGCGGAGGTCGTGGTGACCGCGGACGACGAGAGGCTGGCGCGGCGGATCGAGGAAGGGATCCTATCCTCCCTGGAGCGCTCCAGGGAGGTCACGGTCGAGGACCGGAGGAAGCGCTGGTTCTTCACGCGCGCCGCCGAGTGGCTCTCGTACCGGATGATGCGGATCTGACGGGCTGCCCGGCGCATCGGCATCGCGGGAGCGGCCGCGACCTCAGCCGCTCGGCCGCGAGCCGGCTACCGCCTGAACAGGTACTGGAACTTCGCGAAGTACTGCCGGTCCGTCCCCACGAAACCCAGGTCGTCGAACTGGCTGGATCCATGGGTCGACCCCACGTAGAAGATGCTGAAGGGGTTGAGCTGATAGACCAGGAGGGGCTCGACGTCCAGCCGGTCCCCGAAATCGTTGTACTGCACTACCAGCCGGAAGTTGAGCTCACGGTTGTACTGAAGATTGAACCGTGTTCGGGCGATATAGCCGCTGAAGAGTTCCTCGCCGCCGAGCAGGCGAAGCTGCGCGTAGCTGAGCGACGGCTCGATCACGACCCGCTGGAGCGGCTTGACGGTCGCCCAGACGGATGCGTCTCTGCCGGTGCCGACCTCGGGAGCCGCCAGGGTGCGCGCGACCCTGCGGCCGGTGCCGAGCTGGAAGCCCGCGCCGAGCGCATCGCTGAAGTTGCTGTTCAGCCAGAGGCCGTACTCGCGGATGCCGGTGAGATGAACGCCGCGGAAGGTCTCCTCGCGGAAGGTGGTGTTGATCCCGATCGAGGTCTGCCGCGGCAGAGTGGCGCTGACTCCGGGCGCGAACACGTCCTGGATCCGCGCGCCCTGGAAGTTCCAGTAGCTGCCGCCGAAGAGCGAAGCCGAGATGCGCTCCAGATAAGGGCGGTTCGGATAGAAGGTGAGACCGGTCCATCCCGTCGCGCGGTGATAGTTGTTCTGCGTCTGTAAGCCGGCGTCGGAGCGATACGTCGGCGAGGTCCCGAGGTAGAGCACGTTCCAGCTCCAGGTCCGCGCGTCTCTGGCGACACGCAGGAATCCCGCGTGGCCGGTGTAGGATTCGCCGTCGAACGCCGCCGTGTACTGCCGGCCGCCCTCACCGAAGGTAAGCGTTGGAAGCTGGCCACTGAGCTCCGGATCGTCGGGCTCCCGCGTATGGCTCACGACCAGGTGCCCGGAGATGTTGTACATCTCGCCGAAGCGGTACTGCCCGTCGGCACTCACCGTCGTCCCGGCGCCGCCGCCATCCAGCAGCCGGTCGGTCAGGAGCGCGCCGACGTGCGAGCCGCCGAGGTTCTGCCGGACGCGCAGTACGTTCGTGAAGCTCCTCCCGGCCTGGACGATGCCGGTACGCTCCTCGAAGGGGATGACGAAGGGCGTGTGCTCGTCCCTGGCGCCGATGTAGCCGATGCTCGTCCGGCCGGCGCGGCCGGTCAGCTTCGTCGCCGCCTGCGGGGAGTTGACCGAACGCGAGTAGAAGACGTCCAGCGGCGTCCGGTACAGATCCATCCCCTCCTGGAAGAAGGGGCGGCGCTCCGGGTAGAAGAGGGCGAAGGTGGTATTCACGTCCACCTGCGCCGCGTCGGATTC
>JBPCIT010000048.1:0-7111 GCA_051006015.1 Longimicrobiaceae bacterium
GCTCGGCTTCCGCGCGCGCCTCACGCAGTACGAGTTCCGCTTCGCGCGTCGCCTGCGTGCGCGTCTCCTCACGGAGCTGCTGCGCGGAGACCAGGGCATCGTTCATCGCCCGCTCGCGCTCGCGGTAGGAGGTGACGGCCTGATCGAGGCCGCTGATCCGCTCACGAAGCGCGATGTTCTCACGGACGAGCTCCTCGAGGCGGTCTGCGGCCACGTCCAGGAACTCGTCGACCATGGCGGGATCGTAGCCGCGCATGCCGCGGCGAAAATCACCCTTCTTCTTGCGAACGTCGAGCGGTGTCAGATCGATCATGCGTCGCGCTCACCGAAAAGTACCGTGCCGAGACGTACCAGGGTGCTCCCCTCCTCGACGGCGATCTCGAAGTCGTTGCTCATCCCCATCGACAGCTCGAGCGGCTGGAAGCCCGAAATCTGCCGCCCCGCTTCCTCCTGGAGGCGTCGCGCGGCGGCAAAGGTGGCACGCAGGATCGCTTCTTCCTCGGTGAAGGGCGCCATCGTCATAAGCCCCTCGATCCGCAGGCCGGGCAGCTCGCAGATCTCCCCGAGCGCGTCGAGCGAGGCATCGGCGGAGAAGCCGTACTTCGACTCCTCACCGGAGGTGTTGACCTGCACCAGCGCACGCACCTCGCGGCCGGCGGCGACCGCTTCCTCGGAGAGCTTCTCTGCCAGCCGCAGCGAGTCCAGCGAGTGCAGGAGATCGAAGAGGGGAAGCGCGGCGCGCACCTTGTTGCGCTGCAGATGGCCGATCAGGTGCCAGCGCAACCCTTCGCGGCCGACCTCCTCCACCTTCCGCTCCAGCTCCTGCACTCGGTTCTCGCCTACATCCTCGATGCCGGCCTCGCGTGCGGCACGTACGACCTCCGCAGGGTGGGTCTTGGTCACGGCGACCAGCGTCACGCGCTGCGTGCGGCCGGCGCGCTCCCGGGCCGTCTCGATCCGCTCTCGCACCACGGCCGCTCTCTGTGCCAGTGAGGCTGGGCTCATAGCGGCGGATTGTACGACCGCGCGGGAGGATGGCGCAAGCGTGCCGGGCTGTGGAAAAAGAACCGGCGGATGGCAGAAGCCAGCCGCCGGTTTCTTACGCTCCGGAGGAGTCCGGAATTCCGCTTACTGAACCTGGAAGGTCACCGGGAACTGCACCCACACGGCGACCCGCTGGTCACGGTTGAGGGCGGGCGTGAAGCGGACCGCCTGCATGACCTCGGTGGCCGCCTGGTCGAGCGCGGGGTAGCCCGAGCTTTCCACTACGCGGGTGTTCTGCACCTGGCCCTGCTCGTTGATGTACACCCACACGCGCACCGTGCCGCCGATTCCCGCATCGCGCAGGGTGGGCGGATACTTCTGCTGAAGCAGCCGCTGCAGCGCGGCGCGGTCGCGGAACTCCGGCGCCACCTCGTACGGCGTGAAGGTCGGGGCCTGCGAGACGTCCACCGTCCCGGCGGTCGGCGGGGGCGGCAGGTCGGTCACCGGGTTGTCGCGGAAGGTGGTCTCGGGGATCGTCAGATCCTCGTTGATGTTCACCTCGGTCGCGAGCACGGGCACCTGCGGGCGCTGGATCTGCTCGGGCGGCGGCGGAATCTCGACCTCCGGCGGCAGCTCGATCGCCTCCAGCTCGCTGCTGATGAACCCGTAGTCGGCGGCCTGCATGTCCGGCCAGAGGGCGAGCAAGGCGAAGTGGATGAGTGCCGCCACCGCGACCGAGCCCCAGAACCAGGAGCCGAACGAGCTCTTCAGGCGGTCGTTCGCCGTTACACGCGTAAACGGCGCAAGAGTAGCGTCTTGAACGTTCGTAGCCATGGTTACCTCCTCGCGCGGGTCAGGCGCTGCTCGATGTTAGTCGCGAAGTTCACGCGCAGGGCGTTGGCGTCGCGAAGCTGCTCGCTCACGTCGTTGATCACGCCATAGGGCACCTCGCGATCACCGCGGATGGCGACCACCAACCGGCGTTCGCTCTGCGCGTACAGGGGGGCAACCAGACCCGCCACCTGGTTGGACTGCACGAGCTGGTCGTTGATGAAGATCGAGCCGTCCTGCTCGATCCAGACGTGCAGAATGTTCTTGCGCTTCTCGTCGACACGCTCCGTGGCCTGCGCCTCCGGGAAGGTCACGTCCCGCTTCCGCTCGGTGCGGAAGACCGTGGTGATCATGAAAAAGATCAGCAGCAGGAACGCGATATCCGCCAGCGAGCTGTCCGGGATCTCGCTCGCCACCTTCGACTTGCGCTTGAAACCGCCATGTTGGATTGCCATGCCTTACTGCTCCAGAAGCTGAAGTGAGAAGCGGGTCGCCCCCGCGGTCTGAATGCCGTCCAGCACATTGACCATGTCGACGTACCGCGCCTGCGGCGAGGTCTGCACCGCGGCGATGATGTTCGGGTTCTGCGACAGGGCCTGCCGCATGATGCCCTCGACCTGGCGGTGCGTCACCCGCTGCTCCTGCGGGCTCTCGCCGCGGCGGATGACGACCGAGCCGTCCGGCTGCACCAGGAAGAAGAGCAGATTCTTGGGCGAGACCTCGACCTCGCTCTCCTCGCCCTTCTCCGGGAGGACGACCTGCAGCCCCTTCTCCTCGTCGAAGACCGTGGTGACGAGGAAGAAGACCAGGAGCAGGAAGGCGATGTCCGCCATCGAGGAGGTCGGAATCTTGTCGTTGACCTTGGACTGTCGTCGAATCAGAGCCATGGGCGTATCACCTCAGTCCAGCGTGCGATGTTTTGGATTCTTCAGCGTGTCCTTGTCCGGTGCGATGGTGCCCTGCGTGTTGAAGCCGAGGGGCCGCTGCCGCGTCGCAACGGTGCTGTCGAGCGTGCCGCCGGTATGGTCGGTCCGGTGCGGGCGCTCGCCGGCCATCGCGGGCTCCTGGTCCGGATAGACGTCCCAGAGCAGGTTGACCACCGCGTTGGTCCCCTCCTCCATGTTCACGATCAACGCGTCGATACGACTCACGAAGTAGTTGTACGCGATGTTGATCGGGATGGCGATCACCAGGCCGGTAGCGGTGGTGATCAGCGCGATCTTGATCCCCGCCGCGACGAGTGAGGCCTCGACCTGGCCGGCGGTCTCGATGGCGCCGAAGGCCGCGATCATCCCCCACACCGTGCCGAGGAACCCCATCAGCGGCGCCACGGTGGCGACGGTGGCCAGCACGACCAGCCCCCGCTCCAGGAAGCCGAGCTCGATCATCCCGGTCGAGGCCATGCCGTGCTCTACGTCGCGCCCCAGCCGGCGATCACGGATACGGCGCAGGCCGGCGAGCAGGATCGCCGATACGGGGCCGGGCGTCCGCTCCGCCAGGTCGATCGCGTCATCGAGCCGTCCCTCGCGCGCCAAACCTTCCGCCTCGAGCAGCGTGCTCTTGGCGTGGCGCCGCGCCGCCCAGAGGATGTAGAGCTTGGCGATGATGACACCCACACCGAGCAGCGAGGCGAGCAGCAGCGGGTACATCATGAACCCGCCGTCCGCGAACAGCTGGATCAGCCCATAGGTGGAGGTCTCCAAAGAGCGCTCCTGGTTAAGGGTTCGACAGGGTCTTCGCCAGATCCCCCGAAGGTGTAGGAGAATGCCGCCAATCTACGGCGGCCTACCTACCGTGTCAACATCCCTACCAAACGTCCGTTCGAAGCTGGCACCCACCAAATTTTCCGTGCAAGTGAAGTGCCTACCGCCGCTGCCGCTTGGCTCCGGCGAGCAGCAGCGCGAGCTGCTCGCGGTCGAGACCTCGCTGCATCTGCCCGCGGTGCGCGAGCGAGATCTTGCTGGTCTCCTCGGAAACCACCACCACCAGCGCATCGGTTTCCTCGGAGAGGCCGAGCGCGGCGCGGTGCCGGGTGCCCAGGCTCCGATCGGTCACCGGAAACTGCGTTAAGGGAAGAATCGTGCCGGCGGCTACGACCACGTCGCCGCGCACGATCACCGCCCCGTCGTGCAGCGGGGAGTAGGGGCTGAAGATGGTCGCGAGCAGGGGCGCGGAGACCCGCGCCTGCAGCGGGGTGCCGGTCTCGACGTATTCATCCAGGCCGACCTCCTGCTCGATGGCGATGATCGCGCCGACTTTGGTGCGCGACAGGTCCTCGGCGGCCAGGGCGATCTCCTCCGCGACCTCGCTCTCCTCCAGGCGGTTGAAAACGCGCAGCATCCGGTTCTGCCCGAGATGCGCCAGCGCGCTGCGCAGCTCGGGCTGGAAAACCACCAGCGCGGCAATAGCGCCATACTGAAATAGCGTCTCGAGCAGGTAGCGCAGCAGATCGAGGTTGAGCACGCGCGCCGTGAAGTAGACGCCGACCAGCAGCACCAGGCCGAGCAGCATCTGGATCGCGCGCGTCCCCACCAGCAGGATGAGGATGCGGTAGAAGAGAAAGGTCACCACCAGGATCTCGAGCAGATCCCGCCAGCCGGGCGTGAGGAATCCGATCTGCTCGAACACTCTGCTCACACCGCAGCCGGGGATGCGCGGCGGATCGCCTCGGCCACCTCGAGCGCCTGGCGGACGACTCCCACGTCGTGGACGCGGAAGATGCGCGCACCGTGCAGCAGCCCGACCACGCAGGCGGCCGCCGTCCCCACCGCCCGCTCCTCCGGCGGTACGCCGCCCAGCAGCGCGCCGAGAAACGCTTTGCGCGAGGCACCGAGCAGGATCGGCCGGCCGAGGCGGGCGAGCAGCTCAAGGCGGGCGAGCAGCTCCAGGTTGTGCTCCGCGGTCTTGGCGAAGCCGATCCCCGGGTCGACCACGACTCGCTCGTCGGGGATGCCGGCGGCGCGGGCGCGCTCCAGCGCGGCCTCCAGCTCCTCCGCCACCTCGGCGGCGATGTCGCGGTAGCGGGGGTCCCGCTGCATGGTCTGCGGCGTGCCGCGCATGTGCATCAGCACCAGCCCGGCGCCCGCCTCGGCGACCACCGCGGCCATCTCGGGATCGCCGAGCGCCGAGATGTCGTTGACGATGCTCGCTCCCTCGCGCAGCGCGGCGCGGGCCACGTCGGCCTTGCGGGTATCGATGGAGAGCGGGAGGTCCAGCTTTTCGCGAAGGAGCCGGAGGACTGGCAGGACGCGGGCGAGCTCCTCGGTGGCATCCACCGGAGGAGCTCCGGGACGGGTCGATTCGCCGCCGATGTCGAGGAGGTCGGCGCCCTCCTCGCGCAGCCGCAGGGCGCGCTCGAGAGCCACCCGCGGATCGAGGAAGCGGCCGCCGTCGCTGAAGGAGTCCGGTGTGATGTTGAGTATGCCCAGCAGGAGAGGCCGCTCCAGGGAAAGAGCGGCCCCAGGAATCTCCCAGACGGCGGGGAGCGAAGCCGTCGCGTCAGGCGGAGCCGTCACCGCGAGCGGTCGGCTTCGCCCCGTGTCGCACCAGCACCGTTCGCTCCTCTGTCTCCCTCCAGCCGCGCCAGCGAGGGCGAGAGCTCCCCCATTCCACCGGGCCGCACGGCGCCGGGGGCCGCGGCGGGCTCGGCAGTCGCGGGCACCGGGGTGCCGGCGGGCTCGCGCCGCTGGAAGGGCGGGAGCGGCTTGCCGGCGGCGAGCAGCTCGATCTCGCTGCGATCCAGCGACTCGCGCTCGAGCAGCGCGGCGGCGATCTCCTCGAGCAGCACGCTGTACTGCTGCAGGATCTGGCGCGCCTGCTCGTACGCCTGATCGAGCATTCGCTTGACCTCGCTGTCCACCAGCTGCGCCGTCTGCTCGCTGACCTGCCGGCGCTGGCCGAGGTCGCGCCCGAGGAAGACCTCCTGCTCGGAGTCGCCGATCGCCATCGGTCCGACGGCCTCGCTCATCCCGAAGTGGGTGACCATGCGGCGAGCCATCTGCGTGGCGCGCTCGATGTCGTTGCCCGCCCCGGTGGTCACCTTCTCCGCGCCGAAGATCATCTCCTCGGCGACCCGGCCGCCGAAGAGCATCACCAGCCGCGCGAAGAGGTAGTCGCGCGAGTAGGAGTGGCGGTCCTCCTCGGGGAGCGAGGCGGTGATCCCCAGCGCGCGGCCACGCGGGATGATGGTGACCTTGTGCAGCGGATCCAGCCCCGGCAGCCGCAGCGCGACCACCGCATGGCCGGCCTCGTGGTAGGCGGTCAGCCGCCGCTCGGCCTCGGAGAGGACCATGCTCTTGCGCTCGGCGCCGAGCATGACCTTGTCCTTGGCCTCCTCGAGGTCCTCCATGTAGACCTTGTCCTTCCCCTTGCGCGCGGCGAGCAGGGCGCCCTCGTTGACCAGGTTCGCCAGGTCGGCGCCGCTCATCCCGGGGGTGCCGCGGGCGAGCACACCCACCGCCACATCGTCCGAGAGCGGCACCTTCTTCAGATGGACGCGCAGGATCCCCTCGCGCCCCTTCACGTCCGGCGAGTCCACCACGACCTGGCGGTCGAAGCGCCCTGGCCGCAGCAGCGCGGGATCGAGCACGTCGGGCCGGTTGGTGGCGGCGATCAGGATGACGCCTTCGTTCGCCTCGAAGCCGTCCATCTCGACGAGGAGCTGGTTCAGCGTCTGCTCGCGCTCGTCGTGCCCACCGCCCAGCCCGGCGCCGCGGTGGCGGCCGACCGCGTCGATCTCGTCGATGAAGATGATGCAGGGCGCGTGTGCCTTGCCTTGCTCGAAGAGGTCGCGCACCCGCGAGGCGCCGACGCCGACGAACATCTCGACGAAGTCGGAGCCCGACATCGAGAAGAAGGGTCTCCCCGCCTCGCCGGCGACGGCGCGGGCGAGCAGCGTCTTGCCGGTGCCCGGCGGGCCCACCAGCAGCGCGCCCTTGGGGATGCGTCCGCCAAGGCGGGAGAAGCGCTTCGGGTCCTTGAGGAACTCGACGATCTCCTGCAGCTCGTACTTCGCCTCGTCGGCGCCGGAGACGTCGTCGAAGGTCACCTTGGGTGTGTCGCCGGTGAGCAGGCGCGCCTTCGACTTGCCGAACTGGAAGGCCTTGTTGCCACCCGCCTGCATCTGGCGGAAGATGAAGATCCAGAAGGCGATGATCAGCAGCCAGGGGAGGAAGCCCCAGAAGTAGCCCCACCAGTCGCGGTCCGGCTGCCGCGCGGAGATGGTGACGTTGGCGGCCTGGAGCTGCTGCACGAGCTGCCCGGGGGTGTCCTCCGGGAGCTCCGTGCGGAAGCTGGT
>JBPCIT010000049.1:0-15944 GCA_051006015.1 Longimicrobiaceae bacterium
TGCACCGCACGAAGCTCCAGAGCTCATCGAGCTCGAGAATCTCCTCGGCCTCGGCCAGCGGCAGCGTCTGCTCCAGGGGGGGGAAGCGCCTCAGCCTCTTCCTTCAGCCAAGCCGTTACCGTGGTGCACGAGACGCCGAAGATGCGCCGCAAGCCTCGCAGACTACTGCGCTCCTGGTAGGCGGCTAGAATCTCGGCCTTGCGCTCCTCGGGGTAGGCACGGCTTCCCGGGTTCTCGCGGAAGGTGCGCGTGCAGCTCTGACAGCGGTAGCGCTGCTTGCCTTTGGCGGTGCCGTGGCGGATCACCTGCTCGCTCTCGCAGTACGGGCAGAAAAGCGGTTGTGTAATCATGCCCCTAATCTATACCAACCTCAAATGGGCCACCGCCCTCGGCGAGGCCACGCTCGTCGCCGCCACGCATGACGCGGGCGGGCTGCCGTACGAGCGCAAGCAGCGGATCCTCGGCGAGATGATGGGTACCCTCCAGCTCACTTCGCGCCCGTAGCCGAGGCAGGCGGATGTGAAGCGGCAGCAACAGAGCAGCGAGGGGCCGCGCGGCAGATCCGCGCGGCCCCTCGTCTTCGATCCCCTGCAAGCAGCGGCTACGGAACCGCCGTCAGCTCCGCTTACTCCCCCAGGTTGAACTGCCGGGTGAACTTGATGATCAGCGCACGGTCCAGCGGGCGGCGGGCCACCGCGTAGCGGTCGAAGAGGGCGGTCTGCTCGATGTCGTTGTAGACCACGAAGAGCCCGGTGCCGGCGGTGCTCAGCCAGCCGAAGCGCAGGTTGGTCGAGAAGAGCTGGCTCTGGTCGTTGTACTGCACCAGCGACTGCAGGTAGATGCGCGGGGTGAAGGAGTAGGCGGCGCGCAGCCCCACCAGGCTGGTGTTGAAGCTCCCCTCCGCCAGGTCCACGTCGTAGTAGGTGACCCGCAGTCCCGCGGCGAGCTTCTCCCCCAGACGCGCATTGAGCGTCGAGGCGGTGCCCTTGCGGCGGCCGGAGTAGAAGCCGCCGATGTCGATCCGCCCCTCCAGCGAGAGCGGCGCGCTCAGGTCGGTGTTGTAGGCGAAGCCCCACTCCACGTTGTCGTAGGTGCCGGGGGGGATCACCACCCCGGGGGCGATCGCAAAGGGATCGCGCAGCCCCTCGCGGGTGAGGTTGACCGCCGGGAGCTGAAAGAAGGCGCCGTTGGCGAACTCGAAGTGGCTGTCGATGTGCACCAGCCGCGTCTCGCTGAAGCCGTCGAGGCCGAAGAACTCGCGGTAGACCACATGCGGCCGCAGCTCCCGGAACCAGGGCAGCTCGGCGAAGCGGAAGTTGCGCTGCACGCGTGCACTGGCGAGGCGGTACTCGGAGCGGGAGAGGAAGCCGACCTCGGGGTTGAAGTCCCGGGCGACCTCGCGGAAGGCGCCGGTGAGCCGCCAGTCGCGCGTGGTGTAGCCGCCGCTCAGGCTGTAGGCGTAGGCGGGTCCGTCGAGCCCCGGCGTCTCGCTGCGCGCGGCGTAACCGTCGAGCGAGACCGCCTGCCCGATCCCCAGCCGCCCGTCCACTCCGTAGGTGAGGTTGTAGTCGTCCGTGTCCGCGGTGCTGAGGCGCGAGACGACGGTGGCGCCGATGCGCGAGCGGTTCGGCAGCTCGCGGATGACGCGGCCGACGGAGAAGTTGTTCGCAGGCGCGAGCTGCGTCCACTGATCTACCGCGGGATCCAGCAGCCGGACCCGCTCCGTCTGGATGTTCAGCAGCCCGACGTTGAAGGCGCCCACCCTGCCGCTCAGCCGGCCGCCGCCGAGGATCGGAACTTCGCGGCCGCTGGCGATGCCGATGCGGCGGCTGAAGAAGAGCTCGACCTCCTGCGGTGAGCCCACCGAGAAGGTGCCCGCGTTCTCGAGGAAGAAGGGACGCTTCTCCGGGAAGAAGAGGCGGAAGCGGGAAAGGTTGACCTGCTCCTCGTCCACCTCGACCTGCGCGAAGTCGGTGTTGTAGGTCAGGTCGAGGGTGAGGCTGGGGGTGAGGCCGATCTTCGCGTCCCCGCCGAAGGAGCCGTCGAAGTCCGTCTCGGTGCTCAGCAGATAGTCGCGGCGGCCGGCGCCCAGCACGTACGGCGTGACGCTCGCGGTGCGCCGCGCCGGGGCGTCGAAGCCCGCCAGGGTGCCCGCCATCGAGACGCGGTAGAGGTCGAACTGCCGCGGGATCGGTGACCAGAAGGACTCCTCGTTGCGACGCCGGATCTTGCGGGCCAGGTTCAGCCCCCAGCTCTGCGAGCCGCCTCCCGCGTAGCGCAGGGTGGAGAAGGGGATGCGGAACTCCGCGTACCACCCCGCCGCGTCGCGCGAGGTGGCCACCTGCCAGCTCCCGTCCCAGTTCTTGTTGAAGCCTCCGCCCGAGCTGGCCTGCTGGCGCGTCTGCAGCCCGATCCCGCCCTGCCCCTCCTTGGTGACCTGCCCGTCGTACTCGATGCCCGCCGGCGTGGTGCCGAAGACGAAGCCGTTCTGCCGGTCCAGGTAGGTATCGAGGATGATGAGCAGCGCGTCGCTGTCCGAGAGGTCGGCGTCGCGCCGCGTCTCCCCGACGACGATGCCGGAGGGCTCGCGGTCGTACAGCCAGGCGCCGATGTAGAGAGCCGCGTCGTCGTAGAGGATGCGCACCTCGGTGCGTTCGGAGGCCGGCCGCCCCTCGAAGGGCTCACGCTGCGCGAAGTCCGACAGCACCGGCGCACTCTGCCACACCTCCTCGTCCAGCCGTCCGTCGATGCGCGGCGCGTCCGAGGCGTGAGCCGCGCTGGCGATCGGCCGCCCGGCGGGGCCGGTGACCGGAGGGGCGGCCTCGGCGGCTGGCTGCGCGGGCGTCTGCGCGGCAAGGGAGAGCGGCAGCAGAAGCGCCGCCGCGATAATGAACGGGGCGGCGCGCAACAAACCACCGGCGGTGCCCACAGCGACCCGCTGCATGCGTCTCATGGGGTGTCTCGAAATTGTGATGCGGGAAATTGGCGCACCAAGATGGCCAACTTCTTCCGATTACGCAAGATATGAGGTCGAGCGAGGATCAGGGCCGCGAGGCGTGGACGGAGTCCTCCGGGTAGAGGGAGACGCGAACGTAGTTGCCGGTATCGAGGTAGCGCCGCGCAGCCTCCTGCACCATGCGGGCAGTCACCCCGCGCGCGCGCTGCTCGAAGGTGAGGATGCCGCGCGGGTCCCAGCCGTGCTGATCGTAGGCGAGGAGCTGCGAGAGCCAGAAGCGGTTCTCGCGCAGCTCCACCTCGCGCGAGCGGACCTGCATCTCGCGCACCTTCGCCAGATCCCTCTCCTGCGGGCCGTAGCGCTTGAGGGAGTCGATCTGCGCGAAGACGACGCCGGTCAGCTCCTCGAGCCGCTCGGGTGCGGCCCCGAAGCCCAGGCTGATCCGGTAGCGCGGCCGGGGCTCGCGCGCGGCGGAGGCGCTCACCCCCACCCCGTAGGTGCCTGCGAGGTCCTCGCGCAGCACCTCGCGCAGCCGCAGCTGCAGCACCTCCGCCAGTGCGGTCAGCGCGGTGAGGTTCTCCTGCTCGTACTCGATCGTGCCGTTGAAGACGATCTGCGTGCGCGCCTTGGGCTCGAGTCCCCGGTACACCTCCCGGCGCACCACGCCGGTCGGGGCGCGGATCCCCACGTCCTGCGCGCTCTCCTGCCGGCCGAGTGAGGGAAGGCTGCCGAGGTAGCGCTCGACGAGCGGGCGGATGGAATCCACCGCGAAGTTGCCCACGATGTAGAAGGTGAAGTCGCTGGCGTCGGCGAAGCGCTCCCGGAAGAGCTCGAAGGAGCGCTCGATGTCGAGCGAATCGAAGCGTGCCGCCGAGGGTGGGCGCGCCCGGGGATGGTGCTGCGCGAGCGTCACCAGCAGCGTGTCCATGAAGGCGGACTCCGGGCTGGCGCCGCGGTTCAGCAACATGGTGCGCGCCTGCTCCTGGTACGCCTGGATGGCCGCGCTGTCCAGCCGCGGCGCGGTGAAGCGCAGGTAGACGAGCTGGAACATGGTCTCGAGGTCGCGCGGGGAGGCGCCGCCCGTCAGCCCCTCGTGCAGCTCGCCGATCTCGGCGCCGACCACCGCCAGCTTGCCCGCCATCCGCTTGCGCAGCTCGCTCTGGCTCAGGCTGCCGATGCCCCCCGCCTGCACCACCGCAGAGGCGGTGAGCGCGGCGAAGTAATCCTCGTCCTCGACGAGCGACATCCCGCCGGGGCTGCGCGCCGCGAGCAGCACCTCGTCCTCCCGGAAGTCGGTCGGCTTGACGAGCACGCGCACCCCGTTGGCGAGCGTCCACTCGGTGGTGCCGATCTCGGTGATCTCCCGCTCCGAGACGATCTGCCCCGGCTGCGGCAGCGGTGAGAGCAGGGGCGCCTCCGAGACGCCATCCGCAAAGGCGCTGAGCCCCCGCCGCCGCACCGAGCGCACCACCTCCGTCAGCTCCTCCTCCGTCGGAATGTGCGGATCGTTCGCGGGTGCGTTGACCAGGACCACACGATTGCGCCCGCTCAGCCAGCCGCGCGCCACGGCGTTCACCTTCTCGATCCGCACCTCGGGGATGAAACGCTGGTACTGCTCGAACTCGGTGGTCACATCGACCAGGGCGCCGCCGTACAGGTAGTGAGAGGCGTACTCGGCGGCGAACTCGGAGGAGGTGGTCTTCTCCCGCTCGCGGAAGCGCTGGTCCATCATCCGCATGAGCTCCGCCTTCTCCCTCTCCAGCTCGGAGGGGGTGAAGCCGTGCCGGGCCACGCGCTCGGCCTCGGTGAGCAGCGCCTGGATCCCCCTCAGCGTGCCGCCCTGCGGCGCGGTGACGCTCAGCGCGTAGGCGTGCAGCGGCCGCAGGAAGCGGCCGTGGAAGGAGGAGACGTTGAGGAAGGCGCTCTGCGGCTTCTGGGTCTCGTCGTGCAGGCGGTTGACCAGCATGTCCATCGCCAGCGACTCGACCACCCAGCGGCGGTAGGCGGCCGGGGTGCCACCGGCGCGGGCGGGCTGCTTGAGGTAGAGGCTGATGCTCGCGCCGGTCGCCTCCGGGTCGCTGGCGATCGAGAAGAGCGTCTGCTCGTGGTCGGGGACGCGGAACTCGCGGCGCGGACGCGGCCGCTCGGGGGAGGTGAGGCCGGCGAAGTGCTCGCGGATGCGCGCCTCCATCTCCGCCGGATCCACGTCTCCCACCACCACGACGGCCATCAGGTCAGGGCGGTACCAGTCGCGGTAGAAGCGCTGGAGCGCCTCGACGTCGAAGCTCTCGAGCGACTCACGCGTGCCGATCGGCAGGCGCTGCGCGTAGCGCGAGGCCTGCAGCAGCGCAGGCAGGTGCCGCTTCTGCATGCGGGTGCCGGCGCCCTGCCCCAGCCGCCACTCCTCGATCACCACACCCCGCTCCCGCTCGACCTCCTCGGGATCGAAGGTGATCCCGTGCGCCCAGTCCTCCAGGATCTGGAATCCCTGCTCGACCACCCCCGCGCTGTCCGTCGGGAGGGTGAGCATGTAGACCGTCTCGTCGAAGCTGGTGTAGGCGTTGATGTCCGGCCCGAAGCGCATCCCCACCGACTCGAGGTAGTCCACCAGCTCGTGCCTGGCGAAGTTGCGCGTGCCGTTGAAGGCCATGTGCTCGACGACGTGCGCCAGCCCGAGCTGATCCTCGTTCTCGAGTACGGAGCCGGCGTTGACCACCAGCCGCAGCTCGACCCGGTTGGGCGGCTCCGCGTTGCGGCGGACGTAGTAGCGCAGCCCGTTCTCGAGCGTGCCGACCACCACCATCGTATCCTGCGGCAGCAGCCGGTGCAGCGAGTCGTCCGCCGCGCTCCGCTTCAGTCCCAGCGTCTGACAGGAGGTCAGCGCGAGAAGGGCGAGCAGCAGCGCGGCCAGGGCCGGAAAGAACGAACGATTCACAGCAGCTCGTGGATCCAGGGATGGGGATTGCGGCACAACGGGTTAGCCGATTCCATAGACACCCCAGGCGCCCGGAAGATCCCGTCGCCCGCTCCCCGCCTCGCGCTCCAGGCTCTACTGTCCGCCCGCCCCGCGGCTCACTACCTTGCTCCCCCATGAGCGATTCTGCGGACTTCAGCGCTCCCGAGCGGCGCATATTCGCGGCGGTGGCCTCCGCGGTCGTCGGCGCGCCCGCCGGCGAGGAGGTGGCCCTCGCCGCCCTGCCCTTCCTCCACCACCTGCCGGCGGGGGATCGCGCGCTGCTCTCGCTGCTGCTGCGCACCCTCGAGTACGGCGCGCCGCTGCTCACCGGCCGGCCGCGGCGCTTCACCTCGCTGGGAGCGGAGGCACAGCAGGAGGTCCTCGAGAGCTGGGCGGCGAGCCGGCTGGGGCTGCAGCGGCAGGGCGCGGCGGCGCTGAGGGCGCTGGCGATGCTCGCCTACTACGGGCGTGAGGAGGGAGGGGTGAGGGTGGGCTACGACGGCGCCTGGTTGGGACGGGTGGAGGTGCCGGTGCTGCCCGCGCCGGAGCTGCGCGCGGCTCGGCGGCTGGAAGCGGGATCCGGCGCGTCCGCGCGTACCTCGCGTCCGCGGCTGGCGTCAGCTCTGCCAGCCGGCGTCACCCGCGGGCGCGACCTCGACCGTGATCTACGCATCCGCGCGCAGGTGTGCGTGATCGGCACCGGGGCGGGGGGCGCCGCGGCACTCGCGCGCCTCGCTGAGCAGGGCATCGAAGCGGTCGCCGTCGAGGCTGGCCCTCACACCACCGCGGCGGAGTTCACGCAGCGCGAGCTGGAGATGCTGCCGCTCCTCTATCAGGAGGCGGCGCTGCGCGCCACGGCAGACAAGGCGATCGGCATCATGCAGGGGCGCGGGGTAGGCGGCTCGACGCTGCATAACACCGGCCTCGTCTACCCGACCCCGGTGGGCATTCTCGAGCGCTGGCGGCGCGAGCACGCCTTCCCCTGGGACGACGCGAGCTGGCAGGGCTACGTCGATCAGGTGCTGCGCACGCTGCGCGCGACTCCCATCCCCCCAGAGCAGATCAACCCCAACAACGACGCGCTGCGGCGCGGCTGCGAGGCGCTGGGATGGCGCTACCGCGTCCCGCTGCACAACCGCGAGGAGTGCTGCGGCTGCGGCTACTGCATGCTGGGGTGCGCCTACAACCGCAAGCTGGGCGCGAGCCTCACCTGGCTGCCGCGCGCGGTGACGGCGGGGGCGCGCATCCTTGCCGACGCGCCGGTGACGAGGATCGAGGGCCACGCGGGGATGCGCCGCGTCGTCTGCGAGCTGCGCGGCGCGGATGGCACGCCGACGGGGCGGCGGGCGGTGGTGCACGCGCCGGTGGTGCTCCTCGCCGCGGGGGCGCTGGACACCCCCGCGCTGCTGCTGCGCAGCGGCCTCGGCAACTCGCGGGTGGGACGCGGACTCCGGCTGCACCCGGCGGCGATGGTCTCGGGCGTTTTCTCCGAGCCGGTGATCGCCTGGCGCGGTCTGCCGCAGTCGGTGATCGTCGAGGAGTTCGCCTCCTTCGAGAAGGACGGCCGCGGCGGATTCCTCTTCCTCCCCAGCGCCGCGAACTTGCCGGGGCTGACCGCGCTGGTGGTGCCCGGGCTGGGCGCCGAGCACCTCGCGCGGATGCAGGACTATCCCCGGCTCGCCTCCGCCTCGGTGCTGCTGCACGACGAGAGCGAGGGGCGCGTGAGGGCCGCGGGCGATGGCCGCCCCCTCGCCGACTACTGGCCGGGGCGCGAGGATCTGGCCGAGCTGCGGCGCGGCATCCGCGAGCTCGCGCGCCTCTACCTGGCCGCGGGCGCCGAGCGGGTGATCCTCCCGCATCCCGCCGCACCTTCCGTGAGCAGCGCTGCCGAACTGGAGGCGGCGCTGCGGCGCCTCACACCCACGCCGCACCGCCTCACCCTCAACTCCGTGCACCCGCAGGGGAGCTGCGCGCTGGGCGCCGACGCGGAGCGCAGCGCGACCGACCCGCACGGCGAGCTGTGGGGGGAGCGGGGGATCTTCGTCGGCGACGCCTCGCTCTTCCCCACCTCGGTGGGCGTCCCGCCGCAGGTGACGATCATGGCGCTGGCGAGCGCCGTCGCGGAGTACGTGGTGGCGGAGCGAGTCTGATCATGCCTCCGCATCAATGGTGATCTCGTGAGCAAGCTGGCGCTGATCGACTGGACGATCCTCGTCGGGTATCTGGGCGCCGTGCTGGCCATCGGCCTCTGGACGAGCCGCAGGGCGGGGAGAAACACCTCCGAGTATTTCCTCTCCGGGCGCGCCATGCCCTGGTGGCTGCTGGGCACCTCGATGGTGGCCACCACCTTCTCGACCGACACGCCCAATCTGGTGACCGACATCGTGCGGCAGAACGGGGTGGCGGGCAACTGGGTGTGGTGGGCGTTTCTGCTCACGGGGATGCTGACGGTGTTCATCTACGCCAAGCTGTGGCGCCGCGCGGGGGTGCTGACCGACCTCGAGTTCTACGAGATCCGCTACAGCGGGGCACCCGCGGCCTTTCTGCGGGGCTTCCGCGCGATCTATCTGGGGGTCTTCTTCAACGTCATGATCATGGCCGCGGTGACGCTGGCGGCCATCAAGATCGGCGGGGTGATGCTGGGGATCTCGCCGCTGGCGATGGTGGCGCTGGCGGGAGGCGTCACCGTGCTGTTCAGCATGCTGGGCGGGCTGCGCAGCGTGGTGGTCACCGACTTCCTGCTCTTCTTCACCGCGCTGGCGGGCTCGATCGCCGCGGCGGTGGTGGCGCTGGGGCAACCCGAGGTAGGCGGCCTGCAGGGTCTGCTCGCCCATCCGGAGGTGAGTGGCAGGATCGGACTGCTCCCCGACTTCGGTGACCGGGAAGCTCTGGTCACGCTGCTGATCCTCCCGCTCGCGGTGCAATGGTGGAGCGTCTGGTATCCGGGCTCCGAGCCGGGCGGCGGCGGCTACATCGCGCAGCGGATGCTCTCCGCCCGCAGCGAGCGGGAGGCGACCGCCGCGACGCTCTTCTTCAATGCGGCGCACTACGCGCTGCGGCCCTGGCCATGGATCCTGGTGGCGCTGGCTTCGCTGGTGGTCTTTCCCACGGTGGATTCGCTGCGCGAGGCGTTCCCCGGAGTGTCCGCCAGCATTCTGGGGCACGATCTGGCCTACCCGGCGATGCTGACGCTGCTGCCCGCCGGACTGCTGGGGCTGGTGATCGCCTCGCTGGCCGCTGCGTACATGTCCACCATCTCGACGCACCTGAACTGGGGCGCCTCCTATCTGGTCAACGATGTCTGGCAGCGCTTCGTCGAGCCGGAGGCGGATCAGCGGCGGCTGGTGCTGGTCGGCCGGATCGCGACGGTGCTGCTCATGGTGCTGGCGGCGCTGCTGGCCCTGGCGCTGCAGAACGCACTGCAGGCCTTCCAGATCCTGCTGCAGATCGGCGCCGGCACCGGGCTGCTCTTCATCCTGCGCTGGTTCTGGTGGCGGATCAATGCCTTCAGCGAGCTGGCGGCGATGGTGGTCTCCTTTCTAGCCGCAGCCTACCTCGAGCTGGTGCACCCGCGGCTCTTCCCGGAAGCCGCACTCGCGCCCTCGGCCAGGCTGCTGATCGGCGTGGGGATTACGACGGTCGCCTGGCTGGCGGTCACCTTTCTGACCCGACCGGCGGGTCGCCGCACGCTCTACCAGTTCTACGCGCGCGTGCAGCCCGGCGGCCCCGGCTGGGCGCGGGTGGTGGAGCAGGCGCGTGCCGAGGGAGTCACGCTTCGCGACCCCGAGCGGACGTGGACGGTCCCCGAGGGAATCCTCGCCATGCTGGCCGGCTCCTTCGCCGTGTACGCCGCGCTCTTCGGCATCGGCAACCTGATCTATGGGCGCTATCTCCTCGCCGCGCTGCTGCTGGTGATCGCCGTGGCTGCGAGCATCTTCGTGATTCGGGTCTGGGGGCGGGTGAGCGGCGCCGAAGCCAGCCCGGACGAGCAGCCCACGCGTGCTCCGGTGGCGCGATGAACAAGGTGGTCATCCTCGCCGCGGGCCGCGGCACGCGCATGCGCCACGAGGTGGAGGGCGTGCGGCTGGACGAGCAGCAGCGGCGCATGGCCGAGCAGGGACTCAAGGGGCTGATCCCCATTGATGGACGTGCCTTCCTCGACTATGTCATCTGCGCCGCCGCGGATGCCGGCCTGGGGAGCGTTTGCCTGGTCGTCCGTCCGGAGCCCGACCCGATCCGCGACCACTACGAGGAACGGAAGACGGAAAGGGTACGCATCGAGTTCGCGGTTCAGGAGGAGCCGCTCGGCTCCGCGCACGCGCTGCTGGCCGCGGAGTCTTTCGCCAGCGAGGATCCGTTTCTGGTGATCAACTCGGACAACTACTATCCCGCGCCCCTGCTCGCCCGGATGCACGAGCTCGAGGGCAGCGGCATGGCGGGGTTCCAGCGGGAGGCGCTGATCGCCGGGGGCAACATCCCCGCGGAGCGGGTGGCGGCGTACGCCCTGGTGACCACCGACGCCGACGGCTTCATGACGGAGATCATCGAGAAGCCGGATCCCGCGACGGTGCGCGCGCGGGCGGGACGGAGCTGGGTGAGCATGACCTGCTGGCGCTTCGGGCCCTCCATATTCCAGGCGTGCCGCTCGATCACCCCCTCGGTCCGGGGCGAGCTCGAGCTGCCCGATGCCGTGCGCTACGCGATCCGCGAGTTGGGCGAGCGCTTCCGGGTCATTCCCGTCCACGAGCCGGTGCTCGATCTCTCCTCGCGGGAGGACATCCCGTCCGTCGCGGAGTGGCTGCGGGACCGGGAGGCGCGGCTGTGAAGAGTGAGGGGACGCTCGCGGATCTGCTCGACCCAGGTCGCGTCGCCGGAAGGATTCAGGATCTAGTCGAGGGTGATTCGGCCGCCCGCCTGCGCGATCTCCTCGTGCGTTGTGCGCAGCGGCTGCACGACGGCGGTGTTCCCGACAATCAGCCTGTTCACGCGTTCTTCGTCCCCGGCCGCATCGAGCTGCTGGGGAAGCACACGGATTACGCGGGGGGTCGCAGCCTTCTGGCAGCCATCGAGCGCGGCATCTGCCTGGTATCCACGCCGCGGCAGGACGAGGAGATCGCGGTGGCTGACGTACGCAGTGGCGAGCGTATTTGCTTTCGCGCTTCACCGCATCTGCAGCCGGAAGCGCGCTGGCCGAACTACCCGCAGACGGTCGTGCGCCGCGTCGCGCGCAACTTCCCCGGCCAGGTGCAGGGCGCCAGCATCGCCTTCGCCAGCGACCTGCCCCGGGCGGCGGGGATGAGCAGCTCGAGTGCGCTCGTCATCGCCGTTTTTCTGGCGCTGTCGGCGGTCAACGATCTCGCTTCCACGGAGAGCTACCGCGACAACATTCGCACGACCGAGGAGCTGGCGGATTACCTCGCCGCCGTGGAGAGCGGCCGTGACTACCGGGCGTTCGCGGGGGATCTGGGCGTCGGTACGCAGGGCGGCAGTCAGGACCATACGGCCATTCTCTGCGCCCGACCCGGCGAGCTGGTGCAGTACGCCTTTGCGCCAGTGCGCTTCGAGCGCTCCGTCCCGCTGCCCGCCGGCTACACCTTCGCGGTCGGAGTGAGCGGGGTGAGAGCCGAGAAGACCGGTGCGGCGCGGCGATGGTACAACCAGGCGGCGGAGCAGATGCGCGTGATCAATGAACTCTGGCGCGCGGAAACCGGCCGCGAGGATCCCAGCATCGGTGCCGCGCTGGATGCGGATCCCGCGGCGGCGGACCGGCTGCGCGGCATCCTGCGCCACGCAGGCCACCCGAACCAAAGCTCCGAGTCGCTCCTGGCGCGGCTCGACCAGTTCATCGGGGAGAGCTTCGAGATCATTCCGGCGTCCGTGGATGCGCTCGCTCGCGGGGATCTCGGCACCTTCGGTACGCTGGTCGATCGTTCGCAGGAGCTGGCGATCACGGCGCTGCAGAACCAGATGGAGGAGACCATCCATCTCGCCCGCTCCGCCCGCGCGCTGGGTGCGGCGGCGGCCTCGGCTTTCGGCGCGGGCTTCGGCGGGAGCGTGTGGGCGCTGGTCGAGGAAGTGCGGGCCGATGCGTTCCTGGCGAGCTGGCGCTCGGACTATCTGACCCGATTTTCCGAGCGCGCGGCTGCGGCCACCTTTTTCAGCACGCGCGCGGCTGCGCCAGCCGTGCGTCTGGCGTAGGGGCCCTCACCCCCTAACCCCCTCTCCCAATGCTGGGAGAGGGAGAACACGATCCTGCCAAGCCTCTGCTCTTGTGCTACGGCGGGATCTGCAGTGCTCCCCTGCCCCAGCATTGGGGGAGGGGCCGGGGAAGGGGGCGCCGTTCGGCCGCGGACGGGTCCGCACTCAGCCGTTTCGCCGGATATGGCATTGCTGTCGTATCCGTTTCCACGCGCCCGCAGGAGTCGCCACATGTCCGAGCAATTCGACCGCAGGGAGTTCCTCAAGCAGACCACCATCGCCGGTGTGGGCCTCGCGCTGGGCACGAGCGGGGGGTGTGCCACGCAGCCCCGCGCTCGCAGCGGGGCGCTGCCGGCACCCTCCGCCGAACTCTTTGCCGCCCCACCCCTCGAGACCGTCCGGATGGGATTCGTGGGCGTGGGTCACCAGGGCACGAGCCATGTGAAGAACTTCCTGGCGATCGAGGGTGTCGAGATCAGGGCGATCTGCGACATCAACCCGGCAAACCTCGCGCGGGCGCAGAAGCTGGTGACCGATGCCGGGCGGCCGCAGCCCGAGGGGTACGACCGCGGTCCGGAGGACTTCCGGCGGATGTGCGAGCGCGACGACCTCGATCTGGTCTTCACCGCCACCCCCTGGGAGTGGCACGCTCCCATCCTGCTGGCGGCGATGCGCAGCGGAAAGCATGGAGCCACCGAGGTTCCGCTGGCGGTCACGCTCGAGGAGTGCTGGGAGCTGGTGGAGACCGCCGAGAGCACGCGGCGCCACTGCGTGATGATGGAGAACTGCTGCTACGACCGGACCGAATTGATGATCCTCAACATGGTCCGTCAGAACCTCTTCGGTGAGCTGCTGCACGCCGAGTGCGGCTACCTGCACGACCTGCGTCGGCTCAAGCTGACGGACTTCTACGAGGGACGCTGGCGAGTCAGGCACTCCATCGAGCGCAACGGCGATCTCTACCCGACACATGGCGTCGGTCCCGTCGCGCAGTGGATGAACATCAACCGCGGCAACCAGTTCGACTATCTGGTCTCGATCAGCAGCAACTCCCGCGGCCTGAATCTCTGGGCTGCCGAGCACCTCGGTCCTGACAGCCCCGAGGCGAAACAGCGCTACGCGCTGGGAGACGTGGTCAACACGCTGATCCGCACCACAGGTGGCCAGACGATCCTGATCACCCATGACACCAACCTTCCCAGGCCATACAGCCGCAAGATCCTGCTGCAAGGCACGCGCGGGCTGGTGCGCAAGTACCCGGAGCAGAAGATCCACCTCGAGGGCAGGAGTCCAGAGCACCGCTGGGAGGAGCTGGAGGAGTACGAGGCGCTGTACGAGCACCCGCTCTGGAAGGCGATGGCGGAGCGCTCGCGCGGCGCTGGCCACGGCGGGATGGACTACATCGAAGACTACCGGCTCATCCAGTGCCTGCGCGAGGGCACGCCGATGGACATGGACATCTACGATGGCGCGGCGTGGTCGGCGATCTCCGAGCTGAGTGAGCGCTCCATCGCGCGGCGAAGCGCATCCGTGGACTTCCCCGACTTCACGCGCGGCGCCTGGAAGAGCAGGCCTCCGCTGGGGATCATTCAGGGGCCGGCGGACTGAACATCAGTGCGGGGTGCGACGTGCGGAGTGCGGAGGAATCCCGCACTTTGTACTTCCTCAGCCGGGTTGGGGTGCCGCCGCAGATGATGCTCATGGCGCCAACGGCTCTGTCCGCGAGAGCGTGGAATGCGCCAGCGAACGGGTGCGCCGCACCGTCGACGAGTCGCGGATCGAGATCGCGCCACTCGCTGGCCCTGCGAACAATCCCTCGGCGGTATCTCCGACCGATGCGCCCGCCTTCGAGCCGCTGCAGCGCACGATTCGCCGGATCTATCCGGACGCGCTGGTGACTTCTTACCTGGTGGTCGCGCCCACGGATTCGCGCTACTATCAGGAGCTGACGCAGAACATCTATGGCATCCTTGCCGCGCGAGTGACGGATGGGGATCGGCAGCGGGTGCACGGCACCGGCGAGCGGATCGTGATCCGGGATGACATCGATGGTGTCCGGTTCTACCGGCAATTCATCCTGAACTCCACACAATGAGCCCTGACGGGAGCATGGCAACCACGACCACATCCAACGATTTCTTCCCGGAGCTGCTCGACTGCCGACGCCAGCACGAGGAGATCCGCCAGCGTGTCGAGGCGCTGCTGGAGGGGATGACGCTCGAGCAGTTCAACTACTCTCCTGCCCCCGGCCGCTGGACGGTGGCGCAGAACATCGAGCACCTGAGCCTGGAGGGGGAGGAGCAGGTGGAGATCATCCAGGGGATGATCAACCAGGGAACGGCGCGGCACATCCATGGGGAGGGTCCCTTCCGCTACCGCGGCCGCGTGCGCTGGGCGAACTGGTATCTGCGCTTCCTGGAGCCGCCGTACAGGACGAAGATTCCCACCCTCGACCGCTACACTGCGCCCCCGCAGCTCACCTTCGAGGCGGTGGTGCCGCGCTTCATGCACATCAAGCAGCGGTTCCTGGAGCAGATCGAGCAGGCGAACGGGCTCGACCTGGCGCGCCTGACGGCACCGCTGCCGTACCTGAAGGGGTGGAACCCCTCGCTGGCGCTGGGGCAGTGGTTTCTCTATGCCGCGGTGCACGAGCGGCGGCACCTCTGGCAGATCCAGAACTTCGTCCTGAACAGCCCGGGATATCCGCGCTGATGCACTCCGCACCCGACTTGCCGCCCGCCCTCTTCCGCCGCTTTCCCGCGCTGGCGGAGACGATTCCCTGGCTGCCGCTCAGCTGCTGCCCCACCCCGATCGAGCCGCTGCGGCTGCCGGGCGTCGGGGGGGAGGTGTGGGTGAAGCGGGACGATCTCTCGGGGGAGACCTACGGCGGCAACAAGGTGCGCAAGCTCGAGTTCCTGCTGGCCGAGGCTCAGCGGCAGGGTGCGGAGCGGCTCATCACCGCGGGCGCCGCGGGCTCGCACCACGCGCTGGCGACCACCGTCTACGGCCGCAGCCTCGGTCTCGCGGTCTCCCTGGTGCTCTTCCCGCAGTCGCGCACGGATCACGTGCGCGAGGTGCTGCTGCTGGACCATGCACTGGGGGCGGAGCTGCGCTGGGTGCCGCGCATGGAGATGATCCCGCCGGGCCTCTGGGCGGCGCGGCTCGCCCACCGCGGCGAGCGGACGGTGGTAATCCCGCCCGGCGGCTCCGACCCGACCGGGACGCTGGGCTACGTGAGCGCCGCCCTCGATCTGGCCGAGCAGGTCGACGCGGGCGAAGCGCCGGCTCCGCAGGTGGCGCACGTGGCGACCGGCACGATGGGCACGACGGTGGGGCTGGCGATCGGCCTTGTGCTCGCCGGACTACCGACTCGGGTGAACGCCTACCGCATCACCGGCAAGCTGGTGACCAACGAGTGGGGGCTGCGAGGGCTGATCCGCCGCACCTCGGCGCTGCTGCGCAGCGGCGGCGTCCCGGTCCCGCCCGCAGAGGAGGTGCGCCGGCGCATCACCCTGCGCCATGAGCAGCTCGGCGCGGGCTACGGGCAGGAGACGGATGCGGCCCGCCTCGCCGCCGAGCGCTTCGCCGAGGCCGATCTCATCCTCGATCCCACCTACACCGCCAAGGCCGCGGCCGGGCTGCTCGCTGCGCTCGAGGCGAGAGAGCGAGGGCCGCACCTCTTCTGGCAGACCCTCAGCGCAGCCGAGCCGCCCTGTGCGCCCGCCAGGGTCGCCGACCTCCCCGAGCCCTTCCGGCGTTACCTGGACGGGAGATAGCGCGACATCTTCACCTGGCCGGCCTGACGGGCGCAAACCCTCCCGCCCGCAGTCGCTC
>JBPCIT010000050.1:0-24669 GCA_051006015.1 Longimicrobiaceae bacterium
CGAAGCGGCCTGCAGCCCGACGAGCCCGAGCACCACCTCCATGTAGAGCGTCAGCGCCAGGGCGAAGAGCACCAGCGCCACATCCAGCTTCAGCTCCCAGAGCGCCTCGAGCACCACCCCGTCATAACTGCCGGCGTGCAGCTGCTGCTGCCGCACCAGCTCGAGCGCGAAGTGCGCCGCGACCACCACGACCAGCCAGAAGAGGCTGATCCAGATGCTGAGCACCACCGCCAGCCCGATGTACAGACCCAGAAAGAGCCAGCTATCGTCGTGGGAGAGGATCCACGCCCGCACCGCCGCCCGGTCCGGGCGCAGCATCCGCCCGGAGAGCGCGGGCGCTTCGACGGCCGCCAGTGGAGGAGCGGTCCGCGCGGAAGAGCTCGAGCGGTTGTGGATCGGGTCAGACACCGGGGATCTCCTGCGGGAGGAACGGAAAGAGGAAGCTGCGTCCTGCCTGTCACCTGGCTACACCCCTGGTTCAGGCGACGCAAGATAGCAATTTCGCGCTCATTTGACCACCGACGCGGGAGTGGCTCAGCGGCTCCGACGCTGCGATTCTCTCCCGATCTCTCCGAGATCGAGCTCCTCCATCTCGGTCGCCATGCCGATCTCGAGCGTCGAGTGGCGGCGGCCGAGAGCGGTGCGCGCCTCCTCCAGGATCTCGAGCAGCTCCGCGTCCGTGCGGTCCGGCGCGTGATGGAAGAAGAGGAGGCGGCGCACGCCCGCATCCTCGGCCAGCCGGATCGCCTGATCGAAGGTGCTGTGGCCCCAGCCCAGCCGGCTCGACAGCTCGGCGGCGGTGAACATCGCGTCGTGGAGGAGGCAGTCCACTCCGTGGAGAAACGCCACCAGCTCCTCATACCAGCGCTCGGGTACCGGGTAGTGGGCGCCGGAGAGCTCGTTGTCCGGCACATACGCCAGAGCGGCGCCCCCGGCGCTTACCCGGTAGCCGTAGGTGCACGAGGGATGGCAGACGCGCAGCGCCTCCACCTCGAGATCGCCCTCGCGCCAGCTGCCGACCCTCATGTCGTGGAAGTCCAGCGTGGCACCCAGCTGGTCGAGACGGACCGGGAAGTACGCCGCGCCCATCTGGCCCGCCAGCAGGCTCTCGAGGTCGCCGTTCTCCTGCGGCGGCCCGTGGATGTGCAGCACCGAGCGGGCGTCGTAGAGCGGCTCGAAGAAGGGAATCCCCTGGATGTGGTCCCAGTGGAAGTGCGTGAGGAAGAGATGAGCGTCGAGCGGGCGGCCGATGGAGGCGAGGCGGCTCCCCAGCCGCCGAATACCGGTTCCGGCATCGAAGATCAGCGAGCGGCCATCCGGCGTCCGCACCTCGAGGCAGGAGGTGTTGCCGCCGAAGCGCATCGTCTCCTCTCCCGGGCTCGGCACCGAGCCGCGCGTGCCCCAGCAGGTGGCGCGCAGCGCGGGTGGCCCGCTCACGATCGGGGAACGGTCACTCTCCATGGCGGAACCGAAAACCGTTAGTGGGTAGGGGCACCGGGGAGGCTGTCGAGGAGCAAGATGGGCGGGCGAACGGCTCAGGTCAAGAAGCCGGGGATCTCCGGCGAGTCCGTTCCCCTAGCGTACGACCACCCGCTGCTCGAGGTCGGGAAGCGTAACGGCCGCGCCGTTGATCTCGAAGACCTCGGAGGAGAAGCTGACGCGCAGCAGGTACTCGCCCTGGGAGATGGGCGCGCCGTCGGGCGCCTCGGCCCAGATCGGCACCGCCCGCCGGAGCGACTCGCCCGGCCGTAGCGTGTGCTGCGTGGTCGCCGGGTGGCAGCCGTTCTCGGTGCCGGAGAGCGGGATGAGCCGCTCGCCCGCGTACACCTCGAAGAGAGCGATACAGCTCTGGCGGGTCACCAGGGTGACGCTGTGCGAGCGTCGGTTGGTGACGGAGATGCGGGCGGTGAAGGGCTGGTGCGGGCTGACCTCCGCGGGCCGCACGTTCAGGCGCAGCTCGACTCCCTCCTCGATCCGGTGCCCGGGCCCGAGCGTGTTCGTGCTACAGGCCCCGGCGAGCACCAGCAGGAGCAGTAGAGGCAGGATTCTCTCGTACATGACACCCTCCGCGAATGTACCGACACGGCGATCACCTCTCAATGCAACGCTCGGGTGCCGGGCCTTCTGACGACGCGCCGCGGCACCACCGGCGGCTCTGGCGAAAGGATACCGGGCAACCGATCTTTCCCGCCACACGACGCCAATCAACCTCTCGCACCCCGCGCGCCGCATGCGACCGATCGGACCTATCGCCATTCTGCTCCTGCTCCTCGGCTCCCTCGTGCCGCTCTCCGCGCAGGAGAACGGGAGCGGCGAGCGGGAGAAGTGGGACGTCTCCTCCAGCCTCGGCTACCACCGCACCCTGGGGCTCGAGACCTCGGAGGGAACGTGGATGAACCTGAGCGTCAGCCCCGACGGGCGCTGGATCGCCTTCGACCTGCTGGGCGACATCTACCGCATCCCCATCGAAGGCGGCGAGGCGCAGCGGCTCACCTCCGGGCCGGCCTTCGATCAGCTCCCCCGCTTCAGCCCGAACGGGCGCGCGCTGGCCTTCGTCAGCGACCGCGACGGGGCGGACAACCTCTGGCTCATGGATACGGACGGCTCCAATCCCCGTCAGGTCACGCAGGAGAAGGAACAGCTCCCCACCAATCCCTCCTGGTCGCCGGATGGCGACTACCTGGTGGCGAAGCGCCATGTGACCGACACCCGCTCGCTGGGCGGGGGCGAGATCTGGCTCTTTCACACGCTGGGCGGGAAGGGCGCGCAGCTGGTGCGTCGGCAGGGCTTCACCTCCGACATCAACGAGCCCGCCTTCTCCGCTGACGGGCGCTGGGTCTACTACAGCCACTCGGGCCCCTTCGAGTACAACCGCAACGTGCACGAGGGGATCTTCCAGATCTCGCGCTACGACCGGGTGCTGGGCACCACCCAGCCCGTCACGCGCGACCCGGGCGGCGCGGTGCGCCCCACCCCCTCGCCGGACGGGAGGCAGCTCGCTTTCGTGCGGCGCATCGGGCTGAAGACGGCGCTGGTGCTGCGCGACCTCGAGCGTGGCTCGGAGCGGGTGCTCTCCGACAGCCTCGACCACGACCAGATGGAGACCTGGACGCTGCACGGCGCCTACCCCGCCTTCGCCTGGACGCCGGACTCGCGACGCATCGTAATCTCCTACGGCGGCAAGATCAACACTCTCGAGGTGGGGAACGGCGCCGCGCGGGAGATCCCCTTCACCGCCCGCGTCTCAGTCCCGATGACCGAGACGGTGCACTTCGAGCAGACGCCGGAGAGCGGGGAGAGCTTCCGGGCGCGGGTGATCCGCTGGCCGGTGATCACTCCCGATGGCAGGCACCTCGTCTTTCAGGCGGTGGGGCGCATCTGGCAGATGCAGCTCCCCGGAGGCCGCCCGGAGCGGGTGACGGAGGGGGAGCGGCTGGAGTACGCCCCCGCGATCTCACCCGACGGACGCTGGATCGCCTTCACCACCTGGAGCGACAGCCTGGGCGGCGCGGTGTGGAAGGTGCCGCTGCGCCCCGGCCGCCGCTCCGCGCCGGTGCGCCTCACCACGCACGCCGATCAGTTCGCCAATCCCGCCTGGTCGCCCGACGGGAGGCGCATCGCCTTCGTCCAGGGCAGCTCACGGGTGAACCGCGGGGAGGAGCTGAGCAGCGAGTTCTTCCTGCGGCTGCGCTGGGTCGGCGCCAATGGCGGAGCCGTGCAGGAGATCACCACCACCTCGAACCGCGGGGCGAACCGCCGCATGCCGCGCCTCTCCTGGAGCCCGGATGGTGAGCGGCTGCTCTTCCAGGAGACCGAGGGCGACACCACGCGCCTGGCGAGCGTCAAGCTGGACGGCACCGACCGGCGCCACCTGGCGCAGAACGACGTGGCCGACGAGATCGTCGCCTCGCCGGACGGCCGCTACCTCGCCTTCAAGGAGTACCACAACGTCTACCTGGCGCCGCTGCCGCAGGCGGGGGAGCGGCCGGTCACCATCACCTCGCGGGGCTCGCCGACGCCCGTCAAGCAGCTCAGCCGCTGGGGCGGGGACTGGATCCAGTGGACCTCGGGCGGACGAGCGGTTTCGTGGAATCTCGGCCCCACCGTCTACCGGCAGACGCTGGAGGCGATCTTCGCCGAGGAGCGGCGGGAGGGGGCGCAGCCGGACAGCGCCGCGCGCGCCGACTCGCTCCGTGCCGAGCAGCCCGACACCTCGGCGGCGGCGCGGCGCCGGCCCAACCCGATGGTCCCCGCGGACGCCTTCGAGATCGAGCTGATGGTTCCTCGCGCCCGCCCGCAGGGGAGCGTGGCGCTGGTCGGCGCGCGTCTGGTCACCATGAAGGGCGATGAGGTGATCGAGAACGGCACCATCCTCATCGAGAACGATCGCATCATCGCCGTCGCCCCAACCGCCGCGATACAGCTGCCGGCGGGGGTTCGCACCATCGACGTGAGCGGCAAGACGATCATCCCGGGGCTGATCGACGTGCACGCGCACATGGGCTACCTCGCGCTGGACATCAACCCGCAGCGCCCCTGGCAGTATCTGGCGAACCTCGCCTACGGCGTCACCACGACGCACGACCCCTCGGCGGCCACGCAGTTCGTCTTCTCCAGCGGCGAGCTGGTGGAGGCCGGGGAGGTGATCGGACCGCGCATCTACTCGACAGGCTACATCCTCTACGGCGCGCGCAACCCGGAGCGCGCCATCATCAACAGCCTGGACGACGCCCGTGCCCACCTGCGGCGCCTGAAGGCGCTCGGCGGCTTCAGCGTGAAGAGCTACAATCAGCTCCGCCGCGACGCCCGCCAGTGGATCATCCAGGCCGCCCGCGAGGAGCGGATGCACGTCTACCCCGAGGGGGGCTCGACGCTGGCGATGGATCTCTCGATGATGATCGATGGCCACACCGGGATCGAGCACGCCATCCCGGTCGCCGAGCTGTACGGCGACGCGATCCGCCTCGCCGCCGAATCCGGCACCGGCTACACGCCGACGCTGATCGTGGGCTTCGGCGGCATCTGGGGAGAGAACTACTGGTACCAGATGGACGACGTCTTCCGCAACGAGCGGCTGCTGCGCTTCACCCCGCGCGGCGTCGTGGACGCGCGGGCGCGGCGCCGCATGCTGGTGCCGGAGGAGGAGTTCTACCACTTCGAGCTGGCGCGCGCCGCCAAGCGCATCCTCGACGCCGGCGGCCAGATCCAGCTCGGCGCGCACGGGCAGCTCCAGGGCCTCGGCGCGCACTGGGAGCTGTGGATGTTCGAGCAGGGCGGGATGACGCCGCTGGAGGCGCTGCGCGCCGCCACCCTCGCGGGCGCGCAGTACCTGGGCATGGGTGCCCACCTGGGCTCGCTCGAGCCCGGCAAGTTCGCCGACCTGGTGGTGCTGGACGCCAATCCGCTCGAGAACATCCGCAACTCCGAGCGGGTCTCGATGGTGATGAAGAACGGCGTGCTCTACAACGAGAACCTCGACGAGCTCTGGCCGCGCCAGCGCCCACGAGGAAGGCCTCGGTACTGACCACGTCGCACTGACAGGAGTGGAACCATGCCATCGACACCCGCAGATCAGGTGGCGGCGGTCTGTTATCGCTGGGAGAGTGGTAAGCTCCAGTTCCTGCTGATCCCACTTCAAGGTGAAGGGAAAGCGCGACGGGCTGTATCTGCAGATCCTCGAGGAGCTGCGCGAGCTGGGGAAGCAGATCCGCGCCCGGCGCTAGCGTGGCGTCAAACCAGGCGTTCGGCGGAAGGTGCATCGGCGAGTTGCCCGGGAGCACCGCACCGTGAGCGGCTGCGCCGCTCCGACGGGCCGATAAACGACCCGGCAAGCAACAACGGGCGTCCTCCGGACGCTATTCCGCCCATGGGGACGGCCGTAGTGGCGCTGCACTGCGTGCACCGGACGACTCCAGACGGGCCGTTTATCGGCCCGGCTGAAGCTGGCAGTCACCGAGAATGCCGGTTGATCCTGCGCTAGCGTGACCTACTGGACCGCACTCCGGGGAGGATGAGCCTACCGCGGTAGTCCCAGCAGCACCTCCCGCTCCCCCGCCAGCGCCGCGCCGATCCCCCAGCGCGCCCCGTGCTCCCGCTGCAGCAGGCGCACCCGACGCACGAGCTGCGCGTAGGCCACGTCCTCCGGCGTCAGGGTGGGCGAGCGCTGCGCCGCGCAGTGCGCGGTCTCGGCCAGCACCGAGCGCCAGCTGCAGGTGTGGCCGAAGCCGAGCACGTGCATCAGCTCGTGCGTGAGCAGGGTAGGGCCCTGCGGGCTGGTGATGAGCGCGGCCCGCTGCAGCCGTACACCGGCGAATAGAAGGTCCCCGTCGTAACCGCCGCGGGTGCTCAGGCCCGCCAGGCGGATGGCCGGCATGATCCAGACGAGCACCACGTCGGGCGGTGCGACGCCCTCGTGGGGCAGCGTCTCGACGTAACGGGCGGGCCGGAAGAGGCGGGATCCGAAGTCCACCTCCATCTTTTCTGCCACGCGCCAGAACGCCACCGAGTCGCGCTCGGTGATGGCGCCGACGGAGTTCTCCCGGTCGAAGGCGACACGCAGGGGAAACACCCCCTCCGGCCACCCCTCGATCAGGCTCGGCGACAACGGGGCAGGCAGCGCCGTCTCCCCCGGATAGAATCCAGAGCAGCCACGGCAGGCGGGGGTGAAGGCGCGCCGTGGGCTGATCTCCACCGCGGTACCGGCATGGCTCCCGGAGGGGATGCGCCAGCGTCGGGGAACCAGCACGAAGCGCTGCTCGCGGGCGAGATCCTCCTGCCCCAGCCGCACCAGCGAGGGGTGATAGGTCCGGCTCGCACGATCCGCGGCGTCCACCACCAGCTCGAAGGAATCGCTCGGGAGTGCCCGGGGGAGCGGCAGCGTGAAGCGACCGGAGGGTGCGATCTCCACCGAATCCTCGAATGCCGTCCCCCGCACGAAGAGCCGCAGCCCCGCGACGCTCCCACCATCGGCCGCGATCACCTCCCCGGTGATCTCCAGCCGCACGGGGCGCTCTGCCGCACGCATGCCCGAGAGCAGCATCACAGCGAGGAGCAGAGCACAGCAGAGGAGAGATCGAGGGGCTGTGGAGATGCCAGCTTCTTTCATGTGGGAGGTAACCCTTCCAGGACGACGGGTGAAAAATGGTCCTGTAGTACCCGGATCGGCCTGGCAGGATTCCCGAAGCGCGGCGCCCGCGCCCGGCGGTGGTGCCGTGCTGCGCACAAGATGCTTGACAGCTGCGCGAGCGGCGCGCATTCTCCTTCCAGATCCTGCATTCAGACTCTGGAGGAAGAGGCATGCCCGCCGAGGTAATGGTGCTGGTCAAGGGAACGCTCGACGTGCTGGTGCTCAAGGCGCTCTCCTGGAGCCCGATGCACGGCTTCGAGATCACCTGCTGGCTGGAGGAGCGCTCGGGAGGCGCCCTCGAGCTGCGCGACTCGGCCCTCTACCAGGCGCTCTACCGCATGGAGGAGCGCGGCCTGGTCGAGGCTGAGTGGGGGGTGACGGAGAACAACCGCCGCGCCCGCTACTACCGGATCACCCCCGCGGGCAGGGCGCACCTCACGACGGAGACCGCGAAGTTCCTGCGCTACGCACAGACGGTGACCGGCATCCTGACCGGCGCGCCGCAGCCGGCATGAGGAAGGGGCGACGATGATCCGGCCCGGCATCCGTCGGCTCTTCCGCCTTCCCCTGCGCCGCAGGGACCTCATCGAGGAGGAGCTGGAGGAGGAGATCCGGCTGCACCTCGAGCCGCGGACAGAGCAGCTCGCGATGCAGGGGCTCCCTCCCGAGCAGGCGCGCGCGGAGGCGATGCGCCGCTTCGGACCCATGGACGAGGCGCGCCGGATGCTGCGGCGCGCCGTCACGCGCCGCGAGGAGAGGATGCGAGTTCGCGATTGGATGGAGGGGGTGCGGCAGGATCTGCGCTATGCGGGGCGGCAGCTGCTGCGTACCCCCGGCTTCACGCTGGTGGCGATCCTCACGCTGGCGCTCGGCATCGGGGCGACGACGGCGGTCTTCAGCCTCGCCAATGCGCTCCTCTTCCGGCCGCTGCCCGTGGCGGAGCCCGGCCGCCTGGTCACCGTGCAGGAGCAGCGCAGCGGGTCGGTGGCGCAGGTGATGTCGGAGACGGCGGTACCCTACGACCGCTATCTCGCCTACGAGGAGGCCACGCGCGAGGTATTCTCCGGACTGGCAGCGCAGCGCTACGCCAGCTTCTCCCTGCGGGCGCGGGAGGAGGCGATCGCCGTCAGCGGGGTGCTTGCCTCCGGCAGCTACTTCGGCGTGCTCGGGGTGCGCCCCGCTCTTGGCAGCTTCTTCACCACCGACGACGAGCCGGCGGTCGTGCTCAGCCACCTGCTCTGGCGGGAGCGCTTCGGCGCCGACCCGGCGGTTGTGGGCCAGACGGTGTACCTCGACAGCCGGCCGTACACGGTGGTCGGCGTGGCGCCCCACGGCTTCGGCGGCACCTTCGTCGGGGTCATCTCCGAGCTCTGGATCCCCGCCCGCTCCTACAGAATGGAAGCGGGTGCGGAGTGGTTCGCAGGTTGGGTGGTGCCCTTCGGACGGCTGCGGCCGGGAGTCGAGCCTGCGCGCGCCGCGGCGGCGGTGGACGCGGTTGCGAAGCGGATCCCGCCCGATGAGCCTCAGACCCAGGTCCGCGGCGCGCGGCTCGAGCCGATGACCGGAGTGCCGAGCGGCGGACGCGGCGCAGTCGTGGGGTTCTTCGGGATGCTGCTGGCAACCGCCGGGCTGGTGCTGCTCATCGCCAGCGCCAACATCGCGGGGATGCTCCTCGCGCGTGCGGTGGCGCGCCGCCGCGAGATGGCGGTGCGGCTGGCGATCGGCGCGGGGCGCCGACGGCTGGTGCGGCAGCTCCTCACCGAGAGCCTGGTGCTCTTCCTGCTCGGCGGCGCGGCGGGGCTCGCCCTGACGGTGGCAGCGACGCGCCTGCTCGCGCGCTTCCAGCCGCCCTTCCCGGTGCGGATCGAGTTCGATGTCGCGCCGGACCTGCGCGTGCTCGGCTTCGCGCTGCTGATCGCCGCCGCGACGGGGATCCTCTTCGGGCTGGCGCCCGCGCTGCAGGCGTCGCGACCGGAGCTGGTGCCGGCGCGCAAGGACGGCACCCCCTCCGGGGGCAGCCGGAGGGGCCGCGGGCGGAGCCTCTTCGTCGCGGCGCAGCTCGCCATGTCGGTGCTGCTGCTGGTGACCGCGGGCCTCTTCGTGCGCTCGCTGCAGCGCGGCCTCGCGGTAGACCTGGGCTTCGAGCCGGACGGCGTGGTGGTCGCCACCACCAACCTCGCTCCCCACGGGTACGACGAGGAGCGCGGGCAGGCGTTCTATCAGCAGCTCCTCGATCGCGTGCAGGCGCTGCCGGGGGTCGAAGGCGCCGCGCTGGCGGAGCTGGCTCTGCTCGGCGGCTCGCAGCACTCCAATGACATCGAGGCGGTGGATGAAGGAGCCGGCGGCGCGCGGGAGATCGGCAGCGGCTACTACGTGGTGAGCCCGGAGTACTTCGAGACGATGCGGATCGGCCTGGTAGCCGGGCGCTTCCTCACCCCCGCGGACCGCGCGGGTGGAGCACCCGTCGTGGTGGTGAACCAGACCCTTGCCGAGCGGCTCTGGCCGGGGGAGCGCCCGCTCGGCAAGCGCTTCCGGATGAGCGGCACCGAGTGGGAGGTGGTCGGGGTGACGCGTGACGGGAAGTACAACTTCGTGAACGAGCCGCCGAGGGCGTTCTCCTTCTTCCCCTTCGCACAGCAGTACGCGGCGCGGATGACGCTACACGTGCGCGCGGCGGGGAACCCGGCGCAGACTCTGGAGCAGATCCGGCAGGAGGTGCGCGCGCTCGATCCCAACGTCGCTCTCGAGAGCGCCATGCCGCTCCCCGCTCTGGTCGGCTTCTCCCTCTTCCCCCAGCGCTTCGCCGCCTTCCTGGTAGGCATCTTCGGGCTGGTCGGGCTACTGCTCGCCGGCGTCGGCGTGTACGGGGTGCTCGCCTTCCAGGTGGCGCAGCGCACCCGGGAGTTCGGCATCCGCCTCGCGCTGGGCGCCCGCGCTGGCGACGTGATCCGGCTGGTAGTCGGACGCGGCGCGCTGCTGGCCGCGGCGGGCGCGGTGGTCGGCCTCGTCCTGGCGGCCATCGTCACCCGCTTCCTGCAGGGTTTCCTCTTCGGGGTGAGCGCGCTCGACCCCATCACCTTCGCGGGCGTCCCGCTCGCGCTCGGCGCGGTCGCGCTGCTGGCCAGCTACTTGCCCGCCAGACGCGCAGCCCGGGTGGACCCGGTGGAGGCGCTGCGGCACGAGTAGGGGGAACCTGACCTTCGTCCTGATCGCCATGCCCTACACAGAAAAGATCGCGGCGGAGCTTTCGCTCCGCCCCGCGCAGGTACGCGCCGCTCTGGAGCTGCTCCAGGCGGGGAACACCATCCCGTTCATCGCCCGCTACCGCAAGGAGGCCACGGGCGAGCTGGATGAGGTGCAGCTCCGCGACCTGCGCGACCGCCACGAGTACCTCACCGAGCTGGATGAGCGCCGCCTGGCGATCCTCGCCTCCATCGAGGAGCAGGGGAAGCTGACCCCGGAGCTGCGGGCGCAGCTCGAGCGCGCGGAGACCAAGGCGGAGCTCGAGGACCTGTATCGCCCCTTCAAGCCGAAGCGCCGCACCCGGGCCACGATCGCCGCCGAGCGTGGGCTCGGGCCGCTGGCGGAGCTCCTCTGGATGGGAGAGACGAGCGACGTGGATCTCCTGGTAGCTGCCGCCGCGTATGTGGACGCGGAGAGGGAGGTGCCCACACCCGAGGACGCGCTCGCGGGTTCCCGTGACATCCTGGCCGAGCGCCTCTCGGACGACGCCCCGACGCGGGCGCTGATCCGCGAGCTGACGCGGGAGAAGGGGGTGCTCGAGAGCCGCGCCGCACGCGGCAAGGAGGGCGAGACCTCGAAGTTCCAGGACTACTACGACTTCTCCCAGCCGATCCGCACCCTTCCCGGCCACCGCGTGCTTGCCCTCCGGCGCGGGGAGGCGGAGGAGTTCCTGAGCACCCGCGTTCTCGCCCCCGAGGAGGAGATCCTCGCGCGCCTGCGGCAGCGGTTCGTCGCCGGCAGCCGCGCACCGGAGCAGATGGAGCGGGTGGTGAGCGATGCCTACCGCCGCCTCATCGCCCCTTCGGTTGAGGTCGAGCTGCGCATGGAGCTGAAGACCCGGGCGGACGAGGAGGCGATCGCGATCTTCGGGCAGAACCTCGAGGGTCTGCTGCTCGCACCCCCGGCCGGCGCGCGCACCGTCCTGGGCATCGACCCGGGATTCCGCACGGGGTGCAAGCTGGCGGTGGTGGACGCGACCGGAGCGCTGCGGGCTACGGGACACATCTACCTCCACCAGGAGGAGCGCGCCCACTCGGATCTGGTGCAGATGATCCGTGAGTACCGCCCCGAGCTGGTGGCAGTGGGCAACGGCACTGCCAGCCGCGAGACCGACCGGCTGGTGCGGGAGGTGATCCGCGACCTGTCCGCCGAGCAGCGACCGATCCCGGTGCTGGTCAACGAGGCGGGCGCCTCCGTCTACTCCGCCTCGGAGATCGCGCGCGAGGAGTTCGCGGAGCTGGACCTGACGATGCGCTCCGCCGTCTCGATCGCGCGCCGGCTGCAGGACCCGCTGGCGGAGCTGGTGAAGATCGATCCCAAGTCCATCGGCGTGGGCCAGTACCAGCACGACGTCTCGCAGAGCAAGCTGAAGCGCCGGCTGGACGAGACGGTCGAGAGCTGCGTGAACCGCGTGGGGGTGGAGGTGAACACCGCCTCGGCCGCGCTGCTCTCCTACGTGGCGGGGATCGGACCCCCCGTCGCCGAGCGCCTCGTCCGGCACCGCGCCGCCGAGGGGGCCTTCCGCTCGCGCAAGCAGCTGCTGCGGGTGACGGGACTGGGCCCGAAGACCTTTGAGCAGGCAGCGGGCTTCCTGCGCGTGCGCGCCGGCGAGCACCCGCTGGACGCCTCGGCCGTACACCCGGAGCGCTATCCGCTGGTCGAGCGGATCTCCCGCGACCTGGGCGTGCGGCTGGAATCGCTGGTGGGGAACGAGGAGGCGATCCGCCGCATCGATCCCCGGCGCTACCTGGGTGACGGCGTGGGGCTCCCCACCCTGGAGGACATCCTGAGCGAGCTGCGCAAGCCGGGGCGCGATCCGCGCGAAGCCTTCGAGGCGCCGGCCTTCCGCGAGGACGTGCAGACGCTGGAGGATCTGCGCGAGGGGATGCTGCTGCAGGGCACCGTCACCAACGTGGTCGCCTTCGGCGCCTTCGTGGACGTCGGCGTCCATCAGGACGGGCTGGTGCACATCTCCGAGCTGGCGGAGCGCTACGTCAGCGACCCCAACGCGGTGGTCAAGGTGGGCGACCGGGTGAACGTGCGGGTGCTCGGCGTGGATCTGCCCCGGCGGCGGATCGCGCTCTCGATGAAGCAGCCAGCGAGCGCCGCGCCGCAGCCACGGAGCGAGCGGCAGGAGCGGCAGCCGCCGCCTCGCCGGGAGGCCACGCCGCGCGAGGGGATCGCCGCGAACGGGATGCGCATCCGCAGTGGCGGCTCGGGTGCGCCCTCGCGGGGCGACTCCGGGAAGCCGCGATAGACGGCGTCTCGGAGCCTCGGAGGCTACCCTTCCCCTCGCAGAAACCGCTCCGCCCGCTCGACCATCCGCGGGCTGCCGATGTACAGCGGCGTGCGCTGGTGCAGGTCCTCCGGCTGGATGTCGAGGATGCGCCGCCGGCCATCCGAGGCGAGCCCCCCGGCCTGCTCGACGATCATCGCCATGGGATTGGCCTCGTACATCAGGCGCAGCTTTCCCTGCGGGTAGTCCTGCGTCGCCGGATACATGTAGATCCCGCCGCGCAGCAGGTTGCGGTGGAAGTCGGCGATGAAGGAGCCGATGTAGCGGGTCTTGTGCGGGAGATTCGTCTCGGGATCGCGGCGGTGGAGCCAGGCGACGTACCGCTGCAGCTCAGCGCTGAAGGATTCGGAGTTCCCCTCGTCGATGGAATAGTAGATTCCGTCCTCCGGAATCCGCAGGTTCGGATGCGAGAGCAGGAACTCGCCGAGGGTGGGGTCCAGGGTGAAGCCGTGCACCCCGTCGCCGCTGGTGAACACCATCATGGTGGACGAGCCGTAGACGATGTACCCTGCGGCGACCTGCTCGCTGCCGGGGCGCAGCGCGTGCTCCAGCGATGGCGCGGCCACCGACTGCGGGAGGCGAAAGACACTGAAGATGGTGCCTACGGAGACATTGACGTCGATGTTGGACGAGCGGTCCAGCGGATCCAGCAGCACCACGTAGCGTCCGCGGCTCCCCCGCGGGTGGAGCGGGATCAGCTCGTCCGCCTCCTCCGAGACCACCAGCGCGACCTCTCCACCCAGCCGCAGCGCCTCCTCGAACTCCTGGTGGGCGATGGCGTCCAGCTTCTGCTGCACCTCCCCCTGCACGTTGGTCTCTCCCGTGCTCCCGGTGACGTCCAGCAGCCCGGCGCGGCGGATGTCGCGGCTGACCACCTTGCCGGCGAGACTGAGGTCGCGGATCAGCCGCGAGAAGACGCCGCTCGCCTCTGGAAAACGCTCCTGCTGCTCGAGGATGAACTGCTCGATCGTCTGGTGCCGACCGGAGCCGATGCGGGAGCGGGGAGCCGGGCTGTTCATCTCGAGATCGTCGGTAACCGGGAGTGTGTGCGGAGCCCTACCTGGACTCGACCTGGTCGGGAGAACGGGATTCGAGCAGGACTGCCCGCTCGACCAACACACCGTTGATCTCCTGGTTCTGGATGGTGACGACCCCACCATCCAGCACCGGAAAGGCGGAGGTGACCGTCGCCACGAAAGGATCGGTGGTGCTTATCGGCATGATACGCGCAAGCGTTCGGTACCCCGGTGATTGGGTGGAGCCAAGCTCCTGGAGGAGGCTCTTGAGAATGGCGCTGACGGCCTCACGAGGACTCAGCTTGTCCAGCCAGGGAGCGCTTACAACGAGCGTGTGATTGCCCGCGGGAGAGGCAGGCTCGGCCGGGATCAGCATGACGAGCGTGAAGATACGTCCCTCCTCGGAGTACTCCTCCACGAGAGCCCTCAGCGCCCGTGTCAACTCGCGCAACCCTACCAGTACTTCTTCAGCCACGTGGGCACTCTATCATTCCGGGTAGGCATTTCCTCAAGATACGCCGGCGCCGATCCGGTCGCTACGTCGGCTCCAGGAAGCTGACGCTCTCGACAAAGGGTGAGAACGGGAACATATCGAAGCTCCGCACCCCGAGCGGCCGGTACCCTTTCCGGAGGAAGGAGCGCAGATCCCGCAGGTGGGAATCGAGCGAGCAGGAGATCAGGCAGATGCGCTCCGGCTGCCACCGCGCCACGGCTTCGGGCACTCCCGGCTCACAGCCGCCGCGCGAGGGGTTGACGAAGACCACCACCGCGGGAGAGCGGAAGCGGTGCTCCACAGCGAACTCCTGCGCTGACAGCCGGTGGTAACGCGCGCCGGCCAGCCCGTGCAGCTTCGCGTTGCGCCACGCGCTCTCGATCGCCCAGCGGTTGGTGTCAGCGCCCGCGATTCCTGCCGCAGGCGTGGCCGCGAGGATGGAGTGCAGACCCACGCCGCAGTAGAGGTCCACGATGCTGCCGGGAGCGTCGAACCCACTCTGGATCTCCTCCACCAGCCGCGGCACCAGGCGGAGGTTGCTCTGGAAGAAGGCGCGGTGATGAGCGAGCACCGTTGTGCCCCGGAGCCGATGGCGCAGATACGGCTCGCCCAGATCGAGCCGCTGCGAGGGCACCGCGATGCCGAGCAGCTCGGGAGTTTCATCCAGAATCTGTCGGCAGAGCGGCTCCAGGGTAGCGCCGACGGAGCGCGGTACCGCGAGGCTCAGGTGCGTCCGCTCGCTGCCGTGCTCCAGCAGCAGCTCGAAGGCGGTGATCAGGGGAAGCGAATCCGTACGCTCGAGTACCCCGGCGATGCAGCGCACCTGCTCGCGCGCCGCCTCCGGAAGCACCCACAGCGACTCGGCGAGAGGGACCTTGCCGCGCAGGGGATCGACGCCCAGGAGCTGAGCTTCCGCGCCCGTATGCTCGACCCGGATCACCGCATGCGCACGGTAGCCGCAGGCGATGGGGCAGCGCTCCATCCCCCGGAAGAGATGCGCCAGCTCCCGCTCGTCGAGCAGCTGACGCACGCGCTCCTCCTTACGGGCGGCGTGCACGGCGTACTCCCGCTCGCGCTCGGCGGCACTCATCGCGCGGAGTCGCGGTCAGGCGAGGCGCCCCAGCCGCTCCACCGCCGCCAGCAGCGTCCCGTCCCGCTTGCAGAAGCAGAAGCGCACCTGCTGGGCGCCATCCCGCGGGTTGCTGTAGAAGCTCGACCCGGGCACGCACGCCACCCCGACCTCCCGCACCAGATAGCGCGCGAACTCGAGGTCGTCGGCAAAGCCGAAGCCGCCGATGTCGGTCATCACGTAGTACGCCCCCTCGGGGCGGGTGACGCCGAAGCCCGCCTGCTCCAGCGCCGGCAGGAAGAGATCGAGCCGCGCCTGATAGTCGGCGCGCAGCGTTTGGTAGTACTCCGCCGGCAGCGAGAGGGCGTAGGCGCCCGCGGCCTGCAGCGGCGCGGCGGCGCCGACGGTGAGGAAGTCGTGTACCTTGCGGATGGCGCCGGTGAGGTGCGGCGGCGCGATGCAGTAGCCGACCCGCCAGCCGGTCACCGAGTAGGTCTTGGACATCGAGTTCACCACCACCGTCCGCTCCCGCATCCCCTCCAGCTGCGCCATCGAGATGTGCTCGGCTGGCGTCCCGTCCGCGCGGGTGTAGAGGATGTGCTCGTAGATCTCGTCGGTGAAGCAGAGCGCGTCGTGCTCCTGGCAGAGGCCGGCGATCAGCTCCATCTCCTCCCGCGTGAAGACCTTGCCCACAGGGTTGTTGGGGTTGCAGAGGATGATCGCCTTGGTGCGCGCGTTGAAGGCGGCGCGCAGCTCGTCGGGATCGAAGCTCCACTGCGGCGGGCGCAGCGGCACGTAGACGGGAGATGCGCCCGAGAGGATGGCATCCGGCGCGTAGTTCTCGTAGAAGGGCTCGAAGATGACCACCTCCTCCCCCGGATCCACGGTGGCCATCATGGTGGCGATCATCCCCTCCGTCGAGCCGCAGGTGACGGTGACCTCCGTCTCCGGATCGATCTCGAGGCCCAGGTACCAGGCCGTCTTGCGGGCGAGCGCCTCGCGGAACTCCTTCGCACCCCAGGTGATGGCGTACTGGTTGACGTCGGCGGCGATCGCCTCCATCGCCGCGCGCTTGATCGGCTCGGGCGCGGGGAAGTCGGGGAAGCCCTGCGCGAGGTTGATGGCGCCGTGCTTCATCGCCTCACGCGTCATCTCGCGAATGACGGATTCGGTGAAGCGGCTGGCCTTCTCGGAGACGTGGCGCGTGCCGGGGGATGCGAGGCTCGTCATCGGCTCTGGGCATGAGGTTCGCGGGGACGGGCGAGCAGGGAGAATAGAGGAGGAGACGCCGGCGGTCAAACCCGAGGGAACGCGGGCCGGCGGTCCGGCGTAGACCCTGGCGCGCGTCACTGCCCTGTACGGCCGATGCCACAACCTATGAAGGAGACGACATGACTCTTGCTTCCGCAGCGCGAATCGCGACTACACTTCGACCTCCGTCCGCCGCCCGCACGGTACGCCGCGCCGGGATCGCCCTTGCGGCGGTGCTGGCTGCGTGCGCCCAGCCGCCCGGTCCCGCCGAGGCGCAGCGCCAGCAGTCGGAACAACACGCATTCCGCGTGGTGACCGTCGCCGAGGGGCTGGCGCATCCCTGGGGGATGGCCTTCCTGCCCGGCGGCGAGATTCTGGTGACCGAGCGGCCCGGCCGGCTGCGCGTGATCCGCAACGGTGTGCTCGAGCCGCAACCCGTCGCCGGGGTCCCCGAGGTCGCGGCCAGGGGCCAGGGCGGCCTCCTGGACGTGGCACTGCACCCCGACTTCGCGAGCAATCGTCTCGTCTACCTCAGCTTCTCGAAGCCGGGCTCCAACGGCGCCACCACGGCGGTGGTGCGCGGACGCTTCGAGGGGAACCGGCTGAGCAACGTCGAGGAGATCTTCGAGGCGAACGCCTGGGGCAGCGGGGGTGCGCACTTCGGCTCGCGCCTGGTCTTCGACCGGGACGGCTACCTCTACATCACCGTGGGCGATCGCGGGGACCAGCCGAACCGCGGCGCCAACCAGCGCGCGCAGAACCCGCGCGACCATGCGGGCACCACGATCCGCCTGCACGATGACGGGCGCGTGCCCCGGGACAACCCCTTCGTGGGACGTAACGACGTGCTGCCGGAGATCTACACCTACGGCAACCGCAACGCGCAGGGCATGGCGATCCACCCGACGACCGGCGAAGTGTGGCAGAACGAGCACGGACCGCGTGGCGGCGACGAGATCAACCGGATTCGGGCGGGCGCGAACTACGGTTGGCCGATCGTGGGCGAGGGCGTCAACTACGACGGCGCGCGCATCACCAATCGCGCCGAGGCGCCGGGCATCGAGCCGCCGCTGCTGACCTGGACGCCTTCCATCGCCCCGTCGGGCATGACCTTCTACACCGGCGATGCTTTCCCGCAGTGGCGGGGGAACGCCTTCGTGGGCGCACTCGCCGGCCAGCACCTGCGCCGCGTCGTCCTCGACGGAACACGCGTGGTGGGACAGGAGCAGCTGCTGGCGAACACCGGGCACCGGATCCGCGACGTCCGGACCGGTCCGGACGGGTTCATCTACCTGCTGGTGGACGCGGGCAGCGCCCCGGTGCTGCGGCTGGAGCCGGCCGGCGCTCGCTGAGGTCGCCGCTGACAGGCCCCCTCTCCGGCTCCGATAGGGTTCGCCACCTCTCCCCCGAATTCGCAGGAGAGGGAAGGCGCCCCAAGCTGTTCTCCCCTCCCCCGAATTCGGGGGAGGGGCCGGGGGAGGGGGCCGTTCGGCCCCGGCACCACCTGGATGCCGGGGCCATCTTCTATCTGTGCGCCAGCCGCCTCAGCGCAGGTAGAGCGCGTTGAAGAGCGGCTTGAAGGTCTGGTGCGGCTGCGCGCGGTGCTGCGGGCGGAAGGCGAACATCACCACCCTGCCCTGCCCTACCTCCGCCTCGACCGCGGCGGCGCGCCCGGCGATGCGCTCCTCCCCCTGCGCGTAGCCGCTCAGCAGCAGATCACGCTCAGGGTAGCGCGCGATCACCCGCACGCCGCGGGCATTCGGCAGCACCTCGAGCACCGGGCTGCGCGCGTAGAAGATCGCGCCCTCCTCGGGCATTCCATAGGCGACGGGGTGAGAGACGTCCCAGCGCACCCGCAGCAAGGAGCCGGGGGCGAACCAGCGCTGCGGATCGGCGGCGTTCTGCGCGGCGGCGACATCCCGCACCCGCACGCCCAGCTCGCGAATGGCGAACTCGACGGAGGAGTCGAGCAGGACGAGCGTGCCGCCACCCTCGACGAACTGGCGGAGCGCGGCGGTGCCCGGCTGCCCGATTCCTCCCGCGTAGTCGGCCTGCGCCCGGTCCGGGCCCTGCACCATCTCGCGGTAGGTGATGGCGGGCACCACGATGGCGTCGTAGCTCTGGCGCAGGTTGCCCGCGCGGATCTGCGCGTCGGCGATCGTGTCGAAGGGCACCCCCCACTGCTCGAAGATCCAGCGGGTCCATCCCTCATCCATCGAGGCGGTCCAGGGCTTGTAGAGCGCCACCCGCAGCGAGGTGATCCCCTCGTGTGGAGGCCCCGGCATGGCCACCGCATCGAGCCCCCACTCCCGCGCCCAGCGATCGACCCGCTGCCGAAGGTCCGCCACCCCCCAGACCAGCGGCGCACCCGCTGGCCAGGTCACGCCCTGCTCACGTGTCGGAGCCGTGGCGAAGTTCACCTGCCCTCCCGCCTGCAGCACCTCGTGTACGGCCCGGTGGGAGGCGTTCATGCGCGGGTCGAGCGCAAAAGCCAGGGCGCCGTCGCTTCCGCGAACCGTTCCACGCCGCACCGCGACGGAGTCCAGCCGCACCAGCACCGCGGTGGCGAAGGGCTCCGCGATCTCGTCCAGCTCGACGCCCATCTGCAGCGGAAGCGTCCAACCGGCCAGGTCGTACGGCGGTGCGGGAGGCCCGCCGGGGTACTGCCGCCGGTCAGGGTAACGCTGCACCTCGAGCAGATCCTTGGCGTGCGCGCGGAAGGGCTGCGCCATCAGCACCACGCGGGTGCCCGCCGGGTAGCTCACCCCGTCGGCGGTGAAGGGCTCACGCGCCTCGTGCACCTCGACGCCGCCGCGCCGCAGCACCCGCAGCAGCTCCGCCGCCGAGCCGGGGTCCCGCTGCTCGGGCGGAACGACGTATGCGAAGGGGCCGCCCGCCGCGCCACGTCGGATCTGCTGCTCGGCGAGCGTGACGAAGTTGCGCACGAACTGCTCGCGCTGGCGGCTCATCAGGTTGACCAGCGAGCGGCCGGCGATCAGCTCGTACTCGACGATGTCGCGCGGGCGCCACCACCCACCGGGCCAGGGATCGGGAAACATCGAGCCCAGCTCCGGCTGCTGCAGCGAGTCGGCCTCCTGGTTGATGGGGTCGCCGATGTTGGCGCTCGCCGCCTCGGAGAGGATTCCCACCATGTTGTGCCGCGCCGGCACCGTGCGGCCCCCGCCGTGCCACCAGAGGTCGAAGGTCTCCTGGTGCGAGACCCCGGTCTTCCCCGCCGCGGTGAGGTCCGCGGCCATCTGCACCCCGACCAGGTTGGTCATCCGCACGATCAGCGGCTCGAGGTTCGGGTTGAGCGGATCGGCGAACGGTGGAATGAAGAAGCGCGCGCCGCGGTTGCCCATCTGGTGCACGTCCCAGACGACCTGCGGGAACCAGCGCTCGTAGAGCACCCGCGTGACCGCCTGCGTCTCCGGCTGGGTGATCATGAAGAAGTCGCGGTTGTTGTCGTGCCCCACGTAGTGATGATACAGCCAGGGCATCGGCGCCCCCGCATCCTCCGTCTCGCGCGTGCGCAGCCACCAGTCGCGGGTGATGTCCAGCCCATCCGGGTTCATCCCCGGCACCAGCAGCACCACCACGTTCTCGAGCGCCCTCCCCAGGTTCGGGTCGATGGCGAGGATATAGGCGAGCTCCATCGCCATCTGCGTGGCCATGATCTCATTGCCGTGCAGCGAGGCACCGATGAAGGCGACCGCCGGCTGCTCACGGATCAGACGCTCGATCTCCCGCTCCGGTACGCCGCGCGGGTCGGCGAGCTTCGCCTGTCCCTCCCGGATCTGCTCGATGCGCCGAAGGTTCTCGGGGGAGGAGATCACCGCCATGATCATCGGCCGCTCCAGAGAGGTCTCCCCGATGCGCTCGACGCGGATGCGCGGCGAGGTGCGCTGCAGGCGGTCGAAGTAGTCGAGGATCTGCGACCACTCCGCGAGCCTTCCATCCGCGCCGACACGGAAGCCGAGCGCCTGCTCGGGGCTGGGAACGGTGCTGTTGGCCGCCACGCGGGAGGCCGGCCCCCCCTGGGCAGGCGGAGGGCCGGAGGCTACGCAGCCACTCGCCACGAGAAGGAGAGGCAGAAGCGAACGAAGGAGTACTTGCATTGACGAGTCGGGTTGCTGGTGAACGCGTGGCCGGGAGCTGTGCGGGAGGATCAGTAGCTCGCCGGCTGCTTGCCGAGGTAGCTGCGCATCTCCCAGAGCTCGGGAAAGAACTTGCGCTCGACGGTGCTCTTCAGATAGCTCGCCCCCGGGCTGCCACCGGTGCCGGGTTTGCTGCCGATCATCCGCTCGACCATGGCGACGTGCCGCAGCCGCCAGAGGGTGAACTGCTCATCGTAGTCGATCAGGCTCTCCATCAGCAGGAAGAGATCGTAATGGCGCTCCGTCTCCCGGTAGATGCGCAGCAGCTCCCGGATGCGCCGCTCGTGTGCCTGCGTGGCGCGCGCTTCGTCTCCATTCTCGGGAGCCTCCGGCAGGTCGAAGCCGCGCCGCCGGAGCATCGCGTAGAAGGCCTCGATCACCGTCGGCTGCGCGAGGCGCGCATCGAGCCGCTCGCGCTCCGGCGAGTCCTCCTCGTAGTGAGTGAGGAAGCGCGGGTTCTTCAGCCCGGAGACGAACTCGATCTCCCGGAACTGCGCCGACTGGAAGCCGCTCGCGGGGGTAAGGTGGTCGCGGAAGGCGAGGAAGTCCACCGGGGTCATCGTCTCCAGCACCGCGACCTGGCTGACGAGCACCCGCTGGATCTCGACGCAGCGCCGCAGCAGACGGTGCGCGCCGAGCACCTCGTCAGCATCGAGCCGCTCGACAAGGGTGTCGATCTCGTGCAGGAGCTGCTTGAACCAGAGCTCGTACACCTGGTGGATGATGATGAAGAGCGTCTCGTCGTGCTGCGGCGGGTCGGAGAGCAGCTCCTGCAGCGCGATCAGCTCCCCGACCTTGAGGTAGCCGCCGTAAGAGAGCCGCTGTTCGCGCTGTTCGTCCGGCAGACCGAAGGCCATGACTCCTCGCAGGTGACAGGCGGTTCAGGAGCGACACGCGGATCGCGTGTGTTGCACGCCCACCGAGTCGGCCGACAGGGAAAAGCTCCCGGGAATGCACAGGCAGAGATGCGTTTCCGGCCTAACCTACAGTGCGGCGTGCCGGTCCGCCAGATGTTCCACCTCTCTAGCGCTCCCGCTGCGCCCGGATCGGCGGGCCGGCGCCGGTGATCAGCACATGGTCGACCGCACCGGCGGAGTCGTGCACGAAGGTCAGCTCCACCCCGGTCTCGAGGAAGAAGTAGCGCTCCTCCGAGGCCGGATGCATGGCAAGCGGCGCGGCCCAGCCGGGCACCTGCGCGTGCAGGCCGTCGTCGGAGGCCGAGACCGTGAGCCAGCGCGTCTCCCCACCCTGCTCGATGCGGTAGCGCCCGGCCAGCACCGGGTAGATCCGCGTATCGACGCGAGCGAGCGCCTTCTCCCGGGACTGGAATGCATCCCAGCCGTATTCCCGCGCCACCGCGCGCAGGATCTCGCTGGCGAGCGCGGCGCCGTTGTCGCTATTGGTCATGACGACGGCTCCTTGCCCGGTCTCGCGGAAGGCGACGAAGTGGGCGCGGAAGCCCTCGTTGGCGCCGCCGTGCGAGAAGCGCGCCGCGCGACCCTCGCCCGCCAGGCCGAAGCCCAGCCCGTACTCGCCACTCTGGAGGGTGAGCATTTCGCGCGTCATCCGCGGGGAGAGCACCCCGCCATTCTCCCCGCGCAGCGGGCGCTGCACCTCAAGGGCGAGGCGCGCCAGGTCGGAGGGAGTGGTCCAGAGCCCCGCCGCCGCCATCTCCGGGTAGGTGTGCCACTTCCCCGCCACCGGCATGCCGTCGCCGCGGTGTCCGGTGGCCGCCTTCGCGGCACGCGCGACCGGAAGGGGCTGCTCGTACGTGCTGTGCACCATACCGACAGGGCCGAGCACCAGCTCGCGCATCAGCTCCGGGAAGGGGCTGCCGGTGACCTCCGTCATCAGCTGCTGCGCCACCGAGGTGCCGCCGCCCGAGTAGCGCCAGAGGCTGCCCGGGACCACATCCGCGCGGACGGCCGCCGAGTTCGCGGGGGAGGCGCCATCGAGCAGCTGCAGCAGGGTCGGCACCGGCTCGCCAGCGGCGTAGCCGCGGAAGCCGTGCACCGTCAGGCCGGCGCTGTGGCTCAGCAGCCGCCGCAGCGTCACCTTCTGCTCCCGCGTATGGCCGTTCTCCGGCACCTTCCAGGACACCAGCCGCCCGTTGACGTCCTCGTCCAGGGAGAGCCTGCCCTGCTCGACCAGGCGCAGTGCCGCCATCGCGGTGACCGGCTTGCTGATCGAGGCCGCCTGGAAGAGCGTCGCGGTGTCCACCGGCTGGGCGCCTCCCGCCTCGGCGACACCGTAGCCGCGCGCCCACTCGATCCTGCCATCGTTGATCACCGCGATGCTGACGCCGGGCGTGTCGTAGAAGCGCATGCGCTCGGCGAGCGGCATCCCCACCAGCGGCTCGCCCGCGATGACGTTGGAGGTGAGCAGCCCATTCTCCACCCGCTGGATGCGCTCGGCGACGGCATCCGCCACCGGCGCCGGGGCAGGCGCACTCGTCGCGCACGCGGCCAGGAAGAGCACGCAGCAGAGCAGTATCCGCATCATATTCGGTCCTCCCCCGTTTGCCGATCCAGCATCAGCTCTTGAGGTCAAACTGCCACCCCAGCGATACCAGCCAGGTGTCGAGGTTCAGCTCCCGTGGCCACCCCTCCGGCACGCTCTGCACCCCCGAAGGGAAGCCCCAGTCGAGGCTGAAGAACTTGCGGCTCCGGTACGAGGTCTCGATGAAGGGGCCGGAGATGGTGCCGAGGTTGAAGAGCAGCCCCGCCGCCACGCCCTGATCATAGGTGTTGCCCCGCAGGGTGTAGCGGGTGCCGCTCGGATCGTACGCCTGCGCGTTCCACAATTCCGTCAGCCCGAAGCTCAGACCGACGAAGGGCTGGACCCTCCCCAGCCCCATGTTGCGCAGGTAGGTCGTGTAGATCGAGAGGGTGGGCACCGAGCGGACGGCGCCGCGGAAGTCCAGCGTCTCCTCCCGCGCACGGAAGCCCTGCAGGTAGCTGGTCCCCAGCGCCAGCTCGAGGTGCAGCGTCTCCGAGCGATGCAGGTTCAGGAAGACCTCAGTGCCCATCCCACACAAACCCAGGATGCCGCAACGACCGTCGAGCTCGCTCGTCCCCACCAGGTTGCCGCCGTGCATCGAGATGGTGAAGCTGTTCACCTGCCGGAACAGCCCCTGAAACATTTCGAAGCCCTGGGCGGCGGCGCGGCCGGGCAGCGCCAGGCCAGCCATTGCGGCGAGCAGCAGGATCCGTCGCATCTCGGTAGCCGGAAGTGGAGGTGTGTGAGAGTGGTTGGGTCACAGAATAGCACGGGAACTCGGCTGACACCAGCAGTACTGCGCGGCTCTCTTGTCTGGCGATAGCGGTCCTGCTAGCGTGTTGTTATCATCTCCCAGCAACCGGAACGAATAATGGCTATCAAGGAGTGCCAACTGAACATCCGCCTGACGCCGGCAACCGATCAGTGGCTCGAGCAGGTGGCTGGCGGAAAGGAGAAGAAAGCAGACTACGTGCGACGGCTCCTCGAGGATGACATGCGGCGCCGGCAGGAGGACGTGGAACTGGCAATGTTCAACCGCGCGGCTGAGGACTTGACTGAGGAAGACTGCAACGAGCGGGAGAGCCTCCTCGGCGCCTTCTCCAATCGGGACGCAACGTAGTGGTCTCTCCGGCGACGGCTACAGCCAAGCCGTTGCGCGGAGAGATCTGGGAGGTCGATCTCAATCCACGCAAGGGCCGAGAGCAAAAGGGAAGGCGACCCTGCTTGATCGTTTCCACTGATTCCCTGAATCGCTCGAACTTCGGGACGGTGATCGTCTGCCCGATTACGACTCGGCACCGGCCGAGCTTCCAGTGGCGCCCCGGCCTGGTACCTGTGGATCTGCGGCTGACGGATGTGACCTGGAAGGCTGAGCCGCATTGGGTGGAGACCGATCAGATCGTGACTGTTGATTTGCGAGAGCGAGCGATCCGGCACCTTGCCACCGTGATGAATCCTGACCGGCTCACCGAGGTGGATGACTCGCTACGGCTCCTTCTCGCGCTCCGGTGAGCGGACG
>JBPCIT010000051.1:0-25562 GCA_051006015.1 Longimicrobiaceae bacterium
GGGCCGTGTTGGTGGTGTTTCCTTTTTGGGTGTGGGGGGAGCTGGGGGGGGTGGCGGGCAATGCTGTGGTCCCCCGCCCAAGGGGCGGTTGTCGAGGGGCTCGGTGGCCTACAGCCGCCGCGTCGCCCGAAACCCGAGGGCCCAGTATCCTTTCTCGTTGATGGTGTTCAGCATAGAGCGAGTGCCGTTGTCGCCCAGCGTTGGACCGTTTGGGGTCTTGATGCTGTGGATGAACCGGTGGTTCCCGCCCGAGTCGATTCCCAGAAAGAATCCAACGTGATGCAGCTCCTCGATGCCATCGTCATTCGCATCGAAGAAAACGAGATCCCCGATCTGCAGCCGTGAGAAGTCGGTCACCTGCACCCACTCATTGGAGATGATGATGATGCCCGGCCCTGCCGAGTAGGTGCCTCGGGCGTTGCGAGGAATGCCGGTGCCGTCGCCCAGGCGGCTCAGTGGCAGACCGCCGCGGTAGCCAAAGACGATCTGCACGAATCCGGTGCAGTCGATGCTGCGAAAGAACTCCGCACGGGGCGCGTACGTCTTGCCGTTCCAGATCCAGTCCACCCCGAGGTAGTCGTTCCAGTCCGCCCCCGCCTTGCGCGTCCCGTCCTCCTGCAGCGGACCGTAGTCGGCGTCACCGGCGATCTGGAGGCCAGAAGCATCGTAAATCGGTGGTGCGTCTGCGATGTACTGCATAGCGATCTGAAGCATGTCCGGCGCAGTATCCGCGAGTGCCGCCGCCAGCCAGGCCTCGTCGACTACTCCGGCAAAGGGGCTGGGAAGGACCCGCACCCAGGTACCGTGGGTCACGGTGTAGCTCGTGTTCACGGGCTCCGCAAAGGTGCGGGTGGCACCGGTGAGGGCGACGGTGTGGCTCCCGTCGGTGAAGGTAGCCAACCAGCTACCCGCGGCGTCATGTACCAGCGTCCGGTCTGGGTTCGTCTCCCGCGAGTAGTAGAAGCGCGAGAGTGGTGGCGAAACGGTAAAGCTCGCGGCCGTCCCGCTATCGTAGTACACGGTACGTTGATCACTGCTGGTGATGCGTACGCCCACCAGGTACATCCCGGCCGCTGCATCCACCGCGCTCGTAAAGGTGTTCTCGAGAACGACGGTCTTGTTGCTCGGGATATTCTGCTTCTGCCAGGTGCGACTGCTGATCTGCGCGCCCGCTGGATCCGTCACCACCTGCAGGACCTCTACCATCACCTTCTTGCCCGTGTTGTTCGTGATGTTGATGGTGACGGAGACGCTCTCGCCCGGCGCCGCCTCTGCGGGGGAGGCGGTGGTGACGACCGCGAGCGTCTGTGACTCCGCTGTGCTGGGGGATGTCGCCGACTCCGGCTCCAGCAGCGATACGCGGTCGGCGCATGCCACCAGCAGGAACGGCAGGAGAAGGGCGCAGGCACGCGCTGCGCGACCGGTGAGGCGGAAAGCGGGTGTTCGCATGATCCTATGGCGGTAACGGTGAGATTGGACGCTGCCAGCAGGCAGAGCGCTCGTAACACTCGATGGTGCGGATAACCACGGCGCTACGAGTGAATGCAAAGCACCGAAGGCGCCGTGCGGCAGGTATTTCTAAGTTGCTGCAGGAATACGAGTTACAGATCGGAACGGGTCGATGCGGAGGTACGGAAACGGCCGGAGCTTATACAGGACACCCAGCGGGAGAGGCGGAGGCGTATGCACGCGGGGAGGTTAGAAACATTTGTCTACTTTCTCGACGGGTTCAGAAACTAGACACTGCTACTGCGGTGGGGTGGCGTATGCGGAGGTGGGGATGCGGCAGACCGAAGCAGCCAGTGGCCGCGGTCAGGAACTCGTGGTACGTCCGTCCTCCAGCCAGCGAGCGACCTTGCTCAAAAAGGTGCGCACGTCGATCGGCTTTGGCATGTAGTCGTCGCAGCCGGCGGCGAGCGCTAACTCACGCGAGCCCTCCATCGCCGTGAGGGCGAGGATCGGAACCTCCCGGAACTCCTCCCGCGCGCGGAGCGTACGGGTGGCGTGGAAGCCATCCACCTCCGGCATCATCAGGTCCATGAGAATCAGGTCGGGCGGCGCGGCGACCGCGGCGTCGATCGCCTCGCGCCCGTTGACGGCGACCCGCACCTTGTAGCCGGTGGCCTCGAGGAGGGCGCGCAGCGCCTCGCGGCTGTCGGCGTGATCTTCGGCGACAAGGATGGTGGGGCCGTCGGAGTCGGCGGGGGACGTGGAGTTGATGCCTGCCCTCTCTTCACCTGGGGACCGACTCATGGCAGTGCGGTCCCCGAGCCAATCGCAGACACAGAGGCAGGGGCAAGCACTATGCCACCTGCGGCGATGCCGGCAAACGGAGGGTGAAGGTCGAACCGGTCCCGACCTCGCTCTCGAGCCGCAGCTCGCCGCCTAGCAGCGCCGCGAGCTTGCGCGAGATCGCCAGTCCCAGGCCCGTGCCGCCGCGGGACGACGCACCCTCCGCCTGCTCGAATTCCTCGAAGACGCGGTCCCGATCCTCCGGCCGGATCCCCGGACCGGTGTCGGTGACCCGGATCTCGATCCACCCGCCCGGATCGCCGCCGTTGGCATTCGGCAGCAGGGCGATGTGCACGCGACCCTCGTCCGTGTACTTGACGGCGTTGGAGAGCAGGTTGAGCACGACCTGGCGCACCCGGGCGGGGTCGGTATCGACCAGCAGCTCGCCGGGGGTCTCGACCTGCATCTCGAGGCCCTTCTCGCCCGCCTGCAGCTCGACGGAGGTGACGGTGTCGCGGACCAGCGCCGCCAGATCCGTCCACTCGCGGAAGACCTCGAACTTGCCCGCCTCGATCTTCGAGATGTCGAGAATGTCGTTGATCAGCTCCAGCAGCTGTCGCGCGCTGCGGCTGACCTTGTCCACCGCCGCGGACTGCTTCTCGGTGAGCGGACCGTAGGTGCCCTCCCGCAGCAGATCGCTGAAGCCGAGCACCGCGTTGATCGGGGTGCGCAGCTCGTGGCTCATCGAGGCGAAGAAGCGCGAGCGCTGCGAGATGGCTTGCTCGAGCGCCTCCGCCTGCTCCTCCATCTTCTTCGCCTGCTCGCGGGTCTGCATGTGGAGCAGCGCGTTGTCGAGGGCGATCGTCGCCTGGCGCGCGAGCAGGTGGAGGAGCGGTGCATCCGACTCGCGGCGGAAGCCATCCTTGCGTTCGGTGAAGACGGCCAGCAGCGTGGGGGAGTGGCCGTCGTGCTCGACGCGCGTCGCGATCGCCGAGCGGAAGCCGTAGCGCCGGATGATGGCACCCGCCGGACCGGGAATCTGCTCGGGAGGAATCACGTCGGATTCGCTGGCCTGCTCCCCGAGCCGGTTGAGCAACGTCTCGATGAGGCGGTCGCTGAGCGGCTCCGTCAGGTCGATCCCGTCCCCCATCCGCAGCGCCGGCATCCCGTCCGGCTGCGGCCGCACGAAGAGAGCGGCGTCGGCGCGGAAGACTTCGCATGTCTGCTCCACGAAGAGGCGGCTGAGATCCCGCGGGTCGAGGCTGCGGATCAGGGTGTCCGAGATGCGGGCGACGGCGGAGAGCTCGTCGTTGCCGCGCTTGATGCGCGCCATCACCCCCACCCGCGCGAGCAGCTCCGCCTTGCTGCACCCCTTGCTGAGGAAGTCGTAGGCGCCCAGGTCGAGGCCGCGCACGATCAGGTCGTCCGTCGGCGGCTCCGCGGTGAGGAAGATGACCGGTGTGGCGGCGGTCTCCGGGTCGCGCTTCAGCCGCTCGACTACCTGGAAGCCGTCCATCTCCGGCATGTGGACGTCGAGCACGATCACATCCGGAGACCAGACGCGCGCCCGCGCGATCCCCTCGAGGCCGGTCCCCTCGGTGACGACCGCGTGACCCGCCTCCCCGAGGATCGCCGCGAGCGTCACGCGCGGGATCCGTTGATCGTCGACGACGAGCACGCGCGGCATCAAGACTCCCGTTTCTCTTGGCTCGTGCAGAGTTCGACCACGGCCGGCGCGATACGCTCGAGCGGCAGCACCTGCTCGGCGTAGGCACGGGCCGCGCGCGGCATTCCGTAGATCACCGCGGTCTCGGCGCTCTCGACGAGCGTGCGGCCTCCAGCCTCCTGCAGGCGCTGCAGCCCCTGCGCGCCATCGTCTCCCATGCCGGTGAGGATGATCCCCATGGCACGCGAACCGACGGCGCGTGCGACCGAGGCGAAGAGAAGGTCGGCGGAGGGTTGATGCAGCGACTGCTCCGCGTCGCGCGAGACGCGGACCACCAGACCCCTCTCCGGCACCCGCTCGACCGTGGTCTGCCGCCTGCCCGGCGCGATGAGGATGCGCCCCGGTTCGACAAGGTCGCCGTCGCTGGCCTCAGCGACCTGCAGGGCGCAGCGTCGGTTCAGCCGCTCGGCAAGTGTTTCCGTAAATCCAGCCGGCATGTGCTGTGCCACCACCACGCCCGCTCCGAGGTTGCCCGGAAGCTGTGGCAGGATCTCGGAGAGCGCCCGCGGCCCGCCGGTCGAGGCGCCGATCGCGATGACGTCGAAGCGGCAGGGGCGGAGCATCGGCGGGATCTCCACCGCAGGCGCCGACGGTGTGCCGTCGCTCACCTCCGGTGGCGGCGGGCGTCTGAGGGGATCCGCGGAGGCGACGGCGAGCACCTTCTCCCGCAGCACGGGGGCGAGGTCGTAGATGTCCATCACCGTGCCCACGCTCCCCTTGTCGATGAAGTCCACCGCTCCCAGCTCGAGGCCGCGTAGCGTCACCTCCGCCCCGGGCTTGGCGAGCGTGCTGATGAGCAGCACCGGGGTGGGCGCCTCGCGCATGATGCGACGCAGCGCCTCGAGCCCGTCCATCTCCGGCATGTTGATGTCGAGGAGTGCCACGTCCGGACGCAGCTCGCGCACCATCTCGACCGCCTCGCGCCCGTTCGTCGCGGTGCCGACCACCTCGAACTCCGAGGCACCGGATAGCATCCGCTCGATCGCGCGGCGGATGAACGCGGAGTCATCCACTACCAGCACACGCACCGGGCGCGAACGTCTCTCTTCCATCCTTGTCCTTGCTGCGATTCTGCGCGCGGCGGCTTTCCCGCGAAATCGGGAGGGGGCGATCTCTCGCGTCCCGCATCTGCACGTGATTTTATGCAGGTTGCATTCCTGCACGTCCAATTCCCCCCGCGGGCTTACTCCTCGTGGGGACGGCAGTGGAAGATCGCGCCGGGGCGGCGCACTACGGCAAAGCGGGTGGGGATGCGGCTGAGGCTCTCCGCGTGGCCGAGGAAGAGGTAGCCGCCGGGGATGAGAGCGTCGTAGAGGACCTGGGTGGCGCGGGTGATCCCCTCGTTGTCGAAGTAGATCAGCACGTTGCGGCAGAAGATGACGTCCTGCGGGGGGAGATCCCGGGTCCAGGCAGGCTCGACCAGATTGCCCTGGCGGAACTCGACGAGCGAGCGGACGGTGGGGATCACCTCCCATTGCTCCCCATCGCGGCGGAAGTGCTGCTCCCGCAGCTCGGGTTCGACGCCGCGGAAGGCGTGCTCGGAATAACGTGCCCCCTGTGCGCGTTCCAGGGCGCGCGGGTCGAGGTCTACGCCCGTTACCCGTATCTTCCACGGCGGCGGGAAGAGCCCGGTTCCGCGCGCGATCATCGCCAGGGTGAAGGGCTCCTCGCCGGCCGCGCACCCCGCGCTGAGCAGGCGCACCTCGCGGCGGCTCTCCTTGAGCAGCCGGCGGCGGATCGCGGGGAGCACCTCGTCGCGCAGGGCATGGAGCTGCGGGCGCTCGCGGAAGAAGTAGCTCTCGTTGTTGGTAAGATGCGGCAGCAGGCGCTGCCGCTCGGCCGCCCGCTCGGGGTGGAACTTGAGGTGGAAGTAGAGCTGCTCGAAGCTGTCGAAGCCAAGCTCGGCGCGGCGCGGATCGAGCCGCGCGCGGAGGATGTCGCGCCGCTCCGGGCCGAAGCGCAGGCCGTACTCCTCCGCGAGCCATTCGCCGAACAGCCGGAACTCCTCATCGGTGAGGACTACCCCCATCAGCTGCTTCCCTCGTCCGCCACATGGGTCGAGTCGCCGAGCAGGGCGAGCGCCTCCCGGGCGGCGCGGCGCACCAGCGGGTCGGAATCCGCCGCTGCGGCGCGGTGCAGCGGGTCCACGCCGCCGAGGCGCGCCAGGGCGCGCACCGCGGCGAGGCGGATCTCCCAGTCCGCGTCGTCGAGCGCCTGCACCAGCCGCGCGATCACGCCGGGCGGGGCGATCTCCCGCAGCGCCGTGGCCGCGGTGCGGCGCAGGTCGCGGTCGGGGGAGTCGAGCCGCTCGACGAGCGGCGGCGCGGCCCGTGGATCTCCCAGCTCGCCGAGGGCGCGGAGCGCCGCCGCCTGCACCTCGGGGGCGGGGTCGAGCAGCGCCTCGAGCAGCGGGGCGAGCGCCTCCGCGCTGCGGGTCTCACCCAGCGCGCGGGCGGCGGCGAAGCGCAGGCCGATCTCCTCGCTTGCGAGCAGCGGCGCCAGATCCGCGACCGCCGCCGCACCGTCGCCCGCCGCACCGAGCGCGCGGATCAGCGCGTTGCGGGCGCCGGGGTCCGTCTCCCGCTGCAAGGCGGCGCGGATGCGCTCCCCCTCCTGCGCGGCGCAGTGGGCGAGTGCGTCGGCGGCGGCCTCGCGCACGCGCGGGTCCGCGTCCTCGAGCAGATCGGCGAGGGGGGCACAGCGCGTGGGACCGAGCCGCCCGAGCGCCTGCACCGCGCCCAGGCGGAGCGCGGGATCCTCCAGCGCGGCGAGCAGGGCAGGGAGGACGAACTCCTCACGCGAGCGGCCGAGCGCTTCTGCGGCCGTCGCGCGGACCTCGTTGGCCGCGTCGGCGAGATAGGGGAGGACGCGGCGCACCTCGCTCTCGTCCTGCAGAGCGGGCAGTGCGGTGAGCAGCGCCGCGCGCTCCTCGACCTCCGCGAGCGGGAGCCGCATCAGGAGCGCCTCGGCCGCGACGTCGCGCGGCAGCAGCGCGATGCCGGCCGCGGCTGCCGGGCGAAGCTCGTCGCTGGCGAGGGCGGCGACCAGGTGCGCGGCTCCGGCATCACTGCCCGCCACCCCCAGCAGCCGGGCGGCACAGTCGTCGCCGCTCTCGCGAAGGGTGCGCTCCAGCTCCTCCTCCTGGCCGGCCAGTGCCGCGCGGAGCCAGGTCGGCACGGGGGTGGCCGGGCTCGCCGCCAGGATCGCGGCGGCGGCACGCTGTGCGGTGCGGCGGATGGAGCCGCTCCCCTCCTCCAGCAGCCTTCGCAGCGGCTCGAGCCCCGCCGCGTCGCCGATCTCGCCCAGCGCGGCAGCCGCTGCTTCGGCGAGCAGCGGGTCCGCCGCGGCCTGCGCGAGCGAAGGCACCGCCTGGGCGTCCCGCAGCTGGCCGAGCGCCACGATAGCCGACATCCGGCCCCAGAACTCGCCTCGGGTGACCAGCTCGGCGAGGGCAGCGGCGGCACGGGCGTCCCCGAGCAGTCCCAGCGCGTCGGCCGCGGCCGAGACGACGTTCTCCTCCGCGTCGCGCAGCGCGCTCTCCAGGGCCGGGCGGGACTCGCGGTTGCCGGACTCTCCGAGTGCGGATACGGCGAGCACGCGCACGTCCGCATCGGGATCTTCCCTGATCAGCTGCTCGAGCAGCTCGCGCGTGGGCTCACCCTCCCCAGCGCGCGGAGCGGCGAGCGCGGCGAGCACCGAGCGAGCGGCATTGCGGCGCTCCGCGTCCGCGCCGTCCCGCAGCGCCGCGACGAGGCGGGGGTGAAGTGCCTCGCCACCCGCGATGTCGCGCAGCCGCTCGAGCGTATGGTGGCGCCGCCAGGCGGGCTCCGCGCTCACCTCGCGCAGGAGAGCATCCGCGAGGGCTTCGGCGCCGCCCGCATCGAGGAGGCTTCCGAAGGCCGTGCGCGCCGCCTCGCCGCTCTCCGATTCGACGAAGGCGGCGATGCCGGGCTCAGACACGGAACTCGCCCACCACCTCGCTCAGTCGGCTTGCCTGCGAGGAGAGGTCGTCCGCCGCGGTGACGACCTCCTGCACCGCCGCCTGCGCCTGCCGTGCGCCCCGGCTGATCTGCTCGGTGGATTGGAGGATGAGGTCCCCGCCCCGCTTCTGCTCCGCGGTGGCGGCGAAGACCTCCTGCGTCTGCCGGTTCATGTTGCGCACCGCATCGACGATCTGCCGGCTGCCATGAGCCTGCTCCCGTGTGGCGATGCGGGTCTCCTCGGCGATCTGCTGGATGTGGCGCACCGCCTCCTGTGCCTGCTCCGCGGCGTTGATCTGCTGCTGCGTCGCGAGGGAGACCTCCTCCATCAGCTCGCGGGTTCGGCCAGCGGAGCTGTTGATCTTCTCGAGCGCGGCTCCCGCCGCGTCGGCCAGCTCGATGCCGCCCCGCGTGCGCTCGGCTACGGTTCCGGTGGACTTCACTGCTCTCCCTACATCGGTTCGCACGGTGCGGATGGTGCTGCCGATCTCACGCGCCGACTCGACCGAGCGCTCGGCGAGGCGGCGGATCTCCTGGGCGACCACCGAGAAGCCGCGGCCGTGCTCGCCCGCGCGCGCCGCCTCGATGGCGGCGTTGAGCGCCAGCAGGTGCGTCTGGTCCGCGATGTCCTCGATCAGCTCCGAGATCTGTCCGATGGATTCGCCGGTGCTTCCCAGCCCACGGATCGTCTCGACCAGCTCGTTCATCTCCGTATGGATGCGCCGCATCGCCTCGGTGCTGCGCGCGACCGCATCACTCCCCTCGCGCGCGTCCGCCTCGGCGCCGCGGGCGATCTCGCGCGTCTCGTCGACGTGGCGGGCCACCTGCGAGATCGAGGCCGCCATCTCCTCGATGGTGGCGGAGGTCTGCTCGACCGAGGTGCCGAGCGCGTCGGCGCTCCCGGCGGTGGTCTCGATGCTCTGCCCCATCTGCGCGATAGAGCTCGAGGTCTGCTCGACGGACGCCGCGAGCGACTCCGCGCTGCGCGCCACGCGTGAGATCTGCGCGGCGATCTGCTCCATCGAGCTCGAGGTCTCCTCCGTCGCACGCGCCTGATCGTCCACCGTGTGCGAGATCTGCCGCGAGGTCGCCGCGATCTGATCGGCGGAGGCGGCGACCTGCACCGTGGCCGTGTGGACCCGGTTGATGGTGCCCCGCAGATCCGCCGCCATGCGGTTCAGCGTCGCGCTCAGCCTGCCGACCTCGTCGTTGCCGTTGGCGGAGAGCTGCTGCGTCAGATCCCCCGCCGCCACCAGGCTGGCAAAGTCCACCGCCTGCACCAGTGGCTTGGAGATGCGTGCTGCGATCCAGAGGGTGGCGCCGACCGCCACCACCAGTGCGATTACCAAGGAGGTCCAGGCCACCAGGCGAATGCGCTCGGCCACCTGGCGCATCTCCTCGCGGCGCTCGCGGGCGATCGCAGCCTGGCGGGTGTTGAATCTGCGGAGCACCTCACGGGCGCGGGCTGCACCTCGGCGGCCCTCGCCGGTTTGCACGAAGGTTACGACCGTGTCGAGTGGCGGACCGCCCGGCTGCAGCGTGGCGCGACGGAGCTCGATCCCGACCTGCGCAACCTCGACATTCCAGAGCCGCGACAGATCCGCGATCGAGTCCAGCCGCTCGGCCTGCACCGAATCCCGAACCCCCGACCGCGCCCGGTCGAGCGCGCCCTGCAGCCGCTGGTTCGCCTCGTCGAACGCCGCCAACGCGGTATCCTGCGCGGAGAGCAGGTAGTCGCGGAAGGCCGCGGTGCGGTCGGCGAGCGCGAGGCCGATCTCCTCCCCCGCCTCCTGCACGAGGTCGGCGCGTTCGGCATCGGCGATACGGTTGTCGATCCCGGTCGTTTGCATGAGAATGAACACCGCCGCGAGCAGCATGGCGAGCAGGATGACCGCGTTCCCGACGAAGATCTTGGTGCGCACCGGGAGGTTACGGAATCGTTCGGTAAAGCTAGCCATCAAAGCTCCTGTTCGGCGTGCTCGACCAGGTCGAGCACGCGTGAGAGGTCGAGAAGCGTGACCAGCCGCCCCGCCTCCGCGGCGACGACGCCGAGGATGAAGCCCACCGGCAGCGTGGCCTCGGCTTCCACGGGAGGAGCCTGGATCGCCTCAGCCGGCGCCTCGACGAGGCCGGTGACGGCATCCACCAGCAAGCCGACCGGGCCGACGCCCTCCCCTGCGCCGACCACCACCAGCCGCCCCGGCCGCGCCGCCTCGCTGCCGAGCAGCCGCAGCCCCAGGTCCAGCACGGGCAGGATCGTGCCCCTTACGCTCGTCACGCCGCAGATCGCCGTGGGAACGAAGGGAACGCGCGTGATCGGCGGTGGCGCCAGCACCTCGCGCACCCGCTCGATGGGCAGCCCGAACTCCGCGGCGCCGAGCCGCACGGCGACGATCATCCCCGCATCGTTCACGGCGAGGGCGCGGAGAAGGAGCGCACGAGGTCGATGAGCTGCGCGGGCTTCCAGGGCTTGCGGAGGAATCCGTTCGCGCCCGCGTCGAATGCCGCCGCGCGGTCGGTCTCCTCGCCCTCGGTCGAGACCACGACCGCGGGAGTCTCCGTCACCCCCAGCTCGCCGCGCAGCCGGCGCAGGAACTCGAGCCCATCGACGTGCGGCATGTTGATGTCGACGATGAAGAGGTCGACGTCCGGCTCCTGCGCCGCCAGGTCCAGCCCCTCCAGCCCATTCGCGGCGAAGATCAGCTCGCGGTCCTCCTCCTGCCCCAGCACGATGCGGTAGAGCTGGGCCATGGTGGGACTGTCCTCGATGATCATGATCCTGCGGGGACTAGCGGACACGTCGCTCCCTCCGGTGGAAGTCCAGGTTCAGGTCGATCAGACCTCCGGCATCCAGAATCAGGACGACCCGGCCGCCGGGCGCCACCGTGGCGCCGGAGACGCCGTGCGGCTGCCCGAGCAGGGCGGGGATCGGCTTGACCACGACGTCGCGCTGCTCGATCAGGCGGTCGGCCGCGATGGCGGCGGCGCGGGTCCCGCGGCGCACCACGATCGCGAATCGCTCGGGATCGCCTCCTCCGTTGGCCGGGTTGCCACTCGCGGCGGCCGGCGCGGGGCGCGGCCAGCCGAAGATGCGGCTGGGGAGCGCCAGGGGGAGCAGCTCACCATCGTGTCGGATGACCTCCGACCCGCCGACCTTCTGGCGCGTGGCGGAGCGGATCGTCTCCTCGATCTCGATGACCGGGAGCGCCAGCGTCTGCCCCTCCGACTCGAAGAGCAGCGCCGGCACCACGAGCAGCGTCAGCGGCAGGTGGAGCACGAAGCGGGTGCCCCCGTCGGCGCCCGGCTCGACCTCCAGGCTGCCGCGCAGCCGGGCCACGCTGCTCACGACCACGTCCAGGCCGATGCCGCGGCCGGAGAGGGTGCTCACCTTGCGGCGGGTGGTGAAACCGGGATGGAAGATGAGCGCGTCGATCTCCTGCGGCTCGAGCTCCGCGTCCTGGTCGATCAGCCGCAGCTCGCGCGCCCGGGCCACGATCGCGCGGCGGTCCAGGCCTCGCCCATCGTCCTCCACCTCGATCCGCACCCGGTCTCCGGCCGGCGTCGCGCGCAGGTAGAGGGTTCCCTCCGGCGGCTTGCCGTTCTCCTCGCGCTCCTCCGGCGGCTCGAGTCCGTGGTCGATGGCGTTGCGCACCAGGTGCAGCAGCGGCTCGCCGAGGATGTCGACGGTGCTCTTGTCGAGCTCGGTGCTCTCGCCCTCGAGCACCACCTGCACCCGTTTGCCCTGCTCGCGCGCCAGCTCCCGCGCGAGGCTGGGGAAGCGCCCGAAGACGCGCGCCACCGGCACGAGGCGCAGCTCCATCGCCGCGGCGCGTACGTCGTCGGCGATGCGCTTCAGCCGCTCGATCCGCTCCAGCAGCGGGCGCCAGAGGCCGACCGCGGCGAGCGTCTCCCGATGGGCGCGCGCCAGATGATCCAGCGCATCGCCCATCTCGACCAGCTCGGTGATGCGGGCGACCATCGCTTCGAGCTTGGTGAAGGGGACGCGCAGCAGCTCCGCCGCGGCGTCCAGCCCCGCCGGCACCGCCTCGGCGGCGGGAGGAGCCGGGGCCTCCTCAGGCGGTGCTTCGCTCTCGGGGAGCGCGGCAGGGGCAGGCGCCTGCTCCTGCGCCTGCTCCTTCGGTTCATCCGCTAGCGGAGCAGCCGTGACCGAACCGAAGGAGATGCCGGCCACCCGCGCGAACGCCTCCGCCTCCCCCTCCTTGCTGGCGTGCTCGACGGCACGCCGCAGCGCCGCGGCTGCCTCGAAGAGCCGGTCGAGCAGCGGCTGCGGCCACTCGGCGGGGGCGAAGCGGAAGACGTCCTCGATGCGGTGGACGATGTCATGGAGCGGCGCGAGCCCCAGCATCCCCGAATTTCCCTTCAGCGTGTGCATCGCGCGGAGCAGCGCCGCCCGCTCCTCTTCCGCGAGCGCGCCGGCGCGCTCGAGCGTCAGCAGCGCGTCGTCCAGCAGATCAAGCTGCTGGCGCGCCTCGTCGCGATACTCATCGAAGAGAACGGAGAAGTCGAAGGAGCGGTCCAGTCGGGCCTCCATGAGAGCTGTCCGCCGGCGGCTGCCGCCTCCGTCCGCCGCGGGGTGTGCAGGGCTGGCGAGAATGTAGAGCGGAGGTTACGCTGTGACAATGACGCGCCGCGGCGGCCCCCGCCCGAACGAGGCTGCCGCTCCGGTGGAACCGTAAAGCTTGCGCAGCAACTGCGAGGTCACGATGAACCGCTTCGTTCTCCTTTCCGCCTGCCTCTTCATTGCACTGTCGGCCTCGCCCGCCAGTGCGCAGCTTCTCCGGTCGACGGCCTGCCATCCGGGCATCCATGTCGGGGAAGCCCGCGGCACCGTGCTGCTTCCGCAGGGCGACCTCTTCTGTCCGCGGGTAGCCGATCCCAAGGAGCCACGCAGCTTCGCCAGCTACCTGCGCTGGCGCGCGCCGGGCGAGGAGACCACCGTGGGCGCGATCGGCATCGGCGACAGCTTCGGCATCATCCGCTGGGGTGGCCCGGCCGCGGGGGACGGATTCCAGCTCGGCGTGGTCGGCAGCGTCTTCGCGCAGTTCGATCTCGGAACCGAATCCTTCGACCTGATCAACGCGGACTACATCATCGGCGTGCCCCTAACCCTGCGGCTCGGCGGGTTCAGCTCCCGGCTGCGCCTCTACCACCAGAGCTCACACCTCGGCGATGAGTTCCTGCTGCGCACCCAGCCGGAGCGCGTCAACCTTGCCTTCGAGTCGCTCGAGCTGATCCTCTCGCAGGAGATCGGGGCGCTGCGCTTCTACGGGGGCGGGGAGTATCTCTTCAACCGGGAGCCGGAGGATCTGGAGTCGCGCGTGGCGCACCTGGGCGCCGAAGCGCGTGCGGGGAGGGTAGGCGGGCTGGGGCTGGTGGCGGCGGTGGATGTGAAATCCACCGAGGAGCAGAACTGGACGCCCGCGTGGAGCGCGCGCACCGGCATCGAGGTTGGCTGGGGACGCGACCCCGCGCATCCGCCGCGCATCTGGCGCATCCTAGCGGAGTTCTATGACGGCCCGGCGCCGTACGGCCAGTTCTATCGCGACAACGTCCGCTACTACGGGCTCGGCTTTCAGCTCTCGCTGTAGCGGCGCGGGGAGAATCGCGCCCGCCGCTCTCTTCCGCCGGCACATCTCCGTTCCTGTGCCGCCCGCAGAGCTTCTCTCTTGCTGCTGTAGTTCTCCCCTCCCCCAGCTCTGGGGGAGGGGAGAATCATACTGGCTCCAGCCTCGCGGGCAGGGCGATGGGGAAGCGTCCGGCCGCGGCAGGGCAGCCGCAGCCGGCTGCGCTCAGCTCGTGCCTGCAACCACCCGCTTGACCTGCGTGCCCGCCTCCAGCCGTGCGCTGCCGTCCGGCACCTGGTTGATGAGCGCCAGCTCCTCGATGGAGACCGCCGAAGGGTAACGCTGGTTGAACTCCGCCAGCGTCATCGCCTGCTGGATCCGCACGAGCGCGAGGCGGTTGGGCTGCAGCGCGAGCACCTGCGGGTCGGTCAGCGGCTGGAAGCTGCCGAACGACTGCTGCAGCAGACGATCATAGTTCGCGAACGCCTGCGCGGGTGTGTAACCGAGGAGCTGGTAGGTTCGCCCGCCGTGAGCCACGAAGACGACCAGGCCGCGGAGAACCCCCTGCTGCGTCTGCGCCTGGAACGAGCCCACCACCGCCGGCAGCCCGTTGATGTTCTGCTGCGAGGCCGGCCCCGCCTGGATGCCCTGCTGCCCGAAGAACTGCCGCGCCGCCGCGACCGGGTCCGCCTGCCCGGCGAGGGTGAGCTGAATGACCGCGTCCTGCCGCGGGCTGGCACCGATGACCGCCTGCGTCATGTTCTGCAGCTGCCACCCCTGCGGGAACTCCATCCGGAACTGCAGATCCGGGTGGAGGAAGGTCGAGCCGCGGAAGATGCCCTGGCGCGGGTTCTCGCCATGCACCATCCCATTGATCTGCCCGAGGAACTCGTCGCGGCGGATTCCCGTGGTATCGGGTAGCGCCGGGAGCGCGGCGACCCGCTGCTCCACCCGCTGGATCCGCTCCGCGGGGAAGGGGTGGCTCGACATCCACGCGGGGAGCGGGCTCTGTCCCGCCTTCTCGCCGGCGCGCTGCAGCGAGGCGAAGACGTTCGCCATCTGCCGCACGTCGTATCCCTCCTCGAGGGCGTAGCGGAAGCCGAGCTCGTCCGCCTGGTGCTCGGCGTCGCGGCCGTACTTGAGGAAGAGGAGCTGCAGGCCGGCTCCCGCCGCCTGGCCGAACTGCTGGAGCTCGGGGACGAAGATCATGCCCACCCCGAGGCCGAGCTGCGCGAGCTGCGCACGGCTGATCATCGTGACGGAGTGCCGCGCGGTCACATGGCCGATCTCGTGGCCGAGCACGCTCGCCATCTCCGACTCGTTCTCCATCAGGCTCAGGAGGCCGCGCGTGATGAAGATGTAGCCGCCCGGGAAGGCGAACGCGTTGGGAGTCGGATCGTCCACCACCCGGAAGGTCCAGGGGAGGTTCGGGCGTTCCGAGTCCGCCGCGAGTGCGGCGCCGACTCGCTGCACGTACTCCTGGAGCTGCTGGTTGTCCACCAGGCCGATGGACTGCGTGACGTCCTGCGCTCCCTGCTGCCCGATCTGGATCTCCTGCGCCTCGGAGATCAGGGCGAGCTGCGTGCGGCCGGTCACCGGATTGCGGGCGCAGGTTCCGACCACCATGGCGCAGAGAGCCACCGGCAGAAGGCGGTGCATCCGCGAACGTAGAATCGTAAACATGGATTTCTCCTGTATGCTGTTCCTGCTGATCTCCTTTCAAGATGTGCGCCGCTCTCTCGACCTGCTGTCGACCGCAGCTGCGCCTGGAGCGGAAGAAACACGCGCCGGAAGAGAACCCCCGGCGGTGTGCAACTTGCACCCCACTCTGTTCTACTGCAGGAACATGTGAGGAGTTCACCGGAACCACCCGCACGTCGGGGCGGTTCCGGGATGGCAAGGCAACCGAAAGAGGAGGAGAGAGCATGGCGAACTACGGACGGGATTTCCAGCGGAGCAGGTGGGCGCGGGAGCCGGTGGACAGGGAGCGCGGCTACGACGCGAATCTGCGGCCGCGGGGCGGCCGCTCCGGTCGAGGTGGCTACGGCGGCGACTACCGCGGCGGCCGGCGCGGCGACTACGCCGAGGCCACCTGGGGCAGCGATCTCGGAACCGGCTACAGCGACTACAGCTCCCGCGGCCCCTACGGCGGCTTCAGTGGCGCTTGGGACCTGCGTCCGCAGAGTGCCGGCGGCTACGACGCCGAGCTCCAGAATCGGCGCCGCCAGCGAGGCTATGACCGCGACCGTTAAAGCGGCATACAGATCGGTGTAGAGCCCGGCTCCGGCGAGCCCTCACCCCGCTCGCTGGGGCTCGCACCCCTCTCCCAATGCTGGGAGAGGGGTTGATGCTGACCCGGTACTATACTGTTCCCCCTCTCCCGCCTGCGGGAGAGGGGCCAGGGGGTGAGGGCCTGGAGCGATGGCGTAAGCTCCAAACCGTCCCGAACACCGCTATAGGCCTCCCAGGCGAAGCCGAGGCTGATCTACGGGGCCCCGGAGCGGATCCGGGGCCCCGTCGCTTCTGCTCCCGAGCACCAGTCTGTTCCCGCCGCAGCGCGGGAGTTATCATGCTTCCGAGCCTGAGAATCACCCCCCTACCTGCCGAGCGCAGGATATCCTGATGCACCACTCGCCAGTCGATGCTGCTCGAGCCGGCGGTCTACCACGCTGGCCGGTTACAGGCTGCCGATGATCGACTTCTCGGTCGATGAGGAGACCCGTGCCCTGCGCGAGCGGGTGCGCGATTTCCTCGAGGGGGAAGTGATCCCGCGCGAGCGCGAGGTGAGCGCCGCGCCCGGGCGCCTCGATGAGCTGCGGCGCGAGCTGCAAGCCGCGGCACGGAAGGCGGATCTCTTCCTCCCCCACCTGCCGCTCGAGCTGGGCGGACTCGGGCTCGACTGGCGAGCGCTGGCGACCGTGCTGGAGGAGGCGGGTCGCAGCCTGCTCGGCCCCCTCGCGCTGAACGCCTCCGCGCCGGACGAGGGCAACATGCACACCCTCCTCCACCTCGCCACCGCCGAGCAGCGCGAGCGTTACCTGCTGCCGCTGGCGCGCGGCGAGATCCGCTCCTGCTTCGCGATGACCGAGCCCGCACCCGGCGCCGGCTCCGATCCCTCCCTGCTGCTCACCGCCGCGCGGCGGGAGGGGGACGGCTGGATCATCGACGGCACCAAATGGTTCACCAGCGGCGCGGAGGGCGCCGCCTTCGCCATCGTGCTCGCCCGCGCCGCCGAGGGGCCGACGCTATTCCTGGTGGAGACGGAGAATCCCGGCTTCCGGCTGCGGCGCAGCATCCCGACGATGGACACGCTGGTGCCCGGCGGCCATGGAGAGATCGACCTGGTCGAGTGCAGCGTCGCGGCGGATGCAGTGCTCGGCGAGGTAGGCAAGGGGTTCGAGCACGCGCAGCTCCGACTCGATCCGGCGCGGCTGACGCACTGCATGCGCTGGCTGGGGGTTGCGGTGCGCTCGATGGAGATCGCCACCCGCTACGCTAGCGAGCGCGAGTCCTTCGGGCGCTCCCTCGCCGAGCATCAGGCCGTGCAATGGATGATCGCCGACTCGTATACCGAGATCCATGCGGCGCGGCTGATGATCTGGCACGCGGCGTGGAAGCTCGACCGCCGCGAGCGGGTGCGGCAGGAGGCCTCGATGACCAAGGTCTTCGTCTCCGAGACGGTGAACCGCGTCGTCGACCGCGCGCTGCAGATCTGCGGCGCGCTCGGCGTCTCCGAGGATACGCCGCTGAGCCACTTCTTCCGCGAGGTGCGGCCCTTCCGCATCTACGACGGTCCCAACGAGGTGCACCGCATGTCCATCGCGCAACGCGTCTTCCGGCGCGGCCTGCGGCCGTGAGCGATCCGCCGCTCGCGGCGCTGCGGGAGGGGCTCGCCTCGAGCTTTGGCGCGCCGGTCGAGATCGAGCGGGCGGTGCTGCTCGCCGGCGGCGCCTCGAAGGAAGCATGGGCGGTGGACGCCCGCACCGCGGGGGAGCGACGCGAGCTGCTGGTGAGGCGCGCGGGCGGCGGGGTGATCTACTCGGAGACTCTTACGCTGGAGGAGGAGTTCAGGGTGCTCGAAGCGGCGCACGAGGCTGGCGTCACCGTGCCGCGCCCCTTCGGCTACCTGCCTGACGTGCAGGGGCGCGAGGCCTTCGTGATGCAGCGGCTGCAGGGAGAGAGCATCGGCCGGCGCATCGTGCAGCGGCAGGAGCTGGCCGCCGCGCGCGCTGCGCTCCCCCTGCAGATGGCGGAGGAGTTGGCCCGTATCCACGGCATCGCGCCCGAGCGGCTCCCCTTTCTGCCCAGCCGGAGCGAAGCGTCGGCAGCACTCGCGGTGATCGAGCTGCTGGAGCGGGAGCTGGACGCGCTGGAGGAGCCGCACCCCGCCATCGAGCTGGGACTCCGGTGGTTGCGTGAGCATCTCCCCCGCGGTGGCGATCCGGTGGTCTGCCATGGCGACTTCCGCATCGGCAATTTGATGGTCGACGCGCAGGGGCTGGTGGGGGTGCTGGACTGGGAGTTCGCGCACCTCGGCGACCCCGCGGAGGACCTCGCCTGGCCGCTGGTGCGCGCCTGGCGCTTCGGCGCGGACCGGCTGCGGCTGGGTGGCATCGACGAAGTGGAGCCCTACCTCGCGCGCTACAACGAGCTGAGCGGACGCGGCATCGGCCTGGACGAGCTCTTCTTCTGGGAGGTCGCGGGGAACGCCAAGTGGGCAGTCGGATCACTCACGCAGGCGCGGCGGCACCTGCGCGGCGAGGAGCGCAGCGTCGAGCTGGCGATCCTCGGCCGCCTCGCCGCCGAGGTCGAGTGGGAGATCCTCTCGTTGATCGAAGGGGCCAGCTGATGCAGGACCGACCCACCGCGCCGGAGCTGGCGCAGGCGGTGCTGGAGTTCCTCCAGGGCGAGATCCTTCCCGCGCTGCAGGACCCGCGGCTGCGCTTCCGCACCCTGGTCGCCGCCAACGCACTCGGAATCCTCGCGCGCGAGCTGGCGGGCGAGGAGGAGCTGCTGCTGGGGGAGCACGCACGCCTCGCACGCCTGCTCGAGGTGGATCCGGAGCCGCCCGCCACTTTCCAGGCGCTGCGTCGGCGGCTAATCGAGCTGAACGGCGAGCTGGCGCGGCGCATCCGCCGCGGCGAGGCTCCGCCGGGCAGCTTCGAGCACGTCCGGCAGACCGCGCGGGAAAAGCTGCTGATCGCCAGCCCCCGCACCCTCGACGGCGGATGAGCGCCGCCTCGCCCTGTGCGATCTCGTTCCCATCCGGCCCGCACCCTAACCTCGGAGGCATCATGTGGAAGATCGCAATTCCGGCGGCGCTGCTCTTCGCCAGCGCCAGCACCGCGTCCGCGCAGCAGCCATCCCGTGCTCAGCCCCTGCCGCCTGCGCAGCAGATTGCCGCTGCGGTCGCGCCCGCGCCCGAGGCGCTGCGCGAAGGGGCGACAGTGCTCGGCTACGGCCGCGACGGTCGCCTGACGACGCTGCGGCGGGGCACCAACGACCTGATCTGCCTCGCCGACCAGCCCGGCGACGACCGATTCCACGTCGCCTGCTATCATCGGAGCCTGGAGCCTTTCATGGCGCGCGGGCGCGAGCTGCAGGCGCAGGGGAAGGAGCGCGACGAGGTCCAGGCTACAAGGCTGCGGGAGATCGAGTCGGGCGCGCTGCGGATGCCGGATCGCCCGGCGGCGCTCTACTCCCTCACCGGCCCCGCCGGCAGCTTCGATCCGGCGACCGGCAAGATCGAGGGCGCCTCCCCGCTGTACGTCGTCTACACCCCGTACGCCACCGCGGAGAGCACGGGGCTGCCGACCGCGGCGACGCGCGGCGCGCCCTGGCTGATGAATCCCGGCACCCCCTGGGCTCACATCATGATCGTGCCGTAGGCGGTCGGAGGCGGATCGGATACTTGGCCGGTTCGGGGTAGTACCTGCCAGGGAAGATGAGGAGCGCACTGGTTCGGGGAAGCTCGGCTTCCCGCAAGGGGACCGGCTTACGTGGAGCAGAGGCGCGGCCCGAGGAACACGCTCACGCTATCAGTGGTTGGTGAGCTTGTCCTCGCTTCTGGAGACGGGTTATTCTGCACGGGCGGACGGGACACTCGCCGGTCCGGTGAGTCGGTCTAACCCGCTCCGCAGCGGAGATAGGCCGATGCGATTCCATATAATCCCTGCGGCACGGCCGACGCCGGGGTTCGCCTTCTCATTGTTGGGCTTGCACTTCCGCAAGCCAGCCGGCGGAGGGGGCTCCGGTGTTAGGCGGATTCGAGACCGGCGATCGCGAACGTGCGGCTTTGGGATCTGCGCATGCGGCAACGGGTTACGGTCTTCCGTAATCCTGGATGAGCGGACTCAAGTCGGCCTAATTCTCGTTAGGCTGCTCCAGCGCTTTCTTCAAGATGAGGACAGGCATGCCACTGCCCGAAGATGCTGAACAGATCGCGGAGGCGATTCGAAAGGATGTGAGCAGTTCTCGCTCCGCGCGCAAGCGGCTCAAGGTCCGCTCTCTTCTTCGCAAATTCGGCTATGCAAAGCGATCTGACAGCAACACCGCCGAGATTACTCAGCTCCTCAGCGGGCGCGGGATCTCGATCAACCCGCCCATCGTCCGCCTCGGCAACGACTGGGAACTCAGCAAAGAAGATTGGGTCTACCTTTCGACCGATCAGCAAAATGCTTCCCCTCGGCCCGTCAACGGAGGATCGGCCACTGCTCCACCGAGCGACTGGAACGGCGACGAATGGTTTGATCGCGTGGCCGACAAAGCCCTGCGGACCGAAAAAGAAGTTGAGATCAAGTTTATCGTGCCCCTGCTGACCCGGCTTGGGTATTCCGAAGACGACCGATACGATGGCATGCCAGTGCCTGCCGCACACGGGTCAAGGTCCACAACTCTGGTCATCGACTTCGCCCTGTTCAACAGCGATCTCGAAGTGCTCCGGAATCAGCCCCTCCTCACGGTGGAGGCGAAGCGGGAGCAGCGTCTCGCGAAAGCCAAGGAACTCCTAAGCGCACACAATCAGGCCAAGAGCTACAGCCTTTGGACGCAGTGTGATTTCTTCCTGGTCACTGACAGCCGGACCATACAGGTATTCCACGTTGCCCGCGGTGGCCTGGATGGCCCATCACCCCTCTTCTCATGCAGTCGCCAGCAACTAAAATCGCGATTTGGTGAACTCTACCAGCTGATATCCAAGAACGCGCTCACGCGGCACTATCTCGCCAAGCTAGGTGCAACGGAGGAGGCGAGTTAAGTCAGTTGCGACATCAAGCAGCCTAACTTATTAAGGTTTGCAGTTCGCGAAGCCGAACCTGCAAACCTGCGTTCAAGAAGCCCGTCGGCGAGAGGGCTCGCACGCACGCGCACGCGCGCGTTTAGGGTAATGCTTCCGGGTACCTTGGGGGGGTATACTGCTCGAAGGGATCCAGCCGGCAGGAGAGGGCCGTACCACAACAGAATACCGGGGATCGCATGCGAGGGCAAGGCGATCCTGTGGGCGATACGAGAGGTGTCGTGGGCCGCGGGAGGTGACTCCCTCGGCAGACGGAGCGGCGCGCAGGCGCGCGTCGGAGTCTGAAGCCCGGGCTGGCGTGCAGGACGCATGGGGAAACGGGAATCGGTTCAGAGCCTCTGGGCCGGTCGTGCCGATGGTGCATTCGCCCGGCCGCGGAGATGGGCGTCTGGCCCACGCTGCACGAGGCCAAGGAGGACGGCGATACGCGGCGGCGTTTGCACGCGCAGAGGAAGTTCGCAGAGCATGCGCATGATGCGGTGTTACTGGCGTCGGGGTGCTCCGCGTTCGCGACGGCCAGGCTGTACCTGTCAGGCCGAATGGGTGCGTTGAAGCGGCGCTCGAGGCTGCCCTGCCGCGTAGCGGCTTACTTGAACAAGCGAATGCAGGCGACGATCCCGCACCATGAATTCACACATGCCGCTGCTCTGGCGCGGTGCGGGCTCGCGCCTGATTCTTCACGTTGAACACAGGACTGCAGGTTCGGCTTCGCGAACTGCAATCCTCAATAGGTTGCGAACTGCAATCCTCAATAGGTTAGGGCGTAATCGGTCAGCCGCCTGCCCTCGGCTGCGGATGGCAGCGCGTCGCCGCGCGGCAGAGGGTGCGGGATTGTGTCGTGGCGACTGACCGTGGTCGCATATGCCCGGCAAATCGGTGTGGTGATCGCGTCGCCGTGAACTCTGGCGTGGGATTCCCACTGCGCCTGCGCCGGCGGGGCAGTGATTCACCGACGAGGGCTCGTGTGCAGGAACGGCAAGACCCGCATTCATATTGTTGCCTCCGAAGTGTTGACATTACCCGATCAGGAGAACCTACCGTGACGCGCAGCGCCCTACCATCTATCATCCTGGTGTTCTGTCTGTCCGTGCTTGCACCCGCGATTGCCTCGGCGCAGATCAAGGCGGACAGTATGGTCTTCGTCATGCGGCTTGGTCGCGACACCACGCACATCATCTGGACCGTTCGCGAGGGCGAGCGTGTGTGGCTTCGCATGGTGGAGCGTGCGCCGAAGGTTGCGCTGCGCATCACGCAGGCGACGCTGAACTCCGACGGCTCAGTGGCGCGCCTCGAGCAGCTCTCCTTCGACCCGGCAGCGCCTCCGGCGTCTCCGCCGACGGGTCGTACTCTGCTAGAGGTGCGTGGGGACTCAACCGCGGTGGTACACGGCGATTCCTCGGCCTTCGCCATGGGGGTGGAGCCCAACTCCCGCCCGGCCGCGTTCGCCGGGCGAGCCCACATGATGAACAATCTCTTCATGGTGAACTCCTGGCCGGTGCTGGCGGCGTACGCGCCCGCGACGGTAGGCGATAGCGTGATCGGCTGGCACTATCCGATGGCGAGCCTCGGCATGCGTCGAATGGTGCTGCGGCGCATTTCTTCGGATTGGGTCAGCCTCGGTAGCGACGTGATGGGGACCGTTCGGGTTCGGCAGGACGCACAGGGTCGCGCGGTTGAAATCGATGCTCTCGGCTCCTCGTGGAACCTGCACGGGAAGCGGGTTGCGTGGCTGGATAGCGATTCGGTGGTCGAAGCCCTCCTGGAGCGTGAGCGCCGCGAGGGCGCGCTCGGCAGCGTCTCACCGAGCGGCACGGCGCAGGCGAACGTACATGGTGCGTCGCTCCGGGTGGACTACGGCCGGCCCTTCAAGCGCCGTCGAGAGATCTTTGGCGGAATCGTGCCCTGGAACCGGGTCTGGCGCACCGGTGCCGGGCCAGCCACACTGTTCACGACCGATCGTACACTCACCTTTGGCGAAGCGATCGTACCCGCAGGTTCGTACACGCTGTGGACTCTTCCCGCGCCGGAGGGCTGGATGCTGATCATCAACCGGCAGACCGGACAGTGGGGGACACTCTACGACGAGAGCCATGACTTCGTGCGTGTGCCGATGCGGGTGCGGAGCCTCGCAGAGCCGGTCGAGCAGTTCACCATCCGCATCGAAGCGGTGGGGAGCGGTGGCGTGCTCCGCCTCATCTGGGACACTACGGAAGCGAGTGCTGCTTTCTCGATCCGCTAGTCGCGGGGAAGGGGTTGGAGCCGGGAGAGACCTCGGTAGCGCACTACCTTGCACCTGTCGTAACCGCTCAGGACTCTCGGACACATGGCGGTGAGTGCCGGAGGAGCATCAACGCATGGTAAGCAGATATCGTGTCTGAGAGTCGCCCTAACACGAGCGTATATGGACGCCTCCCTACTGTCAAGGAGCAGACGCTACCGCACTCTGATGGTGGAGGGGCACGGTTGCAGTCGTATATTCGGCCTTTGTTGTGGAGCACCTATGGTGTCCGGGCCATGGTGGATCATTCGCGCACCGGGAGCCAATCGCTGCAAATGTTCTCTGAGGAACGGCTTTACCCCGGCGGCAACCCGACTGTTCTGCCAGCCATCTTGCCTCGCCTCGCGCTCTCCTGGTCGAGGCGCGGGTGAAGAGGACGGAAATGGCTGTGGAAAGGCCGAACTGTGGCGGCTGCCCGCGATCAGTTCTCGGCGGCCAGCCATGACTTGGTGCGTAGCCAACGCCGTTCGATGGGAATTCGGATGAAGCGCATCGCGCGCGCAGTTGCCCTTGGGCTGGTACTTCTCCTCACCGTCGTGCTGGTGCGCACCGCGCGCTTCACCTCGCGGCAGCTCCCGAGCGAGCCTGCGGCGGAGCTGCCAGTGGATGCCGGCGCGGCCGCCGAGCGGCTGGCGGGCTCGCTGCGCTTCCGCACCATCTCCTTCGAGGACCCGGCGCAGCGGGAGGAGGAGCAGATCGCGGCGTTGCGGGAGTACCTGCAGGTGAGCTTTCCGCGCGTGCATGGAGCGCTCGGCCGAGAGGTGGTGGGGCAGGGCGCGCTCCTCTACACCTGGCCGGGGAGCGATCCCGCGCTGCGACCGATCCTGCTGATGGGCCACATGGACGTGGTTCCGGTCGAGCCCGGCACCGAGGCGCAGTGGACGCACCCCCCCTTCGCCGGCCGGATCGCCGACGGCTACATCTGGGGCCGCGGAGCGATGGACGACAAGCTCGGCGTGCTGGGCGTTCTCGAGGCGGCGGAGCTGCTGCTCGCGCAGGGGCACCAGCCGCGGCGCACCGTCTACCTCGCATTCGGGGCGGATGAGGAGGTGGGCGGCGCGGAGGGCGCCGCGCGGATCGCCTCCCTGCTCGCGTCGCGCGAGGTGGAGCTTGAGGTCGTCCTCGACGAGGGAGGCGCTCTGACGACCGGCACGGTGCCAGGTGTCACGGCGCCCGTCGCGGTGGTGGGGATTGCGGAGAAGGGAAGCGTCAGCATCGAGCTGATCGCGACCGGGGAGGGTGGTCACTCCTCGATGCCGCCGCGGCAGACGGCGGTGGGGATCGCCAGCCGCGCCATCCCGCGCCTGGAGGAGCGCCCCTTCCCCGGCGGCATCACCGGCCCTACGCGCGAGATGTTCGACTACGTCGGGCGTGAGATGGGCTTCGGCCCGCGGATCGTCTTCGCCAATCTCTGGCTCTTCCGGCCGCTCGTCGAGCGCCAGCTCGCCGCCTCGCCGACCACGGACGCCACCCTGCGCACCACCACGGCCGCGACCATCTTCCAGGCGGGGGTGAAGGAGAACGTGCTCCCCAGCAGCGCCCGTGCGGTGGTCAACTTCCGCCTGCGCCCCGGCGACAGCGCCGCGGGTGTGCTCGAGCGGGTGCGCGAGGTGGTGGACGATCCGCGTGTCGAGCTGCGCCTGCTCGGCGAGGGAAGCGAACCGTCACCCGTCTCCCCTCCCGACTCCCCGAGCTGGACGCTGCTGCAGCGCACCATCCGCCAGGTCTTCCCCGACGCGGTGGTCGCGCCCTACCTGGTGGTCGGCGCCACCGACGCGCGCCACTTCTCCGCGCTCAGCCCCGGCATCTACCGCTTCCTCCCGCTGCGACTGGGACCGGGCGAGACCGCCCGGCTGCACGGCACCGACGAGCGCATCTCGGTGGAGAACTACGCGGAGGCGGTGCGCTTCTACGCGCAGCTCATGCTGAACGCCACCCGATGAGCGAGGCGCTGCTGCCACGTGCGGCGGGTGAGCACCTCTTCGTCTACGGCACGCTGCGGGCAGGCGGCGACGTGGCGGGGATGCTGCGAGGCTGCGAGTTCCTCGGCGCCGCGCGCGTGGCCGGCGCGCTCTACGACGTCAACGGTGAATATCCCACGCTCGTGCTCGACGGAAGCGGCTCTGTACAGGGGGAGGTATGGCGCTGCCCAGCCGGGGTGCTGCGGCGGCTGGACCGGTACGAGCAGGTGGCGGTGGGGCTGTACTCGCGGGTGCGAGTGCGGGCTGGGGAGCACGACTGCTGGACGTATGTCGCCGGCACGGCGCTGGCGGAAGTGCTCACGGCGGAGCGGCGCATCACAGGTGGCTGCTGGCTTACCTACCTGCGCGGGGAACTGGCCGGATGAGCATGGGGCCCTCACCCCCTGCCCACCCTCCCCCATGCCGGGGAGCGGGTGCCGAGCGGAGAGGGGATGAGGGCCCACAGGCCTTGCCCAAAGCCGACGTCCAAAACAAAATACACGCGC
>JBPCIT010000052.1:0-5368 GCA_051006015.1 Longimicrobiaceae bacterium
TTGGTGCCGGCGCTGACCGCGGAGGCGATCGGCCCGGGAACGGCGAAGATCTCCTTTCCCTGCTCCGTCGCGTAGTTCACGGTATGCTGGGCGCCGCTGCGCGCTCCCATCTCGACCACCAGCACGCCTGCGCCGAGCGCCGAGATGAGGCGGTTGCGGCGCGGGAAGTTGCCTGCCCGCGGCTGCTCTCCCGGAGGAAACTCGGTGAGCAGCAGGCCACTCTGCCGGACCCGCTGAAAGAGGGTGCGATTCTCCGCCGGGTAGATGTGGTCGATGCCGTGTCCAAGCACACCGATCGTGCCGCCCTCCGCGTCCAGCGCCGCGCTGTGCGCCGCTGCGTCGATCCCGCGCGCCATTCCGCTAACTACGACGTAGCCGGCACGCGCGAGGCCGGCGCTCAGCTCCGCAGCCGCCCTCCGCCCATAGTCGGTCGGCTGTCGGGTGCCGACCACCGCGACCGCGCGCTCACCGAGCAGCGTGAGATCTCCCGCGGCGAAGAGCAGGTACGGCGGGTCGGCGAGCACACGGAAGGCCTCGGGGTAGGAGAGGTCGTCCGGGGTGAGCGCCACCGCCTCCATCCGCTCCATCGCAGACAGAGCAGAGCTCACCCGCTCGAGCGCGGCTGGCTCGGAAGCCGCGCGCAGCCGACGCACCAGCTGATCACCGACACCGGCAACAGCTGCGAGCTCTGCCCGGCTGGCAGCGAGCACGCGCTCGGCCGAGCCGAAGCGGCGCGCCAGCATCGTCAGGCGATTGGGACCGATTCCCGGCACCAGAGCGAGGCGGAGGAGCGGCTCGAGTGCCGCAGGAGAGAGAGGCATGCGCCGGCTACGGCTGCCAGGGCTCCGGCTCGTCCGGCGCCTCGACCTCATCCGCGGCAGCATCGGCGGCGCGCGCCCAGAGCCCCTCCAACAGCGAGTCGAGGCCGCGCCGTGCAACCGCCGAGACGAGGAACTGGCCCCAGGCGTCCGGCGCTTCGATACGCGGCGTCTCCCATTCGGGCGGCAGCAGGTCGGCCTTGGTGAAGACGATGCAGTGTGGCTTGGCGGCAAGCTCGGGCGAGTAGCTGTCGAGCTCGGCGCGCAGCCGCTCGAACTCCGCCTGCGCATCGAGGGCGTCGGCGGGAATCAGGTAGGCGAGCGTGCGGGTGCGCTCGATGTGCCGCAGAAACTGCAGCCCCAGCCCCTTGCCTTCGTGTGCTCCCTCGATGATACCCGGGATGTCGGCCATTATGAAGGCGCGGCCATCCGAGAGACGCACCACCCCGAGGTTGGGAGTCAGCGTGGTGAAGGGGTAGTCGCCGATCTTCGGCGTGGCGTGCGAGACGGCCGCCAGGAAGGTGGACTTGCCAGCATTCGGCTCACCGACCAGCCCCACGTCGGCGATCAGCTTCAGCTCGAGGGTGATCCGCCGCTCCTCCCCCTCCTCGCCGGAGTCGGCGCGGCGGGGTGCCTGATTGGTGGCAGTGGCGAAGCGGGCGTTTCCGCGTCCTCCGCGGCCGCCGCGCGCCACCACCAGCTCCTCCCCCTCGTGAAGCAGCTCGCCGAGCGTCTCTCCCGTGTCCGCATCGTTCACGACGGTGCCGGGCGGAACCATCAGCACCAGATCCTCGCCGCTGCGGCCGGTGCGGTTCGAACCCTCGCCGTGCTCGCCGCGCGGAGCCCGGTAGTGCTGGCGGTACCGGTAGTCCAGCAGCGTGCCCAGCTGGGAGTTCACCCGCAGGATCACGTCGCCGCCCTTGCCGCCGTCGCCGCCGCTGGGGCCGCCGTGGGGCACGAGGGCTTCACGCCGGAAGGCGACGATGCCGTCGCCTCCCTGCCCCGCGTACACGTAGATGGTTGCCTGATCGAGAAACATGAACTCCGTGAGCTGTCAGCGCGCGGGCTGGGAAACGGTCGGGGCGTGGGTGCGAAGCCGCACCTCCGACCAGAGCGCGCGGACCTCACCGGCGCGCTGCGGGTCGAGCATCGAGCAGGCGATCTCGACCGCGCGATCGACCTGTGCCGCGGTGGCGCCCGCATTCAGAGCGCCGCGCAGGTGGGAGTGGAGCTGGCGCGGCATGTCCCAGACGGCGAGCAGCGCGGCGATGCACAGCTCACGCGTCGCCAGATCGAGCCCCGGCCGACCGATCACCCGGCCGTACCCGCCGACCACCATCCAGCGGTCGAAGTCCGGGTGCAGCTCGGCGACGTTGGCGCGTAGCCGCTCGTAGTTCTTGCCGTATACCGCCGCACACACCCGGGTTCCCCGCTCCTCCCAGAGAGCCACGCTCTCCGCCGCCTCATGCACTGGGGGTGGCCGGCCGCTCACCTCCCGCCAGAGCGCCAGCGCCTGCAGCGAGTCGGGGAACCCGATGAAGAGGTGCGACTGCAGGATCATCTCCTCGACCTCGCCGCCCTTCTCCTCCCTGGCAGCGCGCACCAGGGCCGCCCGGATGAGATCGCTCCGCCGCGTACCCAGCGCCGCGGAGGCGGCGATCAGCGCCTCCCGCTCACCCGCCACTGCTCACCTCGAGATCCGGCGTGTACAGGCGAATGTTGGGCCGGAGCTGCCCCACAGTCTCGCTGCAGGTGTTGAGAAGCTCGGGATAGGCGTGCCGGTGGAGCGCTCCGAGATCATCCTCGGAGATGAGGTCGAGCTGCCGCAGGATGGCGAGCACAGCCGGAGGAATCGCCCGCGATGCTCCATCCTCCACCTTGAGGGCGATCCCGAGCTCCGCGCCTGGCACGCCGACGCAGTAGACCCCCTCGGCTCCAACCTTGGCGAAGATCCGGCCCTCGGTGCGGCGCATCAGGTCGGTGCAGAGCCGATCTTCGCCGGCTACCATTTCCGGGTAGGTGACCATCGCCCGCACCACGGCGGCGGGCGCATCCTCGCCGCGCCGCGCCGCAGCGGCCAGACGCGCATACGCGAGCGCCATCCTGCGAATGGGCAGTCCGAAGCAGACGATCCCGCAGCCATCCGGTGCGATCGCCATTGCCTCCGCCGGCAGATCCACCCACTGGGAGACCTCCGCGAGCATCCGGCCCTGCACGGGATGCTCGAGGCGCTGATAGCCGGCGGGGTTCCAGCCGCGCACCCGCGCCAGCGCCATCATCCCGACGTGCTTACCCGAGCAGTTGTTGTGCAGCCGACCCGGCTCGAGCCCCGCTTCGGCCAGCTCCCGCCGCGTGGAGGCAGAGAATGGCTGATGCGGGCCGCAGGCGAGCGCCTCGCCGCTCACGCCCGCCTTGTTCATCATGGACTCGACGACGAGCAGGTGCCGCGCTTCGGCCGAGTGGGAGCCGCAGCAGAGCGCCAGCTCCTCCTGCGTCAGACCGAGGCGCTCGACGACCCCGTCCTGTACGAGCGGGAGCGCCTGAAAGGGTTTCGCGGCCGAGCGGAAGAAGGTGATCAGCTCAGGATCACCCGTGCTCGCGCGCAGCCGTCCCTCGGCATCCACGACGGCGGCGTGGATCCGGTGGCGGGACTCGACGAGTGCTCCTCGGAGGACTTCGACGCAGCTTTCCATCGCATTACAGCGGGTGGCACGCGGGCCGCAATCCCGCGCGTCGGTTAAATATACGCCAGGAGCCGGAGGGTGGCTACCTGCCTGCCAGCAAAGCGCTTGCGTTCGTTGCAACCAGCTCGATGCCGAGGATCAGAAAGAAGGCGGCAAAGAGAACCGCCAGCGCTCGCGGCTGCAGGCGCTGGTTGAGCAATGCTCCCCATCGCACCGAAAGCACCGAGCCGGCGAACATCACCACGCCCGCCGCAACGTGTACGTAGCCGATGCTCCACGGCGGCGCCCCCGGCACTCCACTGCCCGCAGCCATGTAGGCGAGAGCGCCTGCGGTAGCGGTGATGGTGATGATGCCGATCGACGTCGCCGCGACTCGTCGGATCTCCAGTCCCACCACGCTGATCAGCAGCGGGATGCCGATGATGCCCCCGCCGACGCCCATCAACGCCGAAAAGAGGCCCATCGCCGAGCCGACCAGGAGCGTCACCGGAAGGGAGAGGCGGAGCGTGCGGCGCGGCGCCCCCCCCGCGCGGCCCCGACGGCGGCGGACCAGACGGAGCCCCGACAGGATGAGGAGCACTCCGAAGGCCAGCTTGAGGAGCTCCGGCGGGAGCGCGACAGCCAGCCGCACTCCCACGGCGGCCGCCAGGATCGACGCGAGGCCGATCGGCCAGACGGCGCGCCACTCGACCAGCCGTGCCTTGTGGAAGGCGAACGCCCCGCGCACCGACGTCGGCACGATGACAAAAAGGCTGGTGGCATGCGCCATGACCACCGTGAGCTCCGGCGCCACCACCACCCCGAACAGCTCCGGGCGGTCATAAAAGAAATAGAGGAAGGGTACGATCAGTACCCCTCCTCCGATTCCGACCAGCCCCGAGACGAGGCCGACGGCGAGTCCTACACCAAAGATGGTGAGGACCGCCGCCACCTCCATCAGGAGCGGGAAGCCTGCGCCCGCGTCCTAGCCATCTGGAAGAGCGCCTGCTGATTGGGAGCGCTGCGCAGCATCTCGACCGCGGTGCGCAGGGCGTTGTCCGCGGCGAGCTGCCGCATGGCGGCGACATGGCGCCCGAACTTGTTCACCGCGATCTGGTTGACCAGATGCTGGTCTACCAGGCGCCGTGCCGCGTCGAAGTCACCGCGCTCGATCTCGAGCTCTGCGGCCTGCAGCCGCCGGAAGAGCTCGTCGCGCATCGCCGCCGTCACCTGGAAGTCGGGCCTCAGACCCTGGTTCTGTCGGCCGTACTCGATCGCGTAGCGCGCCAGCACGTCGTAGTACTTGCTCCCGCCCTTGGCGACGGTGCGGAAGAACGTCTGCTCGGTCGTGATCGCTGTATCCGGCCGCACGGTCAGGTCAGGCACGATGCCGCCGCCGCCGTATACCGTCCGGCCACCAGCAGTTCGGTAGGGCTGCCGCGGGACCGTATCCTCTTCGACTTCGCCACTCGGCACCGGCATCCCCTCGGGCGTGGCGGTCGCCTCCTCATCGAGCAGGGCCACCGGATCGCCGTTGCGCGAGCGCGCCTTCTCGATGGAGCGACCCGCCGGAGTGTACCAGCGACCCGTCGTCATCTTCAGGTAGTTGCCGCCGGAGAGCGGGTAGAGCGTCTGTACGGAGCCCTTGCCGAAGGATGGCGCCCCCAGCACCAGCGCGCGGTCGTTGTCCTGCAGCGCGCCGGCGACGATCTCCGATGCGCTCGCGCTGTACTCGTCCACCAGCACCACCGCCGGCAGATCCGGGAAGCGCTCGCCCTGCGAGGCCCGGTAGCGCTCGTTCTGGCGCGGGTCGCGGTAGCGGGTCTCGGCGATCACGTCGCCACGCTTCAGGAACATGTCCGAGATGGCGATCCCCTGGTCGAGGAT
>JBPCIT010000053.1:0-4777 GCA_051006015.1 Longimicrobiaceae bacterium
CGTCGCTGTCGCGCACGCCGGGATCGTCGCCGCCGGTGGGGAGCTTTCCGCCGGTGACCTGCGGATCGTAGCCGATCGCCTCCGGCCCCATGTCTGCGCGGTAGAGCCATCCCCCCGCGCCTCCCTCCCCATCTCCCATCCCCACCGGCCGCAGCAGCGCGGCGTACTGCCGGGCGGCGAGCCCCTGCACGAAGGCGGGGGGGATCACCGCGCGCACCAGGGAGGAGGACCCCTCCATACGCACATCGCAGACACGATGGCGCTGGACGAGGCCGCCTCCCCTGCGCTCCAGATCCACCAGCAGGAGACTGGTTGTCAGGTTCCGCTCGGAGGGGAGGAGCGGCAGCTTCATCGTGCTGGCGATCCGCAGCTCCATGGCGTAGCGGCCCACCCACGCGTCGAGCTCCGAAACATTGCGTTCACCACCGGCGGCAGGCATGGGGATCAGCAGGCTGAGGAGGAGCAGCAGCCCCGCGGAGCGCCGCCTCACGACGCCACCCGGTTCCGCAGGGGAGCGCCATGGTCGGCGAAGAGAGCGCGCGCGGCGGCCTGCCCGGAGAGCAGGCAGAGCGGCACCCCGCCGCCGGGATGCGCGCTGCCGGAGGCGAGGTACAGCCCCCGCACCCACGGCACCCGATTCGGGGGGCGGCGGAAGGCGGCGAGGGGGGAGTTCGAGGCCGCGCCGTAGATGCTCCCCCGGCTGCCGGGAAACTCCACGGCGAGATCGGCGGGAGTGCGCTCGAAGACGATCTCGTCCCCCTCCTCGCGCAGTGCGGCGTCGTCGAGACGGCCGAGGACCCGCTCGCGCAGGATCTCCCAGCTCTCCGCGCTGCTTCCACCGGTGGGTTCGGCGGGGGCGTTCGCCATCACGAAGAGCGGCTCGAAGTCGGGCCAGCCCCCCCGTCCGTGGGCGATCTCCTGCGCGCAGAGGTAGACGGTCGGCTCGCGCGGCGGGCGCTGGTGGTCGAAGATGTCGGCGAACTCGCGCACGTAGTCGCGGGGGAAGAGAACGGTGTGCGCGATGCGCTGCGCGTGGCCGGTGCGGCGGCGGGCGCGGAGCACTGCGACCCAGCCGGACATCGAGGGCTCCTCGTCATCACCCCGGCGCGCTGCCGCCGGCAGCAGCTCGCCGAAGAGCTGCGCGGCATCCGCGTTGGAGACCACCGCACCTGTCCGCCATACCCGGCCCTCCTCCGTCTCCACCCGCTCGATCCGGTCGCCCTCCAGCCGGATGCGCGTGACGCGCGCGCCGTAGTGGATCCGCACCCCCAGCCGCTCGGCGGCGCGCTCCAGGGCGCGGGCGATCTCGTACATCCCGCCCCGCACGCCGAAGCCGCCGAGCGCCAGCTCGACGTGGGCGATGCAGTTCAGGGTCGCGGGCGCGCGGCGCGGATCGGAGCCGTTGTAGGTGGCGTAGCGCGCCAGGAGCATCCGCAGGTGAGGCGTACGGATACGCCGGCGGATCGCCTCCCACATCCGCCGCAGCGGGTCGATACGCGGCAGGCTGGCGAGCGCCGGCACCCCGGTCGTCAGCAGGCTTCCCACCGAGGGGGCGGGACCGAAGACGAAGTGCGGCGCGGCGGCCTCCCAGATGCGGCGGCTGTAGGCGAGAAAGGCCGCCAGCTCTCCCGCGGCCTGGTAGCCGAGCGTCTGCTCCACCGACTCGAGCGTGCGGTCGAGCGAGGGATGGACATCCAGCACCACCCCGTCCGGGTAGAGGTAGCGGAAGCTGGGCTCCGGCTCGAGCAGCTCGATCTCCTCCGCCAGCGAGCTGCCGGCGAGTCGGAGGGTGCGGTCGAGCGTCTCGGGGAGGGTGAGGACGCTGGGGCCGGTGTCCACCTCGACCCCGTCGATCACCCGGATGCCGAGCTTCCCCCCCGGCCGCTCGCCCGCCTCGAGCACCTCGACCTCGAGCCCACGTGCCGCCAGGGCGATGGCCGCGGAGAGGCCGCCCATGCCCGCGCCGATCACCAGCACGTCAGCCATCCTGCCTCCTCTCTGCGCGCAGCCCCCGTCCCGTCGCCCACCCGAGCATCCGCGGGCCGATGCCACGGTCAGGGCGGCGAGCGCGGGAGGGGATGAGCGCCGGGAAGGGGGGGTCCTCCTCCGCCAGCACCCGGTCGATCGCCGCGAGCGCCGCGGCCACCCCGGTCTCCAGGCAGCGCGCGTCCTCCGCCCGCGCCGCCTCCGCCGCAGGGAGCGGCTCACCAAAGCTCGCGAAGACCGCCGGGTTGTGCCCCTCGGCATATGCGTACTGCAGCCCCACGGGGAGGAGCTGCGCCCGCGGAGCGAGACGCGCCAGCAGGATCACACCCGGCTGGAAGTTCAGCGGCCGCAGGTGCGCGGGGCGGTGGCGCCCCTGCGGGAAGATCCACAGCGCACGCCCGGGCCGGTCCAGCAGCGCCGCCGCTGCCCGCAATCCCGCCCGCATCCGTGGCGCGCTGCGCCGGTCGAGCGGGATGGCGCCGAGGCGCGCGAAGAAGGGGACGCCGCAGAGGTTCTCCGCGTCCATCAGCGCGTACCCCTCCGTGCCGAGCGCCTCGTCGAGCGCGAGGACCACCAGCGGATCCCACCAGCAGACGTGGTTGGAGACGAGCAGCACGGGGTGGGCGCGGCAGAGCTCCCGCGCCTCCTCCAGCCCGCCGACGTGCAGCCCGTCCAGCGCCCGCGCCAGCTCCCGCCGCACGTACCAGCGCGCCGCCGCCAGGAAGCGCGGCGACCGGAGCTGCTCGGGAGTCACGCCGCCTCCCGCGCCGCACGGGCGGCGTAGCTGCGTCCCCGCCAGCGGATCGCGTCCCTGCGGCTCCAGCGGAAGGAGTTCACCGCGATCGCCAGCAGCGCGAGAATGCCGAGTGGGTGGAGGAGAACTCCTTCGATCGGGTGCCGCAGGCGCAGCGCCAGTACAGCGCGCAACGCCACGTTGGCGGCAACACCGGTCGCGGCGGCGGGGAGGAGGGCGGGGGTCGTGCGCCAGGCGAGGGGGAGCGCCACGTAGGGCGTGACGAATACCCAGAGGTGCAGCCCCATCACCCCCGCGAGCGCTGCCGGCCGCCCGCCGATCCCCTCGTAGAGGTTCTTGGAGAAGCCCTGCCACAGCTCGCTTGCCCCCTCGTACATCCGCGCCGTGGCCATCCGGGAGCCATCGGCGAAGACCACCCGCCCACCGCTCTCCTTGACGCGGCGGCAGAAGGCCATGTCATCCACCACCTCGGAGCGCACCGCCTCCCATCCGCCCGCGGCCTCGTACGCCTCCCGCCGCACCGCCAGCAGCTGCCCGTTGGCGATCAGAAAGCGCGCGTCGCGCGAGCGCCAGATCAGCGGCAGGGGAAGCCAGGCGAGATAGCTGAGGTGCAGCAGCGGGATCACCAGCCGCTCGGCGAAAGTGCCGGTGACCTGCCGCACCCCGGCGGTCACCAGCTCCGCCTGGTACTCCTGGAAGATCGAGCCCAGACGCGCCAGACACTCCGGCGAGGCGACGGTGTCGGCGTCCAGGAAGAGCAGCAGCTCGCCGGTGGCGGCGCGGGCGAGATGGTGGCAGGCGTGCGGCTTGCCCACCCAGCGCGTGGGCAGCGGCTCCCCGCCGAGGACGCGCACCCGCGCATCCTCCGCTGCCAACCGGGCGAGGATGTCGGCGGTCCCGTCAGTCGAGCCGTCGTCGTAGACGATCACCTCGTCGGGTGGCTGTGTGCCGGCGAGCACCGCCCGCACGCAGCGCTCGATGTTCTTCTCCTCGTCGCGGGCCGGGACGAGCACCGAGACGCGTCCGCGAATCCGCCCCTCAGGCCGGCCGCGCGGCCAGACCCGCAGGTTGAAGAGCACATTGGCGAGCACCGCCACCGGCGGCGCCGCGAGCAGCCACCAGCCCAGGCTAGACATCACTCCGCTCCGCCGGGGAGGAGAGTGCGCGCCCAGCGTCCGATCCGTCCCGCGCGTGGGCCACTGAAGAGGGGGAGCCAGAGCGAGTTGGCGGCAGAGGCGTGGTGGACGCGCATGCGCACCAGTGGGCGGTGCAGCGCCAGATCCACCCGATCCGGCTCGCAGAGCTCGCCCCACCCGAGCGCATGCTCTCCCTCCCCGGTGGTCAGCTCCGACTGGAAGCGCAGGTAGAAGGGACCATTGTCCACCACCGAGCCGTGCCGGATCATTGCCCAGGGCGTGCCGTCCTGCAGCAGGATCACCGTCTCCGGCCAGCGGATCCCGGCGAAGCCGCGGCGCTCCCTGCCAAGCTCGACCGTCAGCTCCTCCGTCACCCGGACTCTCCCCTCCCGGTCGATCGTCAGCCCCAGCAGCCGCGGCGGCTCCCCGGACGCGGTGGGCCAGAGCAGATAATAGATCAGCTCGCACCCCTCCAGCGGAAACCTCCCCCACATCCAGCGCTGGATCCCCAGCTCGTGCAGCGGCACCCGCCCGCCGTTGCGGTCGTGGTACGCGCGGCCCTGCAGCCGTGCCACCGGGGTGCGCCCCAGATCGAGCGTAGCCTCCCCCACTGCGGGCCCGGTGAGCGGCGTCCAGCGGTGGGACGCATCCCCGGCGGAGAACCTCCCCTCCGGCGGCCGCGCCACCCCCTCGACCCGCACCTGGCCCGTGAGGCGATCCGCGCTTCCCGGAACCGGGCAGTCGAGGCTGACCTCGAGAGTGAGCCGGCCATCCACCACGCGGCTCTCGAAGTGGCAGTCGCCGATCTGCTGGATGTGGGGCTGGATGCTTACGGCACCCCCGACGGCGCCCCCTCCCCCGGCCCCTCCCCCGAGTCCGGGGGAGGGGAGCACTGCAGATC
>JBPCIT010000054.1:0-7218 GCA_051006015.1 Longimicrobiaceae bacterium
CGGCGCACCTCCGTGATGTTGAGCGACTTCGAGGCGAGGGAGCTCGCCCTGGAGACCTTCCTCACCCCGGCGGAGCCGGAAGAACTCGTCGGTGATCTGGCGCCGCGAATTCACCGACTGCTCCGCCTCAACGGCGTCACCGAATGCGAAGGAATCGGGCTGGTCGTGCCGGGAATGGTCGATCGGCGGAGCGGGCGGATCCTGAACTCGCCGCCGCTCGGGTGGCGCAATGTGGACCTCCGCAACATGCTCGCAGAGGCTACCGGTCTGCCGACCTTCATCGAGAACTCGCCGATCGCGTGCGCGCTGGCGCACATGTGGCTGCGCCCGGGCGATGCCGGTGCCAACGACAACTTCGTCTACCTCTCCGTCTCCGACGGTGTCGGCGCCGGTGTGGTGGTCGATGGTGAAGTCCTGCGCGGCTACGGCGAAACAGCGGGGGAGCTCGGGCATATACCGCTTAGCCTCGAAGGACCCCACTGCATGTGCGGTCTGCGCGGGTGCTGGGAGGCCTACACCTCCAACATTGCGACGCGGGCGCGGTATCTCGGCATGGAGGCCTCGATGCCGGAGAACCGCGAGGCGCTGCGGGAGACCCAATTCACCATGAGTGACCTGATGACGAGGGCACGCTCCGGCGACAGCATCGCGAAGGCGGCCCTGCTGGAGACCGGGCGGTATCTGGGGATCGGTCTCGCCGGGATCTTCGCCGCGTTCAGCCCGGCCCGGATCGTGATTGGTGGCGAGATCACCGCCGCATGGGACGTGATTCGTGACACGGTGCGTCACGAGGCTCGGCAGCGCGCCCTCACCGACATCGCCAGGGAGACACCGATCCTTCCCGCGACCGGTGAGAACTTCCCTCGGCTGCGCGGGGCGACCGCCCTGCTGGTTGCGCGGCAGTTCGCCGCACCGAAGGTGGCCTGACCGGTGTAGTGAGGTCTCGCCTCCAGCCGCTTGCGGCCCGGTCGCCCGGCGGTACGCAACGGGCCCGATGAGGGGCGGACCCGCTTCGGCAGAACCGGGGTATCAGCCGGTGCGAAGGGCATGCGGTTTGCGCCTATTCGACCCGCATCTTGTTGCACGATCAACAGTTTCTCCCCACCCCCGGTGATCAATGACTTTTACGCGTGCGCTCTGTGCAGGTCTGTTCTCACTCCTGGCTGCCGCACCGCTCGGCGCGCAGGCTCCCGGCGAGCTGCACCTGGAGATCAACATCCCGACCCTCCAGCTCATCGTCTACGAAGGCGATCGGGTGCTACGGTCGTATCCGGTAGCGGTCGGCAAAAAGGACCACCCGACGATCGAGGGGAGCTTCGAGATCACGCATGCGGAGTGGAATCCGTGGTGGCGGCCGCCGCCAGGGCGGGAGTGGACGCGCGGCAGGGAGATCACCCCGCCAGGACCGCAGAACCCGATGGGCCGGGTCAAGCTCTTCTTCGAGCCGCTCTACTTCATCCACGGAACCTCCGAGGCGGAGAGCATCGGCTCCGCGGCGTCGCACGGGTGTGTGCGGATGCGCAACTCCGACGTGATCGCCCTCGGCCGTCTTCTTCAGGAGCGAGGCGGAGCCAACGTCTCCGCGTCCGAAATGGACCGGATCCTAGCGCAGCCTCGTACCACCCGGCATGTCCGCCTCTCGCGCCCGATTCCGCTGGCGATCCACTACTCGCCGGTCGTCGTTCACGATGGCGAGCTGCAGGTGCATCCCGACCTGTATGGCCGGCGCGCGGTTCATGTCGAGAGCGTCTTCCAGGCGCTGCTCGCGGCTGGATACGACCCCGGCGCGGTTCAGCGCAGCGCCGTGCAGGACGTGCTGAAGCGGGCGCAGGGGCAGAAGGGCGTCTTTCGCGTGAAGCTGGACGAGGTATTCGGGCAGCTCGCCGCCGTCGGCGGGAGCTGATTCGCACTCTCCCCGCTGCAGGGGAGTACGGCATGAGGGATGTTCATCGGGGGGGCGTGTTCACGAACACGCCCCCCGACGCTTTTCCCGGGTGGGACTGAAATACGGCCGCCGAGCGGAATGTATCTTGCCTTCGCCACAGCATCGGGTGAGGGCATACTCGGAGCAGACTGCACCCTCGGGGCAGAGCGCAGGTATGCGGCAGGGGCTCGTGGTGATGCGAGGGGAGGGAGAGGGTATAGCCGAGCACGGATCGAATGGGAATGGAAGCCGGCCTCCGCTGCTTACGCCGTGGCAGGAGGAGGCGGCTCGGGACGTGATTCGCCGCGTCCGCCGCTACGTACCGGCAGAGCTGGTGCGCGCGCTGCTCTTCGGGTCGCGAGCGCGGGGTGACGCACGTCCGGATTCCGACGTGGACATCCTGCTGATCTTCCGGGAGCTCCCCCCTGATCGTGAGCCGCAGGCCGGGCAGGCGGAGCAGATCGCCGACGACGTCGCTGCGGAGAGCGGGGTGCCGGTGGCTACCTGGTCGGTCGCGCTGATCGATCTCGAGGTCGGAAAGCGCACGCCGATGCTGGTGGACGCCCTCGACGACGGCGTGCCCCTCTGGCCGCCATGGGTGCCGCCGCGGCGGGTGTCCTTTACCCCATGGGATGCGCTCCGCTGCACGGGGGCACTGCTCACGCGTGTCGGGGAGGGAGGGGAGGAGGTGGCGGCGCACCGCGCGGCCGGCACGATCACGGCAGCGGCACGCCGAGCGCGCGGCGACGTGGTTCGGCTCTGCACCGCTGCGCTGCTGCTCCACGGCGAGACCCGTCCGCGCCGTGGGGAGGCAGTTCGGCGCTTCCTCGAGCTTTACGGCGCGGATGCGGCGCTGCGACCGGCCACTTCCGTGCTCCGGTGGGCCGCGGATTCGTATGGCGTGGACGGACAGGATGAGGATCGCCCCGTGGAGCTACCACGCGGCGGCTTCTCCGCCATCGCCGACGCCATGGACCTCCTGGCGGATTGGGTGGATCGGAGGCGGGCAGAGCTCGACGCGCGTGTTCCGCCGCTTCGGAACCTCGGCGTGTACGGGCGGATACCACCTGCGTAGGCCACATGCACGAGGCGGCTCGGGCAAATGCCGATCCCTGCCGCCGCTGATAGAACAGTAGCCATGAAGCTCTTTCAGCCCGACACTCGCAAGAGGCGCACACTGGGCGCAGTTTTCGCGATCACCTTCGCGGTGACCGTGCTGCTCACCGCCTTCTTTCAGACGCAGGTCCTGAGCGGCGAGCAGTACGCGCTTCGCTCGGAAGAGAACCGGCTGCGCCCCATCCCGATCGCCGCGCCGCGCGGGAACATCTGGGACCGCTACGGTGAGGTGGTGGCGACCAGCATCCCGGGCTACTCGGTGAAGCTGCTGCCCGGAAGTGAGGAGCTGATCCGGGAGACGCTGCAGGACCTGGCGCCCTTTCTCGGCCTCGCCGGCACGACGGTTGACCGCTTGATGGAGCGGCGCCGCCAGCGCCCGCACGACCTGCTCGACGTGCTGGACGATGCCACCTACTCGCAGGTCGCCGCTATCGAGGAGCGCCGGGCCGCATTTCCCAACCTGATCATCGTGGACCGGCCGAAGCGCTACTACCCGGCGGGTACGGCGGTCGGCCACATCGTCGGCTATGTGAGCGAGATCAGCCGGCAGGAGCTCGAGATACCCGTCTTCCAGGAGGCCGGGTATCGGCAGGGACGTCTGATCGGCAAGGCGGGCATCGAGCGGCAGTACGAGCTCTCTCTCGGCGGCGACGACGGCGCGCGCTTCGTCGAGGTGGACGCGATGGGCCGCATCGTCAACCCGCGGTCAACCGTCGGCGCCCTGCCGCCGGAGTCGGGGGAGGATCTGCGGCTCACCCTCGATGTGGAGCTGCAGCGCTACATCCACAGCATCTTCCCGGACACCATGAAGGGCGCCGTGGTGGCGATGATCCCGTCCACCGGAGAGGTTCTCGCCCTCTACAGCCACCCGAACTACGATCCGAACGCATTCATCGGCGGAATTCCCCCCGGCCTCTGGCGCGCGCTCAACGAGGACGAAGCCAATCCGCTGCTGGACCGAACCATCGCCGCGCTCTACCCGCCGGCCTCCACCTGGAAGCTGGCTACCGCCGCGGCGGGTCTCGAGCGCGGGCTGGTGCAGGGGAATACCCGGATGCCGCTCGCCTGCCGGGGCGGGATGGCGTTCGAGGGCCGCTACGCCCGCTGCTGGAACCCACGCGGCCATGGCTCGCTGGATCTGCGCGGCGCGATCCAGCATTCATGCAACGTCTACTTCTACCAGCTCGGCATCCGCCTGGGGCTGCGGAACCTGCTCGACGCGGGCACCCGCATGGGGTTCAACTCGCGGAGCGGCATCGACCTGCCGGGAGAGAAGGCGCCGATCTTCCCCGACGGTGTCGATTGGTACCGCGAGCACTTCCGCTACAATCCCCCGGCCAACGAGGTGATGAGCGTCGCGATCGGCCAGGGTCCCAACTCGCAGTCCGTGCTGCGGCTGGCGCACTTCTACTCGGCGATCGCGGGGAACGGCAGCGCTCCCGAGCCGCACCTCGTGGTGCGTCCCGGAGCCGGTGAGGGTTCGGGCGCGATCCGCATGGAGCTCTCCGAGGAGGCGCTCCGGGCGCTCTGGGAGGGGCTGGCACTGGTGATGGCGCCGGGCGGAACCGGCTACATGGCGTCGCTGGAGCGCTGGGCGACGTACGGCAAGACAGGCACCGCGCAGAACCCGCACGGTGAGTCGCATGGCTGGTTCGCGGGCTTCGCCGGCCCTCGTGGCGAGCCGCCGGAGATCGTCGTGGTCGCGATCGTCGAGCATGGCGCCTCCGGGAGCGCGACGGCGCCGCTCGCCACCAAGACGATGAACTTCTATCTGGATCGCAAGTACGGCCTGCCCTTCGATCCACAGCCGACCATGTTCGAGCGGCTCCAGTCGGGCCGCGCGCGCTTCGGAGGCTGAGGGAGCCGGATCCGGGTGGCCGAAGCTGGCCGCATGACACCATCGGGACGGCTGCGAGGCCACGCGCCTCGCAGCCGTTTTCTTGCGCGATTGCTTGACGCCGCGCTGTACGGCTCCCAAGTTGTCCCGCTTTCCGGGCGGGTGCGTGCCGCCCGGCGATCTTCGACTCGCGAAGCGAATGGCTGAACGGACACAGGTGATCGCCACGCCGGTCCCGCACGGACTCGAGCGGGACGGGCTACTCGAGATCTACCGCTACCTGCGGCTCACGCGCTCACTCGAGGAGCGCCTCGTCAACCTCTTCCGCCAGAGCAAGGTGGTGGGCGGGCTCTTCCGCTCGCTCGGCCAGGAGGGCGAGTCGGTCGCGAGCGCCTTCGCCCTTCGCCGCAGGAGCGACGGGACGGGCGACATGCTCTCCCCGCTCATCCGCAACCTCGGCTCGATGCTGGTGATGGGCGCGCTGCCGGTCGAGGTGCTGCGCCAGTACATGGCGAAGGGCGACTCGCCGACGCGGGGCAAGGAGCTGAACATCCACTTCACCGACTACGACCGCGGCTTCATCGGCCAGATCTCGCCGCTCGGCGACCTGGTGCCGGTGATGGCGGGGGTGACGCTCACCTTCAAGCAGCGCGGCGAGCCGCGGGTCGGGATGGTTTACGTCGGCGACGGCGCCACCTCGACGGGCGCCTTCCACGAGGGAATCAACTTCGCCGCGGTGCAGCGCTGCCCGCTGGTGGTCATCGTCGAGAACAACGGCTTTGCTTACTCGACACCCGTGCAGAAACAGACCGCCGCGCGCGCCTTCGTCGACAAGGCCGACGGCTACGGCATTGCCGGGGAGCAGGTGGACGGCAACGACGTGCTCGCCGTCTACGGCGCCGCCCGCCGCGCCGTGGATCGCGCGCGAGCCGGCGACGGGGTGACGCTGATCGAGGCGATCACCTACCGCCGCCTCGGCCACGCGCAGCACGACAATCAGTCGTACCAGTCGCGTGAGGAGATCGACCGCTGGGCGGCGGCGAACGATCCGATTGACCGGTATGTGGGCGCGCTGCTCGACAACGGCTGGGCCTCCGGGGAGGAGATGGCCGCGACCGATGGCCGGGTGGAGGAGGAGCTGGATGCCGCGGTCGAGGAGGCGGATGCCTCACCCCTGCCGGACGAGGCGGAGGTGGTCGAGGGTGTTTACGCCGACCGGCCGGTGAACCGCCCCTGGACCCACCTCGACCCTCCCGATCCCCGACGAGCTTGAGCGGAATGATATGGCAACCGCAATGACAGAGAAGCCGGAGGCGCTCCGGCTGACGGAAGAGGGGAAGCCCGTCACCTTCCTAGAGGCGATCCGGGAGGGGATCTGGGAGGAGATGGAGCGTGACGAGCGCGTCTTCATCCTCGGCGAGGACATCGGCGTCTACGGCGGCGCCTTCAAGGTGACGGAGGGGATGCTCGAGCGCTTCGGCGAGCTGCGCGTGATCGACACCCCGATCTCGGAGATCGGCTTCACCGGCGCCGCGGCGGGCGCGGCGCACATGGGGATGCGCCCGATCGTGGAGATGCAGTTCATCGACTTCATCTCCTGCGCCTACGACATGCTGACGAACTACGTCGCCACCAGCCGCTACCGTGGCTCCGGCGGGCAGCCGATGGTGATCCGCGGCCCCTCCGGAGGCGGGGTGCGAGGTGGTCCCTTCCACTCGCAGAACCCGGAGATGGCGTTCTTCCACACGCCCGGGCTGAAGATCGTCTATCCCGCCACCGCCTACGACGCGAAGGGGCTCATCAAGGCCGCGATCCGCGACGACGACCCGGTGCTCTTCTTCGAGCACAAGTGGCTGTATCGCCGCCCCCAGCTCCGCGAGGTGCTCCCTCCCGAGGACTACGTGGTGCCGCTCGGCGAGGCGCGCACCCACCGCGAAGGGAAGGACCTGACCATCGTCACCTACGCCGCGATGGTCCACAAGAGCGCCGACGCGGCGGAGCAGCTCGAGAAGGAGGATGGCCTCTCCGTGGAGATCCTCGATCTGCGCACACTTCTGCCGCTCGACGAGGACGCCATCGTCCGCAGCGTCAAGAAGACCAACCGGCTGCTGGTCGTGCACGAGGACACCCGCACAGGCGGGATCGCCGGCGAGATCGCCATGCGCGTGAACGAGAAGGCGTTCGAGTGGCTGGACGCTCCCGTGCTGCGTGTCGCCGCTCTCGACGCTCCGGTGCCCTACTCGCCTCCGCTGGAGGATGCATTCCTTCCGCAGGTGGAGGACGTGGTGAAGGCGGCGCGCTACCTCGCTTCGTACTGAAGAACCGAAACCGGAAACAGGTC
>JBPCIT010000055.1:0-11827 GCA_051006015.1 Longimicrobiaceae bacterium
GCCGAGCACGATGAGGATGATGCCGATGATTCTCATGACGTTCCGCGTTGTGATGGATGAGGCTTCTGCCGTGCCGCGGTGCAAGAAGCCAGCCGTTCAGCGAGGCGCCGCTGAACCCGGCATACGCTCGATTCCACTCTGCATCCGCCGCAGCTCCGCCTCCGCGGCGATGTAGCCGAACGCCGCCCAGTTCGTCGCCTCCAGCACTCGCTCGAAGATCTCCCGAGCCCGCGCTTCGTCGCCGTTGTAGACGTACCAGTTCCCTACCCCATAGCCCTGTGTGGCGATCTCGACCGGGTCGTCGCTCGAGCTGTCCAGCAGTGACTCCGGCGGAAGCAGCCCCTTGTACATCAGCAGGCGCCGGTGATAAGCCTGGTTCTCGAGGATGTTCATCCCCGGCTGGATGCGCTCGAGCACGCGCGCAGCCTCGTCATCCCGCCCCAGCCGCCGCAGCGTCATGTAGAGCCAATCGCTGGTGGCGACGAGCATGTCGTCGTTGTCGGAGACGCGCATCGCCTTGTGGTAGGCATCGAGCGCCCGCTCGAAGCCGCCGCGCAGGTAGTGCGCGAGGCCGAGATGGTACCAGATGTTGGAGTGCAGCGTGCTGGTAGGAATGTTGAAGCGGTTCGGCATGCCGTCCGGCTCGACCTCGTCAGGCCGGCCGCGGATCAGCTCCGCCGCCCGCTCGAAGTCCGCGAGCGCCCGGTCGAGCTCGCGCACCGTGATGTAGCGGTGGCCGCGGTGCCGGTACATGCGGGCATCGGCGGGGTGCTTGCGGATTCCCTCGCTGAAGATCTCGATGGCGTCGCGGTAGCGGCCCAGGTAGGCCGTCCGCCGCCCCAGCCAGATGAGGGCGTCCGGATCGTCAGGCGCCGCGTCATAGGCTGCGCGGGCCTCCACGAGATCCCGTTCCAGGCGCTCGCTCGTCGCCGGAGCCAGCGCGGGGGAATGGAGCGGCTGCCCCAGGAGGGAGGTAGCCTCGGGCTGCGCAGCACCGGGAACGGGATCCGCCGTTCGGGGCGCGCAAGCGCTCAGCGCGACGAGCGCGAGCAAGGGAGCGAAGCGGAGATTCATCGGCGGTTCTCCTTTGTTGTGTGCTCGGGGTGCAGGATCACCACCCCATCTGCCGCATGCGGCGCTGGATGATGTCGGCATACCAGCCCATCTGCTGCGGGCTGCGGGTGCGCGGCGCGGGAACGATCGCAGCAAGCCGGGTTGCCTGCTGCCGCGTCAGGCGAGAGGCGGGAACATTGTAGTGATGCTGCGCGGCGGCCTCTGCCCCGAAGACACCCGGTCCCCACTCGATCACATTGAGGTATAGCTCGAGGATCCGATCCTTGGGGAGGACCAGCTCGGCCAGCGGCGTCAACGTGTACTCGACGCCCTTGCGTACTACGGAGCGGTGTGTGGTGAGGAAGAGGTTCTTGACGAGCTGCTGCGTGATGGTCGAGGCGCCGCGCGGCTGCTCCCCTCTTCGCTCCGCCTCCCTGCGCGCCTTGCGGAACTCCTCCCAATCGAATCCGCGGTGCTGATAAAAGCGGGTGTCCTCTGCGGCGACCACCGCGCGCCGCAGGTCCCTGGCGATCCGATCGCCCGGCACGTAGCTGTACTGGCGCCGGTACTCGCCCGGCTCGAAGAGCGCCTCCACCTGCCGCTGGAGCTGAACCGTGGTAATCAGCGGCGGAAAGAATCGCAGGTACACCAGCCCGAGCAGGCAGAGAAAATAGAAGCCGAGGACGAGAAACAGGACTGCGCGAAAGAGTCTCTTGAGCAGACCGGGCATGGCACCTGGGACAGCGTATACGGCACATGTGGAGGCGCTCTGAGGATACTCGCATGGCGCGGTGTCGGAAAGGGGCGGCCGGAGCTGCCGTGGAATCGCGGGTACGATCCGTGTGCATAGCGGAAGCTCGCTTGCCGACGCTACTCCACGGCAGTACCTTGCTGGCGAGCGACCGCGCCTCCCCCTCCTGCGGTCGCTCTGCCCCGGCACGGCTCGACGCGCACGCCTGGAGAGGTCTCCCGCCAGTTGTGCGGCCGCCAGCAAACCGGAGTCGGCTCCCCCCGCGAACCACGGATTCCACGCGATGACGGACGACACTCTCGACTTTGCCGGGATGCTGGCAGTGGCTCTCGAGGAGGCTCGGATCGGCCTCGCGGAGGGGGGCGTTCCGATCGGTGCCGCACTCTACGACAGTAGAGGAGCGCTCCTCGGGAGGGGCCGCAACCGCCGCGTGCAGGAGAACGATCCTTCAATACACGGCGAAACCGATGCCTTCCGCCGCGCCGGTCGCCAGCGTAGCTACCAGGGCACCATCATGGTGACCACCCTCGCCCCCTGCTGGTACTGCAGCGGGCTGATCCGCCAGTTTCGCATCTCCACCGTGGTGGTGGGCGAGTCGGTGAACTTCGCAGGCGGAATCGAGTGGCTACGGGAGAATGGCGTCGCGGTGTTCGACCTCCACTCGCGGGAGTGCATCGAGCTGCTCGCCGGCTACATCGCCGCGCATCCGGAGATCTGGAACGAGGACATCGGGGAGGAGTGACCATCGCCCACACGCCGCCGGCCGCGGCGCTCGCGCTAGGAGGAGGCTGCGCGGGCGCAGGACACGCAGCGAGACGCCCGTACAGGTAAGCGTTCCGAACCCCTTTTGACACGGACAACAGGAGACTCCACGTGAGTGAGCAGGGGAACCAGCGCGGGCGGATCAGCTTCGACGGGTTGAAGGAGCGGATCCACTCCGGGGAGATCGACACGGTGATCTCCGCCATCACCGACATGCAGGGCCGCATGATGGGCAAGCGGATCACCGGAGACTTCTTCCTGGAGCACGCACACCACGGCACCCACTTCTGCACCTACCTGCTCGGCACCGACATGGAGATGCGGACCCCCGAGGGGTACCGGCTCATGAACTGGGAGAGCGGCTACGGCGACTGGTTGGCGGATCCGGACTGGACTACTCTGCGGGTGATCCCCTGGCTGGAAAAGACCGCGATGGTGCTCTCCGACGCGCGCGACGAGGAGACGGGGGAGCTGATTCCCATTGCGCCGCGCGCCATCCTTCGGCGGCAGCTCGAGCGCGCCGCGGACGCCGGGTACAGCATCAAGATGGCGAGCGAGCTGGAGTTCTACCTGCTGAAGGAGAGCTATGAGGAGGCCGCCGCGAAGAAGTTCCACGCCCTGCAGCCCTTCGGCTGGTATAACGAGGATTACCACCTGTTGCAGGCGACGAAATCCGAGCCGCTGTACCGCAGCTTCCGCAACCAGATGAGCGCAGCCGGCATCCCGATCGAGTTCAGCAAAGGGGAAGCGGCGCCCGGACAGCACGAGGTCAACATCCACTACGCGGAAGCGCTCGAGTCCGCCGACCGCCACGCACTCTTCAAGCACGGCGTCAAGGAGATCGCCTGGCAGAACGGGCACGCGGTCACCTTCATGGCCAAGCCGGACCACGCCTGGACCGGCAGCAGCGCCCACATCCACGTCAGCCTCTGGGACGCCGACGGAGAGCGAGCCCTCTTCCACGACGGGAACAGCCAACCGTACGGGATGTCACAGACGATGCGCCATTTCCTCGGTGGGGTGATGCACGCCACGCGGGAGCTGGCGTTCTTCCTCGCTCCCTTCGTCAACTCCTACAAGCGTTTCGCGGTCGCCAGCTGGGCGCCGGTGAACATCGTCTGGGCGAAGGACAACCGCACCTGCGGGTTCAGGGTAGTGGGCAAGGGCGAGTCGCTGCGCATCGAGAACCGCTTTCCCGGCGGCGACACCAACCCGTACCTCGCGTACGCCGCCCTCATCGGCGCCGGTCTCTACGGTATCGAGCAGGAGATCGAACCGCCCGCCGAGCACCGCGGTAACGGTTACACTGCCACCGGCGTGCCGCGCGTCCCCCGCGCCCTCTGGGAAGCGATGGTCGAGCTGGAGCGGAGCGAGCTGGCGCGGCGAATCTTCGGCGAGGAGGTCGTCGCACACTACGTGAACACCGCGCGCGTCGAGCAGGAGCTGTACGACTCCATCGTCACCTGCTGGGACCGCGAGCGCTACCTGGAGCGGGGCTGATCACCTGGATAATCGAATGAGACTCGAGAACAAGGTCTGTTTCACCACCGGCGGGGCCAGCGGCATGGGCCGTGTCGCCGCCGAGATGTTCTGCCGAGAGGGCGCCCTCGTCGCGGTGGCCGATGTGAATGGCGGCGCGGGAGAGGAAGCGGCCGAGCAGGCGCGTGCGGCAGGCGGCGACGCTTTCTTCGTGCGCTGCGACGTCACGCGCGAGGCGGAAGTGCGCGAGGCGATCGCCACCACCATCCGGCGCTACGGCCGGCTCGACGTGCTCTACAACAACGCCGGCATCATGATGGAGGAGGACCACTCCGTCCTCGACACCGAGGAATGGGTGTGGGACCGAACGCTCGCCGTCAACGTCAAGGGAATCTATCTCTGCTGCAAGCATGGCATCCCGGAGATGATCCGTAGCGGCGGCGGCTCGGTCATCAACATCGCCTCCTTCGTGGCACTTCTGGGGTGCAGCGTGCCGCAGGACGCTTACACCGCCTCGAAGGGAGCGGTGATCTCGTTGACCAGGTCGCTCGCGGTGCAGTTCGGGCCGCAGGGTGTGCGCAGCAACACGATCTGCCCAGGCCCCATCGAGACGGCGCTGATTACCGCCTGGCTGCTCTCGGACCCCGAGGCGAAGCGCATCCGCCTGGCGCGGAATCCCAGCGGCCGCTTCGGTCGCCCCGAGGACATCGTGAGCGCCGGAATCCATCTGGCCTCGGACGAATCCACCTGGACCAACGGCGCGGTGATCGTCATCGATGGCGGCATCACGAGCAACTACTTCTGACGAGCGTGGCGGAAGTCGAAGTGACGCGGCACGCGCCTCCTGGCGCGGTGCGCCGCACGGACGACCTGGAGGCGTCCCACCCCTGCCCCTCCTGCGCCGATCCGGAGATCCGCCGCTACTGCCCGACCTGCGGCGAGAAGCAGATCTCGGAGGAGGATCTCTCGCTTCGCCGGTTCGCAGGGGAGGCGATCCACACCTTCACCAACCTCGAGTCCAGCGTCTTCCGAACGTTCGGCTCGCTGGTGGCGCGGCCCGGACACCTGACCGCGGAGTACCTGGAGGGTAGACGCAAGCGATACATCCGCCCGCTGCAGCTTTTCATCATCTGCAACGTCCTGTTCTTCATTGTGCAACCGTATATCAGCCTGGACCTGCTGACCACCCCACGCGGCACTCACCTTCAGCACCTCTACGGGTCGCTTGCGCGAGATCTGGTGGAGTCGAGAATTGCGGCTCGGGGGATCACGCTCGAGGAGTATGCGCAGGAGTTCAACCGCACCGTGGCTCTGCAGGCCCGCTCGCTCGTGGTCCTCATGGTGCCGATCTTCGCGTTGCTCGTGTATGCGATGGACGGGAGCGTGCGGCGGTACTTCGTCGAACACCTGATCTTCAGCTTGCACTTTTACTCGTTCTTCCTGGTGTTCACCATTCTGTTTTCCGGGGCTCTTGCTGTCCTTTTCTACCTCCTGATCTCCACCGGCTTCGGAAGAGCGGCTATCCTGCTCCAGCTCCATCAGGACTCCCTGCCAACGGTGACGTTCCTGATCACGCTCGGCGGGTATTTCACCGTGGCCGCACGCCGTGTGTATGGACGGGCCTGGTGGTTGCGGGTGATCAAAGGTGCGGCGCTGAGCCTCGGAGTATTCGTCGTCCTGCTGCTCTACCGCTTGATGCTCTTCTTCACCACCTACCTATCCGTGTAGACCAACATGCTGAAGATCATCAATCCTGCTACCGAGGAGGTGGTGCGCGAGCTGGAGGAGGACACCTCTGACACCGTGCGGCAGAAAGCCGAGGCGGCACGCGCGGCGCAACCCGCATGGGCACGGACGCCGATCGATGAGCGCCTCGAGGTGGTGCGGCGCTTCGGCCGCCTCGTTGCTGAGCAACAGGAGCGGCTGGCCGGCATCCTCACCTCCGAGATGGGCAAGCCGATCCGCCAGTCGCGTAATGAGATCTCGGCCCTGCAGGCGCGGCTGGATTTCTTTCTCGAGCACACCCCCACCGCCCTCGCCGATGAGGTGGTGCTGCGCGAACCAGGGAATGGGGGCGCCGACGGGATGGAGGAGCGCATCCGCTACGAGCCGCTCGGCGTGATCGCCAACATCTCGGCGTGGAACTATCCCTACTTCGTCGGCTCGAACGTCTTCATCCCGGCGCTGCTGACGGGTAACGCTGTGCTCTACAAACCCTCGGAGCACGCGACGCTCACCGGGTATGCCATCGCCGGGCTGCTGCATGAGGCGGGTATCCCAGGTGACGTCTTCGTGCCGCTCATGGGTGGCGGATCGGTGGGCGCGGCGCTGCTAGAGCAGGAGATCGACGGTGTCTTCTTCACCGGCTCTCATTCAACTGGGCGCCGCATCGCCGAGGCGGTGGCGGGGCGGATGATTCCGGTGCAGCTCGAGCTCGGGGGCAAGGATCCGGTATACGTCTGTGACGACGTGGAGGTAAGCAGTGCCGCCGAGTCGCTCGCGGACGGCGCTTTCTACAACGCCGGCCAGAGCTGCTGCGCCGTCGAGCGCATCTACGTGCACCGCCACGTCGCCAACACCTTCGTCGAGGCGTTCCTCACAGCGGTGCGCACCTTCAAGGTGGGTGACCCGTGCGAGGAGGACACCTACATCGGTCCGCTCGCGCGCCGTGAGCAGCTCGCCGTGCTGGAGGAACAGGTCGCCGAAGCGGTGAAGCGGGGGGCGCAGATCCTGTACGGGGGAAGGCGTCGCGAGGGAGCTGGCTACTTCTTCGAGCCCACGGTGTTCGGCGAGGTCGATCACGGCATGCGCGTGATGCGTGAGGAGAGCTTCGGCCCGATCATCGGCATCCAGGTGGTGAACGACGATACGGAAGCCGTCGAGTGGATGAACGATACCGACTACGGGCTCACCGCCGGCGTCTACACGACGGATCGCGCGCGGGCCGAGGCGATCCTCACACCGGTGAACGCCGGCAGCGTCTACTGGAACTGCTGCGACCGTGTGAGTCCGCGCCTCCCCTGGACAGGCCGGAAGCACTCCGGCATCGGAGTGACGCTCTCCGTGGCCGGAATCCGCGCCTTCGTGCGCCCCAAGGCATGGCACCTGAGGGGAAGCTGCAGCTGACGCTACGACGTTATCTCTTCCAGGTGCTGCACCACGCTGAAGGTGAGATCCGCGCAGCTCCGGCAGATGCCGTGCGAGATCATCGGTAGATCCGCTGAGGTGAAGAGGTCCATCACTTCGACGGCGCGCTCCACCTCGGCCCACTCTCCGTTCACCAGCCGTATCCTCTTGCACCAGCTGCACATGGTGAGGAACCCATAGCGCAGCCGCGGCGAGCGCTCCAGCAGCGGGACGTACTGGCGCGTCTCGGTGCGCAGCAGACGACTCTCGACTGTGAGGGCGTGAGCCGGCAGCGGGCGAACCGTCAGCTCCATGAATCGGCGCGCCGATGGGGAATCACACCGGAAGGGCAGCCGGATCGTCGTGTTACGGGAACGTACGCGCTCGAAGAGCAGCCTGAGCAGGTGCTGCACCTCGATTCCGGTGACGAAGCGCCAGAGGGGCTCAAGACGGATGCGGTGAGAAGCCAGCTCCGGCGCACCGTTCGCGAGTGCGAACCGATCCCAATCGGCACCTGTCGTACGGGTGCGGTCCTGAGCGTCCAGCTCGTAGGTGATGCGGTGCGACGGCGTGATCATGGGGCCTCCCCCGTTCCAGCTTGAGGGTGCGTTACCGGGGCCAGACAGGCGTCTCTACCACCAGCGCCGACGGACGAACCGCGAGGCACGAGGTATCCTCCAGAGACGCCGTGCGGAGCAGGCCTCCGAGACTCCAGAATACCTGTCAGCGCGCCCGGCGGAAAGATGGAGGTGGTGGGATGATCCGTACCGCAGCCGCGCCGGACCCGCATCCCGTCCGGATTCACATACCAGCGGTCCCTCACGTAGCCGCGCATCTCTCGATCCGCGTGCCCGCTTCCCCCCGCCGCGCGATGGCGGCATCTAGTACGGCAGTGATAGATGCCATCAGCGGGAGAAGCCGTACGGGCGCATCGCACCAGGCCGCGTACCATACGCAAAACGGCCTCGGTCCGCCGAAGCGAGCCGAGGCCGTAAGTTGTTGTACTGCAAGAGCGGAGGCGGAGGGACTCGAACCCCCATGCGGTTGCCCGCGCCGCATTTCGAGTGCGGTGCCTTACCAGTTAGGACTACGCCTCCCTACATCAACTGCTCGGGTCCGAAGACCCTTCAGTCGGGACGGCCGGATTTGAACCGGCGACCCCTCGCTCCCGAAGCGAGTGCTCTACCGGGCTGAGCCACGTCCCGAAACCCGGATACTACCTGAAGCCGAATAGCCAATGAGCGGACGGGGTGGGATTCGAACCCACGAGGGTTTTTGGCCCCACACGATTTCCAATCGTGCTCCTTAAGCCGCTCGGACACCCGTCCAGTGTCACCCCATAGAATGACGACCAGTGAGAGCGGAGAGGGAGGGATTCGAACCCTCGTGTGCCTTTTGGGCACGACGGTTTAGCAAACCGTTGGTTTTAGCCACTCACCCACCTCTCCGAAGTTGCCCCTCCAGGGCGCGAACCTGGACTTTCCTGATCCAGAGTCAGGCGTGTTGCCAGTTACACCAAGGGGCAATAACGCGGACTTTACACCGCGGCCCGTTCCCTTTTCCAGGGTCTATTTCTCCACGGGCACGGAGATTTTTTCAAGAGCGGGAGACGGGGCTCGAACCCGCGACCCTCAGCTTGGGAAGCTGATGCTCTACCAACTGAGCTACTCCCGCAACGAACTGGACATCGTACCGAGCAGCGCGGCCACCGAGCTGCTCCCGCATCGCTCGACCAATGTAATCAGACGACCGGAGATCCACCAGAGCCACCGGTCGGATTTGAACCGACGACCGCTCGATTACGAATCGAGTGCTCTACCCCTGAGCTACGGTGGCAGCCTCCAGTGGAGCCGAGGGGAATCGAACCCCTGACCTCTGCAGTGCGATTGCAGCGCTCTCCCATCTGAGCTACGGCCCCAGTATGAACACCAGTGGGCGGTACAAGACTCGAACTTGTGACCTCTACGATGTCAACGTAGCGCTCTAACCAACTGAGCTAACCGCCCGAGCGGCGAGCGTTCGCTCACCAGTGGTGGGGGTAGGATTCGAACCTACGTAGGCATGAGCCGGCAGATTTACAGTCTGCTCCATTTGACCGCTCTGGCACCCCACCCTCTACAGGTGCGCCCGGAGAGATTCGAACTCCCGACCCTCTGATCCGAAGTCAGATGCTCTATCCAGCTGAGCTACGGGCGCCCGATCCATCCCAAAGTGCGAGTGGAGCCGAGGGGAATCGAACCCCTGACCTCTTGAATGCCATTCAAGCGCTCTCCCAACTGAGCTACGGCCCCGATACAGCAGTGCGAGGTATGGAGATCGAGGCACGAACGCCCCGCCATCCCTTACCACCGCACCCCCAACCCAAGTTGTCAAACCTTCTTCAACAGCGGGGCCGACGGGACTCGAACCCGCGACCTCCGGAGTGACAGTCCGGCACTCTAACCGACTGAGCTACGGCCCCGAACCAGCGGAGCACTCTCCGCCTCCCTCAGAGCGGGCAACCGGGCTCGAACCGGCGACCTCAACCTTGGCAAGGTTGCGCTCTACCAACTGAGCTATGCCCGCACACTAGCTGCCGTTCCCCGCGCACTCCCCAGCCGCCCTAACGCTCCCACGGGGAATCGAACCCCGGTCTCCACCTTGAAAGAGTGGCGTCCTAACCGTTAGACGATGGGAGCCGACTCCTCCCAAGCTCACGACGGGACTCGAACCCGTGACCTCTTCCTTACCAAGGAAGTGCTCTGCCGGCTGAGCTACGTGAGCATCACCTCTCCTGCGCCTTCGCCAGCAGGCTGCTGCATACCGCTACGGGGATTCGAACCCCGGTTTCCGCCGTGAGAGGGCGGCGTCATAGTCCCCTAGACGATAGCGGCTCACCGCGAACAGCAAGCAGGTCAGGAGGGACTCGAACCCCCAACCGCCGGTTTTGGAGACCGGTGCTCTACCAATTGAGCTACTGACCTACGGTTCAAGGTGGCCAGGGAGGGAATTGAACCCCCGACACCACGATTTTCAGTCGTGTGCTCTACCAACTGAGCTACCTGGCCGCGAAACTCCACCGTGCCAAGAAAAAGCCGCCCGGCTGCGGCGGCGGTCCGGCACGGAGCCCAGCAGCTGGCCGGGCAAATAGCGGGGGGGGGATTCGAACCCCCGACCTTCGGGTTATGAGCCCGACGAGCTACCAGGCTGCTCCACCCCGCGATTAAGGACAAGGATAATAACGAAACCACCTACCGCAGTCAACCCCTCGGAGACAGGTTTTTCCAGCCCTCGAGGATGCGGTCGGAATGGCGCGGCGAGGTGTTCGCTTCTGGGACAGAAAGATCCCGGAACCGAACAGTGGAAGGCGATCCGCAGCAGCTGACGAGCAGCATAAACCCAGGCGCTGCAACATATTACGAGATAGGACGAATTGGCACGGACCTTTCCTTACTACCGCCCATCCGCCGCCCCAGCCTGTGCTCGGCTGGAGAGCGCGGCGCAAGCGTGAGTACCCCAATATCCCACGGTTCAGAGGTGTTCCATGGAGTTCCTGCGCATCGATCTGCCGGCGATCATCGCGATCATTTTGGGAGGGATGATGTTGCTCATCCCGATCGTCGGGTTGACGGCGCGCGTCGCTGTGCCGCCGATCATCGACGCCGTCGCACGGGCGTGGACGCCGCAGACTTCCAGCCGGGCGCTCATTAGCGTCGAGGCGCGGCTCGCGCGGCTGGAGCGCCGCATCGAGGAGCTGGTCGTCGAGGTGCACCGCCGCGACGATGAGCCGCAGCCGGAGCGCGTGGTGGCCTCGTTCGGCGCGTAGCTCGAGTTCACTTCATCACCTGAAGCAGAGAAAAGGATCTCCTTGGATATCCCGATTCAACCCAAGCGCAAGCGCAGCCGTTACGTGTACGCCGCGATCGCGGTGGCGGCGCTGGTGCTCGTCACCGTCGCCGTCGCGCGGCTGGAGCCGGCGGCTCCGACCGTGGACCGGGCGGCGATCTGGACCGACACCGTCAAGCGCGGCACGATGCTGCGGCAGGTCCGCGGACCCGGGACCCTGATCCCGGAGCAGATCCGCTTCATCTCCGCGGTGACCGCCGGCCGTGTCGAGCGCATCCTCGTGCAGCCCGGCGTCGAGGTCAACCCGAGCACGCCGCTGCTCGAGCTGAGCAATCCCGACGTTCAGCTCCAGATGATGGAGGCGCAGCGGCAGCTCGCCGCCGCGGAGGCGGATTTCGCCAATCTGCGCGCCACGCTCGAGAACCAGCGCCTGACGCAGGAGGCTGCCGTCGCCACCGTACGGTCGCAGCACAACGAAGCGCAGCGCCAGATCAAGGTGAACGAGGAGCTGGCGGAGCGGGGGCTGCTCTCCGGCATGGAGCTGAGCCGTGCGCGGGATCAGGCGGAGGAGCTGGCGACGCGACTGAACATCGAGCAGCAGCGGCTCCGCTTCCTCTCCGAGTCGATGAAGGCGCAGATCTCCGCGCAGCAGTCGCAGGTGGACCGGCTGCGCGGCCTGACCGCCTTCCAGCATCAGTACGTCGAGTCGATGCGTGTCACGGCCGGCACCGAGGGCGTGCTCCGCGAGCTGCCGCTGCAGGAGGGGCAGTGGGTCAACCCCGGAGCGACGCTCGCGGTGGTGGTGCAGCCGGGGCGGCTGAAGGCGCAGCT
>JBPCIT010000056.1:0-8442 GCA_051006015.1 Longimicrobiaceae bacterium
TGCTGGCGTACTCCGCGCCGCGGCCGGAGCTGGGCGGGACGATGCCCGCGCCCGCGGGCAATGGCGAGGTGGCCGAGATCATCCACCGCTGCCTGAACCCGAATCCTGCCGAGCGTCCCACCGCCGAGGAGGTCAGGGACGTGCTCACCGGCCGCTCACGAGCCACTGCAGCAGCAGCCCCGAGCGCAGAGGTGGCTGCGCCCGCACCACCCTCCGCACCTCCCACCCCCGCTCCCGCGGAGGCGAGCGGGGCTCCCGCCGCCGAGCCCGTGGTTGCTGTACCTGCAGCGGCGGACGGCGCAGCGTTGACCGCGGAGCGCATCCAGCTCGTGGGGGAATCCGGCCACTCCATGGGCCTCGGCGTGCGTACGCCGCTCGGCAAGCACATCACCCGGCAGTTCGGGGAGGACTCCGCCTTCTGGGATACGGAGCAGTGCGTGCTCGAAAGGGGAGCGGATGGAGCCTGGCAGGTGATTCCGCGCCCGGGGACCACCAACGAGACGCTGGTGAACGGCGAGGCGATCGACTCGGCTCGGCCGCTCCGCGAGGGCGACGTCATCGCGGTGGGCCGCCAGGAGAAGGGGATCGCCAGGCTGCCGCTCACCGTCCGCGCCGCCTGAACCGAACGATGGCGTGGAAGTGCCCGCAGTGCGGATTCTCAGGCAACGAGTCGGGGTCGCGCAGGTGCGAGTCGTGCGGCTTCGTCCACTTCGGCAAGGTCGTCCTCGTCTCCACCGAGACCGCTGGCCGGCTCACGGTGGCGGTCGATACCGCCATCGGGCAGCGGCTGCTGCGCTCCTTCGCGGGTGGGGATCACGTCTACGCGGCGGATCCTCAGTTCCTGCTCTCGCGCGACCTCGTCGAGGGCGGCTGGCGGATCGCGCCGGCACCGGGCGCCAAGAACCCGACCTTGCTGAACGGGGTGGAGCTCACCACTGACTCGGCTCCCCTGGAGGATGCCGCAACCATTTCGATCGGGCCGTCCCGGCTGCGGCTCCGCGTCGAGATCGAAGGGTGATAAGAACTCCGGGTGAATCGCGGACGAGCGGCCCCTCTCCGGCTCGCTGGGGCTCGCCACCTCTCCCCCAATTCTGGGGGAGAGGGAAGGCAGCACAGGCTGTTCTCCCCTCCCCAGCATTGGGGCCGTGGGAAGGAGCATGCGGCGGCCAGCCGGCGATGAACTCCGCCACCGCTCGCTCAAAATCCAGGCGCGAGGAGTGGCGCGGACTCTCGGCGTCAGAAAGCGCCGGCCGCCCTTTGTCGCCCATATGCACTGGTTGGGTGGCTGGATTGATCACGGGCTAGTTGCGACGCGGCGGAGTGCCGGGGCCTGCTCGTATGACATCGGCCAGCGCATCAACGAGAAGGATTGGTTCAACTCCCAAAGCAGAAGCACAGGCCCGCTCCATCTCCTTTGCGTGTTGAAGCAAGTCACAAGCGGATTCAAACGTGGGGCGATTCACCATTGGCCCACCCACATCGTAGTGTAGATGTACGAACCGGAAGAACGCACTGAGGTAAATCATGATGAGTTCGGGATGGAACGGGTGGATTCGCCGATATTACTCGTAGCCCATCTCAAGCCCGCTCTGCTTGTCCTCGCCGTGAAAACCAACCTTGTGCCGAATCAACATCATCGGGCGTTCGATTGCAGACCATAGCGCCATTGCGCGCTCCCTGGCTTCCCAAGCCTCGGCGCACAGCTCACCCTGTAGCGGCGCCGTTGCAGTCGCGAAGTTCACCCCCTTTGAGTCGAAGAGGCTGTACATGAAGGAGTAATAGACGACGAGAAGTGTGTGCGTGGTTTGCGCAACAAAGAGTTCGGAGGGGCAGGAGCGCTCCGGACCCACCAGGACTTCCCGGTTCCGGAAAGCCTTGTATGCCCCGCAGACCTCTATAAGCCGGCCCCACCGATGGCACAGTGTGATGAGCTGCTCGTTCCCTTGACGGGATTGCATGAGCTCCAGCTCCAGATGAAAGGATGCGGTTCTGCCTACGCGCGTCAGGAAGGCGACGCGAACGCGGGCGCACTCGTGACGCGACTCGTAAAGCGCCGTCTTTCACGCTCCACGCTTAGAACCCTACGCCTCCGGCGGCCGCAGCGCACGTGGCAGGCCGAGTACCTCGTTCAGGATGATGGCGCGCCGTAGTTCTTTCGGGTCGTGGATCTGCGCCGCGAGGGGGGGATGGCGAATCCGACCCGCCGGAGGACGCGAGGGTACGACGTAGCGGTCGTGGAAGCGAACGTGCTCCGCCTCCCGGTCCACCACCAGCGCCTCCATCGAGACCACCTGCGGAGGCGGGGGGGACGCGGGAGGCAGCCGCTCCGGTGGAGGCGTCGTCGGGAGCGGACGGGATGGGACTGGGATGGGGGCGGGTGCCGCTGTCACCGGCTCCGGCGGCTGGGTGCGCGGTTCGCGGAAGAGGTCGTCCAGCCCCAGATCCTCCCAGGCACTGCGCTCGCGGGCCGCAGCGGTCTCCTCCTCCTCCGGCCACTCCCCCTCCCATCCCTCCGACCACTGCTCGGGGGCAGGGACGCGGGAGGGGGTGTCGCGCCGGCCGTGCGGAGGAAGCTCCCACTCCTCCTCTTCTTCCGGCAGCTGAGTTGTCGGAGGTGGAGGCTGCCTCTTTCGGAAGACCTGCTGCAGGATCGGCAGGATGAAAAAGAAGAAGACGAAGAGCAGCAGGGTTACCCAATCACCTTCCATCCCTCACCCCTCCGAGTTGCCATGCGCGCCGTCTGCGGGGCGGGCGATGGACTCGCGCATCTGCGTGTCGCTCTGCAGGTTGCGGTAGCGCGCGTAGTCCATGATCCCCATATTGCCGCTGCGGAAGGCATCGGCCATTGCCTGTGGAACCAGGGCCTCCGCCTCGACCACCTTGGCGCGCATCTCCTGGACGCGGGCGATCATCTCCTGCTCCGCGGCGACCGCCATCGCGCGCCGCTCCTCGGCGCGTGCCTGCGCGATTCGCTTGTCGGCCTCCGCCTGGTCGGTCTGCAGCTCGGCGCCGATGTTCTTGCCCACGTCCACGTCGGCGATGTCGATCGAGAGGATCTCGTACGCGGTGCCCGCGTCCAGGCCGCGGCTGAGGACCGCCTTCGAGATGCTGTCGGGGTTCTCGAGTACCGCCTTGTGGCTGATGCTTGAGCCGATGGTCGAGACGATCCCCTCGCCCACGCGCGCCAGGATCGTCTCCTCCCCCGCGCCGCCGACCAGCCGGTTGATGTTGGCCCGCACCGTGACACGCGCGATTGCGATCAGCTGGATGCCGTCCTTCGCCATCGCCGCCACGCGCGGGGTGTTGATCACCTTGGGATTCACCGAGACCTGCACCGCCTCGAGCACATCGCGTCCCGCCAGGTCGATCGCCGCGGCGCGCTGGAAGGGGAGCTCGATTCCCGCCTTGTCCGCCGAGATCAGCGCCGTCACCACCCGGTTCACGTTGCCGCCGGCCAGGTAGTGGGCCTCGAGGTCGTCGACGCGCAGCGCCAGCCCCGCCTTGGTGGCGTTGATCAGCGGACGGACCACGCCGGCCGGGTTGACCTTGCGCAACCGCATCCCGATCAGCGTACCCAGACCGATCCGCACTCCCGCCGCCATCGCCTCGATCCAGAGGCGGATCGGGACGAAGCTCGCAATGATGATGAGGAATACGACCGCAATGAAGATGATGAAGAGCGTACCGCCAAACACCAGCTCGTCCATGATGGTGCCTTCGTTGAAGGAAAAGACTGCCTGGGAAAAAAGCCCGGGGCGCGGTTACGCCGACCGGGCGACGACGGGTCGTACGACCTGCCGGTAACCATCCGCTCGCAGGACGCGGATCGGGGTGCCGGCTACCACCCAGCCACCCTCGGAGACCACGTCCACCAGCTCCTCGCCGAACTGTCCGGTGCCCGCGGGACGCAGGTCGGTGACCGCTACGCCCTCGGTTCCCACCAGCTCGTCACGCATATCACCGGAGATGTAGCCGGCCTCGCGACTCGTCGAGGTCTCGAGCATGATACGCCTGGCGCGGCGGTCCTTGGGAAGGTGGCGCATGAGCTGCCATCCCACGACCCCGACGATCACCAGCGAGGCCGCGATCACATTCAGCGCGATCATGATGTCTCCTGAGGTGGGCATGCTGCCGATCAGGGAGAGAAAGATGCTCGCCAGGACCGCCAGCACGCCGAGAATGCCCGCCACGCCGAAGCCAGGGAAGACGAAGGCCTCGGCGAGCAGCAGCAGGATGCCGCCGGCGAGCAGCATCAGCACCTCCCACCCCGCGAGCCCGATGATCAGGTGGCTGCCGAAGAAGAGGCCGAGCGAGGTCGCGCCGGCCAGCCCGGGCAGGCCCATGCCGGGCGTCTTGATCTCGATCATCAGCCCCAGGAAGCCGATGGAGAGCAGGAAGGGGGCGACGATCGGGTTGGTGAAGAAGCGCACCAGCCGCTCCGCCCAGTTGGTGCGGCTCTCGACCACCGTCGCCTGCGCCGCGCCCAGCTCGGCGAGGAGCGCATCCCAGCTCTCGATCTCCGCCGCGTAGCCGAGGTTGACCGCCTCCCCAGTGCTGAGGGTGAGCAGCCTCCCCTTCTCGACCACGCCGGCGATCTCGATGTCCTCGTCCACCATCGCCTCCGCCACTCGCGGGTCCAGCCCCCGCTCCTCGGCGAGCGCGCGGAACTCGCTGCGCATGGCGCTGACGATCTTCTCCGGCGCCTTCTGTCCCTCTCCCGTCACCGGCGTCGCGGCTCCCATCGTGGAGCCGGGACGCATGTAGATGCGGTTGGTCGAGAGCGCGATCAGCGCGCCGGCCGAGAAGGCGCGGCGGTTCACGAAGGCATACACGGGAATGCCCGCGTCGCCGACGGCGTCCACGATGCGCTCCGCCGCATCCACCCGGCCTCCCGGGGTGTCGATGTCGAGGATCGCCGCCTGCGCGCCGGACGCGGCGGCCTCACGCAGCGAGCGCTCGATGAAGGGCGCCAGCCCCATCTCGATCACCCCTGTCACCGGAATACGGTAGACGAGCGCCTCTCCCGCCTGCGTTTCCGTCGGTGCCTCCGCCTGCGGAGCCTGGGCGAGCGCCTGCCCCCCCACTCCGAAGACCAGGAGAAGCGCGGCGAGCGTGCGAACGAGCATCATTTCGCGTGAAGAGATCAGAGAGCGAGTCATCGAAAGCTTTCCCTGAGGAGACGTGTGATCCTGACCCCAGGTAATACCCAAGATAGCCAGCGGCGGTCCAGCAAACCAGGGCAAACGACCAGGCGCGGGGCGGAGGCCGCGAGCAGCCGTTGCCTGCTCGCGGTGTGCGCGGGTAGCGGGATGGTGCGGGGAGACCTACGACGAGTGGTCGTGGAGGATCTTCCAGCCTCCGGGCGTACGCACCAGCACCAGGGAGAAGAGGCCGGTGGCGGTCTGCTCGCCGGTGGTGCGGCTGGCGACCAGATAGCGCCCCACGGCCAGGGCGTGCTCCGGACCGAGCGGCCGCACCTCGATCTCCTCGAAGCTGAGACGGTCCTCGGGCGTCCCCGCCCGCCAGTAGCTGCGACGGTAGCTCTCCCGGATCGCGCCTTTTCCCCGCAGCAGCCCCGAGCCGCCGACGAAGGTGGTGCCGGGCGAGTCCAGATACGGATCGAGGAAGCCCTCCAGCTCCCCGGCGTTCCACGCCTCGGTGGAGGCCTCGAGCGCCGCCACGACCTCGGCGGTAGGATCAGGGGTGGGGATGCTCTGCACAGGCGCCGCGGGGGCGCAGGCCATGAGGGCAAGGCTCAGCAGCACGACTGATGGAGAGATGATCTTGTTCACTCGCTTGCCTCCAGGCTCGGGGTAACAGCGCGACGCCGACGTTCCGCTCTTGTGAAAAGCGGAGGGAAGGATATCGTTTCTGCTCTCGATCCTGAAAGCCCTGACTCCTCCAGATGGAGCAACCCATGACCACCCCCTCCTCTCCTGGACGCATCCTGCTCTCGCGCTGGCGGCGGCTGAGCGCGCTGCCGGGCGGCAGGCTGCTCTTCAGCAGGCTCGTCGGGCGGATGGCGCCGTACACCGGCACCATCCAGCCGCGGGTGGTAGAACTCGCCCCCGCCTACGCCAAGGTGCAGATGCGCGACAGGAAGCGGGTGCGCAACCACCTGAACTCGATCCACGCCATCGCGCTGGTGAATCTGGCGGAGGTGACCAGCGGACTCGCCTTCGCCGCGGCACTGCCGGAGGACGCACGCTCGATCCTGACGGGAATCTCGATCGAGTATCTGAAGAAGGCGCGCGGGCTGCTGACGGCGGAGTGCGCCTGCTCGGTGCCGGAGTCGAACGAGGAGCGCGACTACGAGATCCACGCCACGATTCAGGACGAGGCGGGTGACGTGGTGGCGCGGGCAACCGCGCGCTGGCGGGTGGGGCCGCGCCGGTAGGATTCAGATCATCGGCATCGCTACACCAGCAGCAGGATGAGCAGCACGGCGGTGGTGAACGCGGTGGCGAGCGCCAGGGAGTATGAGCTGAAGAGCAGGACGAACTTCGCGCTCGTCATCAGCCATGACTGCCGATAGACGTACTTGATCGCCACCCAGAGGTAGAGGTGCATCCAGAGCACGATCAGGGGTGTCCACGGCTCGCTGGGGAGCAGCAGGAGCAGGGCGAAGCTGCCGAAGATGAAGGCGTGGAAGTGCAGCGCGAAGATGAAGTGCTCGGCGTAGAAGCGGCGCTGCCGCAGGTAGAGCAGCTTGAGCAGCAGCGCGAAGAGGGGCAGCAGCACGAACATCAGCCGGGGCAGGTAGCGCTCGAAGCCATCGGAGAAGGCGGCGAGGAGAGCAGCGGGTGACATCCGCCGGATCCGTTCCATTCGTCCGGTCACGTCCACCTCCCAGGGTCCCACCCGGACGACCTGGGGCGGAACGGGCGCCTGCATCGCCGGCTCCTCGCCGGCCTCGGTTGGGGGAGCCACCTCTGGTGATGCCGTGGGCGCCTGGTCCTCGCTCAGCATCCGGATCGCCTCCTCGACGCTCATCGGTTGCTCCGGATCATCCTCGAAGACGTCACTCAGCGGCTGGACGAAGGAGAGAGTCAGAAAGAAGAGAACGCTCGCCACGAAGTAGAGGCGCAGGGGCCGAACATAACGCACCCGGCGCCCCTGCAGGTACTCGCGCGTCAGATAGCCGGGGCGGAGGAGGAGTGCGAGGATGCTCTTGAGGATCTTCGAGTCGACATTCAGATACTCGTCCGCGAAATCCCGCGCGAGCGCCCGCAGCGAGGCCGTCACCTCGGTGGCGCGCTGGCCGCAGCGCGCACAGTAACGGCCGGTGAGCGTCTCCCCGCAGTTGCGGCAGCGCCGGGGAGCCGCAGCGGCAGCGGCGTAGTCGGGCGGGTTAGCTGCTGCGGGATGCGGAGCGGCGGGTTCGCTGCGGCTCATCCGCCGAGGGCGCGCAGCTCGGCGGCGAGCTTGCGCGAGACGCTCTGCCAGTCGTAGCGCTCGCGCGCCAGGCGGGCGAGGGTCTGCTGGTTCCGGCCGGCGAGCTCGAGAGCGGCGGGGACGTGCGCGGCGATGTCGGCGGCGGTGCGCTCCGGCTCAGGGCTGAGCTTCATCCACCGGACATCCTCCTCGGGAAGCACCGCTGCCGCGGCATCGATGCTCGCCGCCATCCCCCCGAAGTAGGTTCCCAGCGGAAAGCTCCCGGAGGCCATCGCCTCCAGGAAGACGAGCGGTCCCGCCTCCCGCACGACGGAGGGGAAGACCGCCACCTCGCAGCAGGGGAAGAGATAGCGGAGCTGCGGATGCTCCAGGTAGCCGGTAAAGATCACCCGCTCGGCGCGGAGGTGGCGGCGCGCCGCATCGAAGTAGGCGTCCAGTTCGCCGCGTTGCTCGAGCGCGTCGAAGAAGCGGCGCACCCGCGTCAACTCCGCCTCCTCTTCTCCCTCCGCGCCCCCCGCGAGCGTTCGTCCCCAGCCGACGATCTTCTCCGCCAGCGTTCTCTCCCCGTGCTCGAGCGCCCAGAGGAACGCCTCCATCGGCTCGCGCAGCGGTCCGTGGCCCACCACCAGCAGTCGCAGCTCCGGCCGCCGCGCCAGGATCAGCGGCAGCGCGGCGAGAATGGATTGCACCCCCTTGGCGGCGATCAGCCGGCCGACGAAGAGCAGCGTCTCCTCCCGCTCCCACTCCACGGCTGCCAGCTTCGCCTCCAGATCGGCATCCGGGCGCTTCGCGTCGTACTCGGAGGCCCTGGAGAGTCGCTCGCGCAGCTCCGCCTGCGTGAGGTCGCCGGAGAGACTCTCGCGTAACGCGCGCGTCTGCTCGGCCGTCTTTCCCCGCGGCATGGCGGAGATCGACTGCAGCAGACCGGCGATGTTCTCCGGGCGTATGGCGCGCGGGATCGGCTCGAAGAGCGCGGTGTCCACCCCCAGGTGGAGCTCGGTGAGCTTCGCCTCGAGATCCGGGACGTCGGTGAACACCGCGCGCACC
>JBPCIT010000057.1:0-8920 GCA_051006015.1 Longimicrobiaceae bacterium
TGGCTGTGCCGGTAGGCGAAGGCGGCGAGGGTCGGCAGCTTGGCGATCAGCCGGATGATCTGCTTGTGCCGGATCTCGGGGTCGGAGATGTTGCGCGCCTCGGGATAGAAGGTCGAAAGCGCGGCGACGGTGCTCACCAGCATCCCCATCGGGTGCGCGTCGTAGTGGAAGCCGTCCATGAACTTCTTGATGCTCTCATGCACGTAGGTGTGGTGCATGATCTCGTGCGTCCAGCCGTCGAGCTGCTCCTGCGTGGGCAGCTCGCCGAAGAAGGTAAGGTACGAGGATTCCAGATAGGTGCTGTTCTCGGCCAGCTCCTGGATCGGGTAGCCACGGTAGCGCAGGATGCCCTGGTCACCGTCGATGAAGGTGATGGCGCTCTTGCATGAGGCGGTGTTCATGAAGGCCGGATCGTAGCTGAGCAGCCCGAAGTCGTCCTCGGAAGCCTTCACCTGGCGCAGATCGATCCCGGGGATGGCGGCGCCATAATCCGGGTAGGTGCCGTAGCTGACCGGGGCCTCGTAGCTCTTGCCGGTCCGGTTGTCGGTCACGGTCACGGTGTCGGGCATCTCTTCCTCCTGTTGATGGTATGGATCACTGCTGAGGCCGCTGCAGTGTTTCGAGGCGACGAAGGCCGGTATGACTCCCCCGCAATTTGCGAGCGCGGGTGACGCTGCAGGCGATGAGTTCGCGCCGCGCCCGCGACTCTGCGACCGAATCTTGCGAACGTCTCGACCGAATGCAAAGCGCTGGAAACATCCGCATAAGGTGAAGGAGAGGAGAGATGACGGTGAATGGAGGAGTCGGTTCCCTGGCGCGGCGCGCGCTCGGCGCCCCGGTGCGCGCCGCAAGGTCGCTGCGCGTCCCGCGGCGGACGATTCTCGAGCTGGACCTCGAGGAGGGTTTGATCGAGCACCTCCCCGAGGATCCGGCGGCCGCGCTGCTGGCGCGCCGGCAGCTGCTGGTGCGCGACGTGGTCGAGGCGCTGCACCGCGCGGCGAATGACGAGCGGGTGGTGGCGCTGATCGCGCGCATCGGCGCGGGCGCGATGGGGCTGGCGCAGGTCGAGGAGGTGCGCGAGGCGGTGCGCCTCTTCCGGCGCAGCGGCAAACCCGCGGTCGTCTTCTCGGAGACCTTCGGCGAGGGGACGCCGGGGCACGCCGGTTACTATCTGGCGACCGCCTTCGACGAGATCTACCTGCAGCCCTCGGGGGACGTCAGCCTGACCGGCCTGCTCGCGCCGGCGCCCTTCGCGCGGCGGATGCTCGACAAGCTCGGCGTGACGCCGCGGATGGACCATCGCTACGAGTACAAGAACGCGCTCAACCTCTTCACCGAGGAGGAGCTCACCGAGCCGCACCGCGAGGCGCTCGAAGCGGTGATCGAATCGCTCTTCACCCATATCGTCGAGGGCGTCGCCCGAGCCCGGGGAATGACGCCCGCCTGGGCGCGGGAGACGATCGGCCGCGGCCCCTTCTACGGCGCGGAGGCGGTCGAGGCGCGGCTGGTGGACGGCCTTGTCTACCGTGACGAGCTCTACGACCACCTCAAGGCACGCTTCCCGGGTGCCAGCTTCCTCTACCTTGACACTTATCTCAAGCGCGCCGGCCGTCCGTACGCCCAGGGCGAGACCATCGCGCTGATCTATGGCGTCGGCGGCGTGGCGCGGGGCGAGAGCAAGTTCAGCCCGCTCACGCGAGGCACGACCATGGGCGCGAGGAGCGTCAGCGCGGCGTTCCGCAAGGCGATCGCCGACAGGTCGGTGCGCGCGATCCTCTTCCGGGTGGACAGCCCCGGCGGCTCGTATGTCGCCTCGGACACCATCTGGCGGGAGACGGTACGCGCGCGCCAGGCGGGCAAGCCGGTGATCGTCTCGATGGGCAACGTGGCGGGGTCGGGCGGCTACTTCGTGGCGATGTCGGCGGATCGCATCGTGGCGCAGCCCTCGACCATCACCGGTTCGATCGGCGTGCTCAGCGGCAAGATGCTCACCCGCGAGCTGTGGGAGAAGCTGGGGATCACCTTCGATGAGGTCGAGGAGGGGGGCCACGCCACCATGTGGACGTCGCTGCGCGACTACTCGCCCGAGGAGTGGCAGCGGCTGCAGGACGCGCTCGACCGCATCTACGAGGACTTCACCGCCAGGGTCGCCGAGGGTCGGGGGATGACGCGCGAGCAGGTGCACGAGATCGCGCGGGGCCGGATCTGGAGCGGCACGGACGCCAGGCGTCTCGGTCTGGTGGACGAGCTGGGGGGCATGAGCACCGCGCTGCGGCTCGCCCGCGAGGTCGCCGGCATCGCACCCGACGCCGACGTCCACCTCAAGGTCTACGCCGAGGAGAAGCCCTTCCTCAAGCGCCTGCTGGGGATGCGGCCCGAGAGCAGCGAGCCCGCCGCGGCCTCGGTACTCGCCACCTCGCTGCTGGACGCGGCCGAGCCACTGCTGCGCGAGGCGCGGCGGGCGGGGCTGCTCGGGCACCCGGGGGTGCTCTCGATGCCGGACATCGGACTGTTGTAGGTATCCGGCTGGTGGGAATCCGATAGGAGAGGCGATGAAGAAGCTCGTGTGCGGAATCCTGCTGAGCTGTGCGGCGCTGGCCGCGCCCGCTGCCGCGGCTGCCCAGTCGCCGGTCCCCTTCGCGGTCGAGGGGCGGGTCGGCGTCGCCTTCCCCAGCGGCGACCTGGACCGGCTGGCGAACTCCGGCGTCGGCTTCGGCGCCACCCTCACGGTTCAGCTCATGACCAACTACGGACTCTACGGCGGATACAGCCGCACGGAGTTCGAGATGGAAGGCGCCGCCGACGCGAGGGCGATCGACTCCGGATTCGCGGTGGGGCTGACGGCGGCGTATCCCTGGCTCGGCACGCGGGTCATGCCCTGGCTCGGGACCGGGCTGCTCTTCCACGACCTGGAGGTGCGAGGTCTCTCCCCGGCGGAGGGGTCGAGCGAGATCGGCTGGGAGCTGGGTGGCGGCCTCGCCGTCGTCCTCGCGCCGCGCGTCCGGCTCACTCCGGGGATCAGCCTGCGCACCTACGCCGCGCCGCTGCCCGGCCGGAGCGATGGGCGGGTCTCCTACGCCACTGTGGGTGTGGGTCTCAACGTCGCCTTCTAGCCTCGTGGATACAAAACCCCCTTCGGGCCGCCGTGCCCGAAGGGGGTCGAGTCGGATCGAGCCTGCCGGCGCAGCGCCGCTACCGCAGCGAGATCCCGGCGGTGAGCGCGAAGTTGTGGCTCAGCGGATCGTTGTCGAAGAAGATGTAGTCCTGCACCCCCAGCCGCAGGTCCGCGCGCGGCGCGATGCGGTGGCGGATCGAGAAGCTCGGCACGATCACCGCCGAGCGCGTCCAGCCGCTCTCGACGCCGTCCGGGCTGGGTGAGCCCATCACCTCGCGCAGCGACTCCGAGCGCCAGGCGGCGCCGTACTGCAGCCCCAGCGACCCAGCCGTCTCGCCAGGCACCACGTCCAGCTCGAGACCGCCGGTGGCCAGCCAGTTCTCCGAGCCGATCACCGCCGAGTTCTCCCCCGTGCCGATGCGCGCCACCTCATTCACCCGCGAGTAGCCCAGGTCGCCCAGCAGCCGCACCCGGTCGGTGATCGCCATGCCCGGGCGCACCCCGCCGAGCCAGCCGGACTGGTCGAGGCCCGCGCCCGTGCTGCCCGCGTTGTCGATGTAGAGCCCCGCGTACGGCTCGAGGGTGAGGCGGTCGAACCAGGGACCACGCGCGTTCGAGACGTACTGCGCGGAGAGCGCCGCCGGCCAGAGCGCCGCGGCGGCAAGGAGCCCAAAGACGATTCGTTTCATGATCCGGATCTCCTGCAGTGGCTCATTTCGCGGAGCGCCGGGATGGCAGCCCCGCACCGGTTCTGCAGAAGCGGCGTACCCCCCGTCACGAGGGGAAGTTTCCGTTACCGGGATGCCACACTCCACGAGCATCGGGCAGGTGTGCAGCAGTAGTCTCGATTTCCGAAGCCGTAGTCGTTCAGCGACCCATCGGGATCGCGTGAGGGATGTAGCGAGGAGAGCGTCCAGTCCTGCTGACCACCAACCGCTGGCGGGCGTACGACGCCCATCCCCGCGAGCGGCGGCGCATCAGCTCTTCGCGCCACGGCTCGCCTCGTACCGGGCGATGAACTGGTCGGGTGGCGTGCTGGCGATGAGCTCGCCGATCAGCTCCAGCGGCAGGTCGTCGAGCCGCTTGAAGCGCACGCACGACTTGCCCATGTTCAGCTTCTTGCCCGCCGCAGCGAAGCCCTCGCGCAGCCGCCTCTCCTGCTCCGCGTCGCTGTACACGCAGGTCAGGTACAGCGAATAGCCGTTCTTCTGCGCCGCCAGAGCGGCGTAGCCGAGCGGCTGCTTGTTGTAGGTGGTCGGGTAGCGCTCCAGCGGGATCTCATAGCTGAGCATCCCCCAGCTCATCGACTCGCGGTATCCCCCCGGCAGGTTGCGCAGGATGGTGTCGCGCACCGCGGCGACCACCGCGCGTCGCTCCTCCGGAAGCTCGGACAGGTACTGCTCGGGAGTGGTGGCGCTGCTGCTGACCATGGCAGTTCGTCGCGTTGATGTGAGTATCCTGGATGCCCGACCTGCTAGCTTCCGACCCCAGGATCACAAAGGCCGGCGCTCAGCGAACCGTACACACCATGCCTTCGTGGCTGTAGCTGAGGTAGACACTCGCGCAGGGGGATCTCGGGCCGGAGCGCCTTTTTCACCTCGGCGCGGGAGGCGGGGAAGTCCAGCGTCCACCACTTGGTGAGGCGGCGGTTCAGCTCTCACCCCACGCCCAGGTCGCTGGCGATCCAGTGCCGCGCCTGGCGGGTGAAGGGTCGGGGATGGGGAGCGGGAGCGGTCATCGCGCGAGGTCCGCATGGAGTCGGGAAAGCTTGAGCAGCGCACCGAGCCGTACAGCACCACGCCGTCGACGTCTACCGCTACGTCGCTGCCCAGGCGCGCGAGGCCGGCGAGCATCATTATGGTACCGTCACCCCCGACGCCGTGCACCGCTACCTGCAGAATGGCGGCTCCCACGGTCGACGCCGATCCACAACCCATCGTCGGATCCGGTATCAGCCCGCGCGTCCCGAGCTCCGTCGAAGCTCCTCCGCCACCTTCTCGATCCCTTCCGAGACGTTGCGCCACGCGGTGTCCCGATTCGGCCAGAGCTCCACAGCCAACCCGTCCTTCGGCAGCGCCTGCAGCTTCGCGAAGGGCGCGTTCTTCCAGTTGACGTCCCGTACGATGACGGGGATCACAACGGCTTCGCCGTTCTCGTGGCGCTCCAGCGCCCGCGTCATCTCCCTGTCGTAGCAGTAGTCCGAGGCGATGAAGTCCGCGCTGACCAGCAGCAGGATGATGTCGGCGCGCTCGAGGTTGACGTCGATCTGCTGCCCCCACTCGCCGCCCGCGGGGATCTTGCGGTCGTGCCAGGCATCGATCAGCCCCTGGCGCTGCATCAGCTTCAGGTGGGTCTCGAGCTGGTCGCGCAGGGGCTCGTCCTTGTGGGAGTAGCTGTAGAACAGCCGGACTCCCTGCCGCCGCTCGTCCGGGATCCTCTCCCTCCTGCGGGTTCCTTCCAGGTCCACGCCGGTGAGGAGCTCGTTCACATCGACGGTGACGACCTGATTGCCGACGACCTCCGGGAACTCCCTCACATTCTGCTGCTCCATCACCTGCAGCTTCTGATACGGGACGACCACCTCCGGATGATCCGGCAGGGGAATCATCTCCTGCGGCTGCAGGTTGCGGATGTCGCGGTGGATGCGCTCGAGGTCAGAGCGGATGACCGCCAGCAGGCGGCGCCGGCCGGCCAAGGGACCGGCAACGGAGATGAACACCTTCCTGGCCTGCACATCTGCCTTCACGAGCGCGCGGTTTTCTTCGAACTCCAGGACCGCGCCGGTGCGCCAGCGCGGCAGCCCCTCGCTCAACACATGGGTGCGAACGATGAAGCGCGGCAGCAGACCCTCCGGCAGAACCGGGTAGTGGTACTGGAAGTTCAGGCAGCCTTCCGGTGTGAACTCCGCCGCCTCCGCGGGCTCCTGCTTATCGAGCAGCTCGGGAATCAGGTAATGTGTGTCGTCGTCCGGGAAGCTGAAGCAGAGGTCGAACTTCTTCATCAGGTCGAAGATGAAGCGTCGCATCCCAGCAGGATACTCGCCGGGGTCCAGGATCTCGGCGAGATCCCGCAGCCTGATCTCCCCCTTCTGTCTTGCCAGCTTCTCGGAGTTGAGGATCCTGTAGATGCCGTTCGTGACCCAGTGCGGGTTCAGCACGTGGGTATCCTGCAGGCGGGGATCATCGGCGTAGTTCAGGATGATACCGAGGTGGTGCAGATAGCGGGCGAGCGCCTCCTGGGCGACGGCATCCGTCTCCCCGTGCCGTTCACAGAACTGGCGGTACTCGTCGAAGTTCACGTAGTTCTTCTGCATGCCCGCAAGCTGGTCCTTGATGGTAAACCAGCTTGCTGGAAACGCATCCCGCAGGTGGTCCAGGCGGTCGGTTTCCCGCTCGACGACCGTGCGGAGCTTCTCGAGTCCGACGCCTTCCGCGCAGTCAGTCTCCACGAAGTCTCGGACCGGATACTTCTGCTGCAGCGCCCGGCGATTCAGGTCGAAGGGATGCTCCTTGATCTTGTTGAGCACCACGATCACAGGCGAGTCCCCACCGAAGCTCTCGATGAGCTTGAGCCAGTACTCGGCATCCGCGTCCTCGCCGCCCTCGCGTCCATTCACCACCAGGAGGTAGAGGCTGCGCTGGGTGAGAAAGAACTGGTGGGTGGCGTGCATGATCTCCTGCCCGCCGAAATCCCAGACGTTCAGTCGCACGTCCTCGCTTCCGTGCAGCCGGAGCTTCCATTCCGCGATGCGGATTCCCTCCGTCTTCTTCTCCTCGGGGTCGAAGTGGTCGTGTACCAGCCGGTTGACGAGCGACGTCTTACCGACCTTGCCACGGCCCACAAGGATGAGCTTGGCTTCGTTCAGCGGGCGCTTGGCTCCCCGGATCCGGAAGTAGTAGTCGAGAATCTCCGCGGGCTTTGCTGCTGTTGCGTGCTTGACGATAACATCATACTGGTTGGGGCCCAGCACCTCCTGCGGCAGGCCGAGGGCCTCGTTGCCATGCAGGTACAACTCCGTCAGGGAGTCGAGACTTCGCAGCGACTCCGGCAGCTGCGTCAGCTGGTTGCCCGAGAGGTCCAGGTGCTGCAGCTGCGTCAGCTTCTCGATACTCGCCGGCAGCTGCGTCAGCTGGTTGCCCGAGAGGTTCAGGCGCTGCAGCTGCGTCAGCTTCTCGATACTCGCCGGCAGCTGCGTCAGCTGGTTGCCCGAGAGGTTCAGGTACTGCAGCTGCGTCAGCTTCTCGATACTCGCCGGCAGCTGCGTCAGCTGGTTGCCCCAGAGGACCAGCTGCTGCAGCTGCGTCAGCTTCTCGATACTCGCCGGCAGCTGTGTCAGCTGGTTGTCCGAGAGGTACAGGCTCTGCAGCTGCGTCAGCTTCTCGATACTCGCCGGCAGCTGCGTCAGCCGTAGTCCGGAGAGATCAAGGAGAGGCTCTTCGTTCCTGTGAGCTTCCTCGATTCGAGCAAGTGCAACGGCCAAGGAATCTGCCGCTTGCTCCGTGTCATCCCTGGACGAATTTGCCATGATGAAGCCTCTTCGGAACGTCTTCCGGTGGAGCCGGGCCAGCTGGGGCTAGGAGAACGCCAGAACGACTGCTGAACCTACACTGTCTTCCGCGCGGAAGCGACCACCAGAAGAGATGAAGGCTGCCGTAGGAGCTTCGACTTCCCTACACCTCCCCGTACCCGTACTTCGTGCTCTGCTCGACGACGCGGATCTCCTCCGCTGGAAGGCGAGATTCGGGGTGTTGTCACGAGGTGGAGTCGGGGGTATCATAGGATCGTATGATAATAGTGTGAACCAGAACCCGATCCACCTATGTTTCGCTCCGAAGACATCCATCCGATCACCGACTTCGTGCGCAACCACAAGCGCCACCACGCGCACCTGCGCAAGACGGGGCGCCCGGAGGTGCTCACGATCAACGGGATTCCCGAGCTCGTTCTCCTGGATGTCCGCGCCTACGAGCGGGAAGCAGAGGAGGCGCGGCACCTCCGGGAGGAAAACCAGGCCCTGCGTGAGCGCCTCGAAGAACTCGAGACACTCCTCGCTCTCGATGAAGCCCGTGCCGAGATGGAGCGCGGCGAGGGGCGACCCATGGAAGAGGTTCTCCCCGCCCTTCGTGAGCGTCTCGGCATCGGAGTCTCCGCCCGTTGAGACGCTTCACCGTCCTCCTGGCGCCTCGCCTGGAGAACGATGTCGAACAGCATCTGGCGCGCCTGCGTAAACTCGAAGAGAGGGGGGAGATAGCTCCCGGCTATCCCGACTCCTGGTACGCGATGTTCGAGGACGCGCTCGCCGGCCTCCGTACCCTCGCCGAGCGTCACCCGTACGCACCCGAGCGGAAAGCGTGGGGTCGCGATGTGCGCAACGCCCTCTTCGCGGATTACCGCATCCTCTACCTCGTCGTAGGCGACGATGTGTGGACGATGCGTGTCCGGCACCAGCGCCAAGCTCAGCTCAAACGCCCGGGTCCCGGGACGGCCTACACGCCCTCACCCTGAACCACGCAGATGCCCCTACACCTCCCCGTACCCGTACTTCGTGCTCTGCTCAACGACGCGGATCTCCTCCGCGGTGAGATCGAAGAGCGCATAGACCCGCTCGTCCAACTCCATCTCCCGCTCGATGATCTCGCGAGTGAGCGTTTCGTGCTCGGCTCGCTGGTCGCTGAGCCACGCCTCCCACTCGTCGCGCTCGCGCACCGGGATCTCCCGCTTGAGCGCCTTCTTCACCTCGGCGCGGAAGGCGGGGAAGTCCAGCGTCCACCAGTCGGTGAGGCGGCGGTTCAGTGGGCGCCCCGC
>JBPCIT010000058.1:0-13179 GCA_051006015.1 Longimicrobiaceae bacterium
ACCCGCACCGTCCGCCGCTCCTCTACCGTCTCTCCGCGCGCGGTGGCATTCAGGCTGTAGAGCCCATCCTGCGGGACGGGGAGGAAGGCGAGCCAGGCGCCGTTCGGCGCCACCTGAACGGGGGCGCCGTTGATGGTCAGCGTGGCATCTCCCGTCCCCACGCTGCCGAGGACGAAGTTGCTGTCGCGCGCGGTGATCGTCGCTCCCTCCGCCGGATAGACCACGTCGATCGCCAGCGCTCCCGTCACCCGCGGCACGGGCGGCAGCGCCGGCTCGCCCGGCACCGGCGTCGGCGCCGCGGGAGGTGCAGCGGGCGCGCAGGCCGCTCCGCCCACGAGGGCGGCCAGGGCCGCCACCCTCCACGGCAGCTGCCGGCGAGATCCAGGGTGCATGCTGCCTCCACGATTCATAAGACCGTCCACCTCACGGTGGTGCTCTCGAGACGTTCAGGTGAGCTCGGACGGCCGAGGAGCGAGACCAGATAACCGACCACGAGCGTGATGACGAGTCCCACGGCCGTCGACCAGATGAACGGGATCGGTCCGAATCCGAACCACTCGTACAGCCGCGGCAGCGGGATGTCGTTCTGCGTCACCATGAGCACGATCAGCGTACCCACGATCGCGCCCGTGAAGGCGCCGGTACCATTCGCCCGCTTCGTCAGCATCCCCAGCAGGAAGAGGCCGAGCAGGCCCCCCGCGAAATAGCCCATGAAGGTGAGGATCAGGTCGATCAGCGGCGCCTCGGTCCGCGACGAATAGATGCCGATCCCGATTCCGAGGAGGCCCGCGGTGACCACGACGATCTTCGCGAATCTCAGCCGCTGCGCTTCGGAGACGCGCGAGCGGAAGCGGGTGAGGAAATCGACGGTGAGCGCGGCGGAAAGCGAGTTGAGCGCCGAGTCGAGGCTCGACATGGCGGCGGCAAAGACCGCGGCCACGAGCATTCCGGTGATGATGGGCGGCACCTGGGTGTTCACGAAGTGCGGCATGATCTGGTCGGCGCTCAGCCCCTCCGGCAGCGCCGCCGGGTGGTGCGCGTAGAAGATGTAGAGGAAGACGCCCAGCAGCAGCGAGAGGAGAACGCCGATCACGCCGGCGCTCACCCCCAGGAGGAGCGCGCTCTGCGCTTCCCGTGGGTTCTTCACAGTCATGTACCGCTGCACCGGCTGCTGATTGGTGCCGAAGAGCGAGAGCGCCAGCAGCCCGTAGCCGAAGATCGCCGTCAGCAGGCCGGTTCGAGCCACGGGCTCCTCGAGGTGGAAGATGGTCAGCTTCCCGAGCTCTCCGGCCTCCGCGAAGGCGGCATCCCAGCCTCCCGGCGTTCCCATGACGACCACGGCCATGGAGGCGACCACTCCCAGGCTCATGATCGCGAACTGGATCACATCCGTCCAGACGACCGCCGAGATCCCGCCGAGCACCGTGTAGATGATCGCGATGATCCCGAAGATCACCACGGCCTCCTCCACCCCGGTGAGTCCCGGGATGAAATCAGTCGGCGCGACGGCAGAGAAGAGCAGCGCGGCTCCGAAGAGGAGCGTCCCGGCGCGCAGCAGGACGGTGAGGCTGAAGAGCGATGAGCCGAGCAGACGGGTCTTCAGGTCGAAGCGCGCCTCGAGGTACTCGTACGCCGTCGTGAGGCCGCGGACCTTGTGGAAGAAGGGGATGAAGAGAGCGGCGACCAGCACCGCCGCCAGGACGTCACCGAACGAATACTGGAAGTACCACAGGTTGTCGGTGTAGGCGAGCCCGGGCACGCCCAGGATCGACGCGGCCGAGAACGAGGTCGCGATGATGGAGATTCCGGCCGCCCACCAGGGCAGATTCCGGTTTCCGACGAAGTAGGCCTCCGTATCGGTCTGCCGGCGATTGGCCCAGACGCCGATCGCGACGATGACAGCGATGTAGATCGCCAGGACGATCCAGTCCGCGAAGTGCATGATTCTGCTTCCTTTGCCCGTGTGCTGTCGGCGCTACCGCAGGTCGCCGCCTCTCTCTCCGGCCGGGCGGGCCGCGGGAACGAGGATTGCGCAGCGCGTGAGCATCACACCACAACGTAAAGGAGGCGTCATGGAGGAGTGGAGCAACGGGAGAACCGGGGTGGAGCGGTGGCTGCACCGCTTCGGGTACGCCAGCGAATGGATGCGGCAGGCGGCCGACATGGTGCGCGGCTTCGCCGCCGAGGCGATGCCGGACGCCGAATCGGCGCGCGCAGGCGCCTTCGAGGAGGACGAACAGCCGGCAGCGGCGGCCGACCTGGTCTCCGTGGCCTCCACCACCGCGGCCGGTCTGCTGACGGCGCAGCTTCTCAGACCGCGCGCGGTGAACTGGCCGCGCGCGGTGCTCGCAGGGGTCATCGGTACCCTCGTCTACGATGCAGGAGCTCTGGTCGATTCTCGCCTCGGCGGACGCAAAATCGACACCAGGAGACCCCTGCGTGCCGCTCTCACGGAGGATCCGGACCTCGAAGCGGTGGTCGAGTGGGGAGCGCACTACGCGGCGGGGATCGGGCTGGCGAGCTTCTACGCGCGCTATCTCTACGGCCGGCTGCCGGGGAGTCCGCTGAAGCAGGGACTGACCTTCGGCGCGCTCGAGGCGGTCACCCTCACCTGGGGCGGAGCGCTGCACCTGCTCAACCGCCTCTCCCCCGAGATCCGCCTACCTCCTGCCTACGTGGGCCTCTCGCAGGAGGGGATCGCCCCCTGGCAGAACGTGATCCGGCACCTGGCCTTCGGCGCGGCGGTGGGGCTGATCTACCGCGCGAGCGATACCGAGAGCGAACGCGGCAAGAAGGTCTACAACATCAACATCGGGAAGCTGCTGGGGCAGGAGTGAAGTCGTGGAGCGTAACTGAAAGAGACATGGAACGTGGAGCGTAACTACGAAGACGTGGAGCGTACCCTCGCTCACGCCCCACGAGTTCAGGCACGGAGTGTGACCGTGGGAGCTGGTCTTGCCGCCGCGCAGAGGGCGCGCAGCAGACCGTGCAGCTCGCGGCCGCTCCGTCCCTCCAGCCGGTAGAGCCGCAGCTCGCCCGCCCCAGCCTGCCAGTTGGGCGAGTTGGGGCGCATCTCCTCCCACGCCTCGCGCGCTGTCTCCTGCAGGAACTCCAGGCTGGTGGTGCGATCGACCACGAAGGCGACGCGCTCGAGCGGCACCACGTTGATCAGCTCCCTCACCTCGTGAATGCAGCCGGCGTTTTGCGCGCTGAAGCCGCGCAGGTCCATCAGCACGGCATCGCTGCCGCCGACCAGCCGTGAGAGCACCATCTTCCAGCTGTCGTCGCGGCAGAAGAACTCGTTGACTCGGTAGCGGCCGTCGTGATCGGGATCGAGGTCCATCTCGGAGAGCCGCCGCTCGAGCGCTTGCGGCCCGCCGATGAAGCGCCCCGCCAGCTTGCCGCTCACGAAGTCCAGGAACTCGTGCGGCTCGATCGTCTTCGTCACCAGGTCGGGTCCGGCGATCATCCGGATGTTGCCGAGGTGGCGCCACTGCCGCGCGAGCGCCTCGAAGAGCCGCTCGCTGCGCCTGCCCAGCGCGAAGACGCGCAGCAGCAGGAGCCCCGGGCTCTCTCCCGCCACGGCCGGCGTGCGGCCGACCAACCGGAAGCCCAGCCAGGTGACCACCTTGTAGACAACGAAACCGAAGAGGCCGAGGAGGGTCCAGCGCACATCGGCGATGCCGAGGCTGATCGAGTGCGCGGCGGTGAAGGTCAGGAAGACGGCGTCCAGGGTGAGCGACTGGTCGCTGATGCGTTTGCGCTCGTAGCGTGCGCGGATCCAGCGCAGGGCGAGCCAGCCCAGCACCCCGAAGAAGGCGAAGCCGAGCAGGATGAGACCGAGGAACATCCCGCCCGCGTCCAGTCCCAGGGCGAGGCCCACCTCGACGAGCGCGCGCAGCCCGCGCTCGTCGGCGTTCGCCGCGGAGAGCGCCAGGTTCGCGCCTGCCACCGCCAGGATCATGAAGCTCAGTACCAGAGGCCCGATCGCCCGCACGCGGCGATTGAGGAAGGCGAGCAGCAGCAGCGTGGGCAGGAGCTGGAAGAGCATCCACGCCAGCGCGAGCTGCCCCCAGGTCAGCTTCGGGCTGAGGGCGATGCCGATCGCGCCCAGTACCGCCAGCACGCCGAAGTAGGCGGCGGCCACGCCGAGCTTGCCGCCGCGCGAGACGGGCGCGACCAGGTTGACCGCGATCACCCCCGGCCAGGCGTACACCCAGCAGAGGAAGAGGAAGCGGAGGGGGAGCGGCTCCATCCCGTCGGAGAGGTGCAGCACGCTCGCCATGAAGATCCCGTAGCCCAGAGCGGCGGCCGCGTAGACAGCCGCCGTGCGGCGGGCGGCGCGGAGGGCCCCGGTGAAGAGATCGCCCCCCCGCGCCGCCAACTTCCCCGTGGAGGCGGCGTCCTGCACCCGCACCGCGAGCACGGCGGCGGGAGCCAACGCGGCGCCTCCGCGCCTGCCTGATTCCGGCGGCGCGGGCAGCGGTCCAGGCGAAGGCGCGCCCGCCGGCGTGCCCCTGCGCATTGCGCGCACTACCGCACGCCGGTAGAGCGCCAGCAGCATGAGGGCGACCGGCAGCGCGAGCAGCGCGGCCATCAACAGGATGCCGGTGATGTACCCGGAGTGGATGCCGGGTGCGGAGTCGGTGATCGGCATCAGATGTCTCTCATGCGTGGGATGGGAAGAACCGCCATGGCTGTGATACAGCGATTGCCCGCGCGAGCAGGCGGGCGAGGGAAAGGATCGTCCGGCTTCAGCTCCTCTGCGCCAGCCGGCCCGTCGCGGCGCGGGCGGCGCGCACCTTCTCCTGCACCGGCAGGTTGGCGTCGGCGCCGTCGAAGGCGTTGAGGAAGCTGGCGTACGCGGCACGCGCCTCCGCATCTCTTCCTTCCGCCTCCAGCGCGCGGGCCAGGGCGTAGTAGCGCAGTCCCTCGTAGGTGGGAGCGCCGGGCCAGGGCTGCGCCAGCGCGTCGAGCACGCGGGGCCGGGTGGCGGAGCTGGCGGCCATGTGCTCCATCCAGCGGAACCAGAGCGCCTCGCTCAGAGTGCCCGGCTTGAACTCGGTGTTGTCCAGCGCGCTCTCGACCTCACGCAGCCCAGCCACCGTGTCGCCCGCGAGCACCTTGAGGAATCCCTCCCCCGAGCGGACCAGCGTTTCCTGCAGGAGAGCGTCGCCGGGGGGGAGTGAGCGCGCCCGCTGCACCGCGCCACGCAGCGCGGCGGCATCCGAGCGGTCCACCGCGCGCAGCAGCTCTACCGTGGCAGCCTCGACGGGGATGGCGCGCATCCCGTTCACCTCGCCGAGCGCGGAGGGCTCGGCGAGGCCCGCCAGGACCGGGAGCAGCGCGAAGCGGTGGACGGCCTCGCTGCTGATCCGCGTGCGCGCCGTCGGATCGTTCAGCATGGTGCGGGCGTCGCCGAGCTGACCGGTGGCGGTGAGCAGCGAGAGCAGCGCGTGGCTCGCCATCATCGAGCGGCTCTGGCCGCCGAGCTCTGCCCGCAGCCGCTCGACCGCCGTGCGGCGCTCCGCGGGCGGCCAGGCGAGCAGAGAGCGCAGCAGCGGCACGTGCACCGCACGCGCCGCCTGCCGGGAGAGGTCCAGCGCCCCGGTGTCGGCGGCGATGGCATCGGCCAGGACGGACGCCAGAGCGCTGGGATTGCGTGGCCCTCCGAGCACCGCCGCGGCGGTGCGGTAGAGCGCCATCCCCTCCGCATCGGGGGAGGTCCGCTCCAGCATCTCCAGATACCGGGCGATGTGCGCCCCGTCCCCGCTGCGGAAGGCGATCTCCAGCGGGTGGATCAACGCCGGCGAGTAGGAGGGATCCACCTCGAGCGCCTTGTCGAAGAGCCAGAGGGGATCCTGCGAGGCGCCGGCCGCCGGTCCCGCGTGCTCGCTCTGCAGGTGGTAGAGGTCGTCGGCGAGGAGGAACCACCCCTCCGCATCCTCCGGATAGCGCTCGACGTATGCGCTCAGGGTGTCGATGGCGGCGGGGCGCTGACCGCTGCTGCGCAGCTCTTCGGCGCGCACCAGCATCTGCTCGCGCGCGGGAAGCCGATCCGAGTACTGCCTCGCGAGGGCTGCGCTGCGCTGGGCGAGATCCATGCGCCCCATCCACGACGCGGTCACCGCCAGCCGGTAGTGCGCCAGCGGAAAGATGGAATCCGCCGTCACCGCACGGTTGAAGGCCACCAGCGCGGAGTCCCAGGCGGAGGCGCGGTAGTGGCGCTCCCCCGCGAGATAGGCGCGGATCGCCGCCAGGTTGCCACTGGTGATCGCGCTCACGTTCATGCGCGGCAGCGGCTCCTTCGAGCGCCAGATCTCGCGCAGCAGCGCCAGGCTCAGGCTGTCCACCAGCGCCAGGACGTCCGTCGAGGAGCCGTCCACCTGCACGCTGGCCAGTCGGGAGCCGTCCACCGAGAAGAGATCGGCGCTGATGCGCGCCTCCGGACCGACCGCGATGATGCTGCCGGTCAGCACCGAGCTGGCGTAGGATTCACTCGCGATCTCGAGCGTCTCCTCGAAGGAGAGGCGGCCGCCCTGCGCCCGCTGCTCCCAGCGGTAGAGCACCGTGCGCGGGTCCACGGTGCGGATCGCACCCACCTGGTCGAGGTTGCGCGAGAGCAGATCCACGATCCCCTGCTCGAGGACCTTCACCCCCTCGCCCTGGGTGGTGAAGGGGAGCACCGCGATCAGATCGGCGCCGGGCGGCACCTCCGCGACGGCGTTGCGCGGCAGGTTGGCGGCCACCGCGATGCCCACGCCCGCGACCACCACCAGCGCGCTGCCGGCGAGCACCGCCCGCGGCCGCAGGTGCGCGACGATCCGCCCCGCTCCCTCGCCGCGGCCCGTGAGCCGGATCCCCTCCGGCGTCAGATCGAAGATCCACCCCAGCAGCAGCGCGACCGGAAAGCCTGCCAGGACGACCAGGGTGAGGAGGCGGAAGATCTGCTCGGAGAGCAGCTGCGCCTCGAAGAGGACCTGCAGACCCTGCAGCAGCACGAACGCGGCGCCGACGTACGCAATCCCGACACGTACAACGTGGCGCCGCTTGAGCTCCTCGAAGAAGCCTGATCCCTTGTTCTGCGGGTCCTGCATACGAGAAAGAATCAATGCGACCTCGGCTCGCAGATTCTGATGCAGCGTCGAAAGACACTCCTATCAGACGCGGCCGAGGGGGGAGAGGGTTTACTCCGGACCGGGATCCCCGCCATGCGGGAGCGGGGATCGTGGTGGGTTGATGATAACAGCAGAGGGCGGCCGGAAGAAATGATCCTGCCGCAGGACGTTGGGACAGGTTGATTGTAGGGGGTTACTCGGACCGTCGAGTTGGGGAGGAAGCCGGATGTGTGGAGGTACTCTCCTGTGCCCCCAGGATTTGGTACCGCTTGATGCTACCCCTCCTGCTGTGTAGATTGCGGGCACACTCTACTCAGGAGGCATGTAGTACTCATGACTCTCCCTACGATTCCGCTCGCACGCCGGCGCTCGGCTTCCGATCCGCTGCGCAAGCCGGGCTGGCAGGTGCGTACCTCGGTCGCTGATGCGGTCCGCGAGGCGGTGGCGGCGGGGGCCGCGGAAAGCCAGAACGCGCTCGTCGAACGAGCTGTGGTCCAGTACCTCGCCCAGATCCGCCGGGACCGTCTGTATGCGGCCTACGCCGAGGCGGCAGAGGATCCCATGTTCATCGCGGACATGCGGGAGATCTCGGCGGCGTTCGATGGAACGATCCGGGACGGGCTCGAGGAGGAGTAGGCGCCTTGGCGTACTCCGGGCCGGTGCATCGCTGGGACCTCTTCTGGGCGGATCTCGACTTCCCGGTGGGGAGCGAACAGGGAGGTGAGCGTCGCCCGGTTTTGGTCGTGTCGAACGACGGGGTGAACGCCTTCCTACCCGTAGTCACCCAGCTACCCCTTACCAAGCTCGAGGGCAAGGAACGGAAGGTATACCCCTTCGAGGTCATTCTTCCTCGCGGTATAGTAGGGACGCGGTGGGTTAGCATAGCGATGCCGCAGCAGATCCGGACGATCGACAAGACACGGCTGATAGAGAAGATCGGCACGCTGCTAGATGTCGATCTTCAGGTGGAGATCGAGAACCGCTTGCTGGAGCACCTGGGGATCGCCTTCGAGGTCGACGACCTCTGAGGAAGCTCACCCAAGTAGAGTCCCGGCAGGCACGCCGCGCATGCTCGGCAGGAAGCCAAAAGATACTCGCAGCCGAGAACGCAACAGCTGCCCGGCGCTTTCGTGCCCGAGCCAATGCCCCGGCGCGGTTTCACACCGCTGCCGGGGCATTGGCAACAGCTCGAAATGACCTACTACCTACCGCGGTGAGGCGAAGATGATCCCGCCGACCACGGGCACGGGCGTGGACCGGTGCGCAGTCGTTCCGTCGCCGAGCTGGCCGTAGAAGTTCGCGCCCCAGCAGTACGCCTGCCCGGCCGGAGCAAGGCCACAGCTGTGAGCGCCTTCGAGATTGGAGGAACCTGCGCTGATGCTCTGGAAGCTGACACCCCCCGCCACCGCCACGGGCGTGGTGCGAGGTGTGGTCGTCCCCTCACCGAGCTGGCCCCAGGCATTTCCTCCCCAGCAGTAGCCCTGCCCCGCCGCGGTGACGCCGCAGCTATGATCCCACCCCGCACTGATGCCGGTCACGGTGGGCTCCGGGCCGCCCGGCATGACGAACACGCCCGTGATCCGCCAGGCAGGGTCTACCAGCGGGAGATACGCGAAGCCACCCTCCCAGACCGCTCCGTTCATGAACCAGATGGCGCGCTCTCCGGTAGGCAGGTGCTGCCAGAGGAGATCCGTCTGCCCGTCGCCGTTGAAGTCGCCCGATGCGGCAAGGTCCCAGGTGGGATCGACCGTCGGCAGCGACGTGTACTCGCCCGTCCAGGCCGCTCCGTTCATCTGCCAGAGGACGCGCGCCCCCGAGCCCGTGTGCTGCCAGAGGATGCCCGGCGTGCCGCTGGCCGACGCGGTGGCGGCGAGGGTGCGCGGTGTTGCCGATTGCGAGTGCGCCCTCGCGCGGGAGTGCAGACCCCCCGGAGGCGGCCCCGCGGGCGCGGCTCCCGGCAGCGGCTCCGGGGCAAGCGAGCCGGGCCCGAGGATGCGCGGCGCCTGCGTGCTCAGCGGCCCCGCCTCCGGTCCCCGCAGCGTCATCCCGCGGACCATTCCGTTCTGCGCCTGCGGACGCGGCAGCTCCGTGGAGACCGGGAGGTGTTCGCAGCCAGCGAGCAGCACCACCGGGACCAGCAGCGCAGTGGAAGAGAGTCGTCGCCGTAGCATCGGTTGTCTCTGCGTTGGTGCCGACATCCGGTTCGATGGGAGCTCCGGAGAGGCCGGCGGGTGAAAAGGTTTCCGCGGGGCTGGAAGCACGCCGGTCAACATAGACGTGCGGGCGCCCCTTCGCCACCGCTTCATTCGCCGCGGAGGAGGAGCACGGCAGTGGCTTGATTGTTGCCCCCTGCGCCACGCCTGCCAAGGGCGTCGACACCGGCACACGGAGGTATGGATGAGCCCTGAAATCAGGGTGATCGGACTCGGAGGCTCGCTCGCAGAGAGGCCGCCCGAGGAGGCGGTCCGCTTCGCGGAGGCGGTGCACCGGGCGCACGGACTGATCTGGAGCAGTCCGCTCTATCACGGAACGGTTAGCGGGGTCTTCAAGAATGCGATCGACTGGCTGCAGCTTCTCGCGCAGCGCGATCCGCCCTATCTGACAAACAAGGTCGTGGGTCTCGTCAGCGTGGCCGGCGGCGTACAGGGGCTGCAGGCGGTGAACACGATGGAGTTCATCGTGCGCGCGCTGCGCGGGTGGGCGGTGCCGCTGGTCAACCCCATTCCGCAGGCGTGGAAGGCCTTCGGCGAGGAGGGGCAGGCAAGGGATGAGCGGGTGGACGTGCAGCTCCGGGGATTGGGGATGGAGGTCGTGCGGGCGGCTCGGCAGTTCGCCACGCAGGGCACCTGTGACTACGCCATCCCGGGCGATCCCGCCTCATCGCCGGCCGCCGCGGCCGATACGGTGATCGAGTAGCTCCAGGCCGGAGGTCCGCGCCGGAAGCCAGATCCGGCGGCGCGGGGCGCTCCTACCGCTCCCGCGCCGGTCCTTCCGCCTCGTGCACCACCCGCCCTCCCAGCAGCGTCATCACCACCTGCACCTCCTTGATCTCCTCCGGGCGCACCGCGAAGAGGTCGCGGTCGAGCACCACCAGATCCGCCAGCTTGCCGGGTGCGATGGAGCCCTTGATCCGCTCCTCTCCCGCGGCATAGGCGTTGTTGACCGTGTAGGCGCGCAGCGCGGTCTCCACGTCGATGCGCTCCTCGGGGAACCAGCCGCCCGCCGGCTGGCCGTCGAGCGTCTGGCGTGTCACCGCAGCGTAGATGCCGTGCAGCGGGTTGGCGGTGTACCAGGAGGCGTTGGTTCCCGGCCAATCCGAACCGAAGGAGAGGAGCACCCCGGCGTCGTGCAGCGTCCTGAAGGCGTACGCCCAGCGGGCGCGCTCGCCGATGCGCTCCTCCATCCAGCGCATGTCGTCGATCGCATGATACGGCTGCACCTCGGCGATGATGCCGCTGCGCGCCATGCGCTCCGCCACCGAGGCGTCCCGCAGCACCTGCGTGTGGATGATGCGGAAGCGCCGCTCGCGCGGCCCATGCTCGCGGATCACCTGCTCGTAGAGGGTGAGCAGGGTGTCGATCGCCTCGTCGCCGATCGCGTGGATCTGCGGCCAGAGACCAGCGGCGTCGGCGCCGCGGATGTTCCGCTCCATGTTGCCCGGCGGCATCATCCCCGATCCGGGGCCGCCATTGGTCACCCCGGTGTTGGTCGAGTCGCGCCACTCGCCGCGCCGGCCGCTGTGCAGGTAGGGCTCGTAGAAGCGCGCCGTCGAGTTGCCCATGATCCCGTCGGTGAAGCCCTTCAGCCCGCCGACCTTGAGCAGCTCGTCGCCGAAGCCGTGGGTGATCCCCGCCGCCGCCAGCTCATCCCACTTGTCGAGGGTGGGGCGGCCGTAGACGCGGGTGGTCAGCTCGCCGCGCTCCTTGAGCGCCTGGTAGACCGCGAACTGCTCGGGCGGCGTGATGTCGTGGATGCCGGTGACGCCGAACTCCGCGAGCTGCCGCAGCGCGACGCGCGCCTCCATCAGCCGCTGCTCGAACGCTTTCGGCGGGATGCTTCGCCGGATCCGCAGCAGCGCCTCACCCGAGACGTGGCCGGTGGCGCGGCCCCGCTCGCACTCGAGCCCCTCGACCGGCTGGGCGCAGGAGAGGCCGGCGCGCTCGAGCGCAACGCTGTTCGCCAGGTACTCCGAGCGGTCCCAGCGCGAGAGCAGCACCGCCGTCTGCGGGGTGATGGAGTCGATCATCGCCCGCGTGGGTCGGAAGCGACGCCGGCGAGTGCCGCCCTGCTGTCCGGTGGCGCCCATCTCCCAGTCCTCGTAGGCGCCCCAGTCGCCGCCGGTGATCCAGGCCCCCTGCGGCAGCCGCTCCCGCGCCTCGCGCACCCGCCGCGCGAAGGCGCGGGGCTCGGACACGTCCAGCAGATTGACCCCCAGCAGCAGCGCGCCCGCCTGGTTGAAGTGCGTGTGGTTGTCGATGAAGCCGGGGGTGACCAGCCGCCCGCCTGCATCCACCACACGGGTGTGGGCGGTGCGGTGCCGCTCGATCTCGGCGGCGCTGCCCAACGCGAGGATGCGCGCCCCGCGCACCGCCACCGCCTGCGCCCAGGGCTGGTCCTGCTCGCCGGTCCAGACACGAGCGTTGGTGAGGATGAGGTCGGCCTCCTGTGCCGCAGCGGGCGGCGGAAGGAGGGCGGCGAGGAGCGGCAGGATCGCGATCAGCAGCACGGCTCGCATTGGATGTTGTCGCGCAGGGTGGGGAAAGGATGTCCGGGAATTGGAGGGACAAGATAGGGTATGTGGCGGCGTCGTGCACGGGCGGGAGGCCCTCACCCCCTGACCCCCTCTCCCACGAGGGGAGAGGGGGAACAGTAAAGTGTCAGGGTCAGCATCAACCCCTCTCCCAGCATTGGGAGAGGGGTGCGAGCTTCAGCGAGCGGGGTGAGGGCGCCTACGGCAGCCAGCCACCCGGTGGCCGGTCGCCGATGATGGCGCGCACCGGCATCCGGTAGAGGTCCCCGTTCGCGTCCGCCAGGAGGGGATTGCGCCGCGCGAAGTACAGGTACTTGCCGTCCGGCGAGAAGGAGGGGTGGTACTCGTCGAGCGGCGTGTTGACCGGAGGGCCGAGGTTTCGCGCCGGGAGCCACTCCCCGCGATGGAAGTAGGTCGCGTGCAGCTCTCCGAATCCGGTACCCAGCTGATCCGCGATGTCGAGGCGGGTGAACGCCAGGGCGCGCCCATCCGGCGAGATCGCGGGGTTGAAGTCCCAGCGCGTGGGAGAGTTCACCCCCTCCCCCAGCAGCTCCGCCGCCATGTACTCGCCGTCGACCCATCTCGCGCGCCAGATGTTCCACGTCCGCGGATAGTCAGGCAGACCCGGCCGGCTGCTGCCGAAGTACAGCGTGCCATCACGCGCGACGCTCGGGTAGAGGTCGTCGTTGGGGCTGTTCACCACGTTGCCCAGGTGGATGGGCTCGCTCCAGCCGGTGCGCGTCCTCTCCACCATCCAGAGGTCGGCATCGAGCCGCGGCTGGCCATCGACGGGGCGGATCGAGGAGAAGAAGAGCTTCGAGCCGTCCGGTGTGATGAAGGGGTCGATGTCGCTGTACTCTCCGGAGAAGGGCGCGACCTGCGGCGTCGTCCACCGCCCCCGCACGAGATGCGTGACGTAGATGGTGGCCTGGCGGGAGACGGGGAAGAACTGCGCGGCACGTCCGAAGTACGCCGTCCTCCCATTGGGCGTGAAGGTGATGCGGTACTCCTCCTGCTCGGTCGAGATCACGCCGGGGGCGAAGATCTCCGGTTCTGCCTGCGCAGTGGCCGAGAGACTCGGCTCGAGCGGGCCGACCACTGCCTGTCCATCTGCCGCCTGGTCGCACGCACCGGCGACCGCCACAGCAAGAGCCAGCGCAGCCACGCACCGCCGGCGCCTCGCAACACCCGGACTTCTCACCTGCTGTCGATTCCTGTCCATTCGTGCTACTCCCAATGCTGGAGGTGAATGCCTCGCCACCGGCTGATGTTCACCGCGCGTGCATCGCTCGGGGAACGTTCCGGAGTCAT
>JBPCIT010000059.1:0-3762 GCA_051006015.1 Longimicrobiaceae bacterium
CCCCCCGCCGCCGCCGGCTGAGCGGACGATCCAGGTGTGCGTGATCGAGAATGGGCAGCTGCGTCAGGTCGAGGCGACCTTCCGTCCGGCGACGGGTGACACGGTGGTCATGCGCGATGGTCAGCGGGTGCCGTTCGCCCAGGCCTTCCCTGCGACGGTCGGGTACGCGGCCGGTCAGACCTGGTTCATCCAGGATCAGCCGATCCGGGTCCGGAACCGCGAATACGTCAAGTTCGGCGTGCCGCGCGTGATCCAGCCGGGTGAGCTGACCTCGTTCGAGACCTACCAGGGTGTGCCGGTCTTCGTCGGCACCGGGGCGCCGACCCCGCCGGATGTGATCTACGTGCCGGTGCGGCCTGGCTGCGAGTTCCAGCCCTACCAGCCGAGAGTGGCTATCCGCCCGCGCGGCTAATCGCTCTCAGGATCAACCCTCTACCCGGGGCGCCCCACAGTGGGGCGCCCCGGCTTTTTTGTGGTTTCGCGCGGCGGTGCTAGATTTGCGCGCCGAAGCCGCACCCCCGGAACGATCGACCACATCCTGACGGAGATCCGCCGATGGCGCGGGAGGAAGCGACCGCCGAATCACGTAAGCGTGCCGCGGCGGAGCGGGCCGCGGAGTGGATCGAGGACGGCATGATCCTGGGTCTCGGTACCGGCTCTACCGTACGCCACCTGCTCCATCACATCGCCGCGCGGCGCGAGACCGGCGAGTGGCAGGGAGTCGTAGGGATTCCGACGTCGGACGATACCACGCGCCGTGCCCACGCCCTCGGCATCCCGCTCGCCTCGCTCGAAGAGCGACCGCAGCTCGACCTGACGCTCGACGGAGCTGATGAGGTGGATCCCGAGCTGCGCCTGATCAAGGGGCTCGGCGGCGCACTGCTGCGGGAGAAGGTCGTCGCCATCGCCTCCGCGAGACTGGTCATCATGTTGGACGATTCCAAGGAGGTCTCGCGCCTGGGCACACGGGCACCGCTGCCGGTGGAGGTGGACCCCTTCAGCGTCGCCATCCAGCCCGCCTACCTGCGCGCGCTGGGTGCGGAGCCGGTGCTGCGGCGCGGATCCGACGGCACCCCCTTCACGACCGATGGCGGCAACCAGATCTTCGACTGTCACTTCCCAGAGGGCATCCAGGATCCTGACCGCCTCGACGCCGCACTGAACCGGCGCCCGGGAGTTCTCGAGCACGGCCTCTTCCTCGGGATGGCTTCCGCTGTCGTTGTGGCAGGCGCGGACGCCGTCGTCGTCCGCCATGCACCGGGGAGCCGCTGATGGCCATCAAGCTCGCCCCCTCGATCCTCTCGGCAGACTTCACCCGGCTCGGCGAGCAGGTGCGGGAGGCGGAGGCCGGCGGCGCCGACTGGATCCACGTGGATGTGATGGATGGCCACTTCGTACCGAACATCACCATCGGTCCGCTGATCGCGCAGGCGGTGCGCCGCGTCACCGCGCTGCCGATCGACGTACACCTGATGATCGAGCGGCCCGAACGCTACCTGGAGAGCTTCGTCAGCGCGGGCGCGGATTCCATCACGGTCCATGTCGAGACCTCACCCCATCTGCACCGCACCCTGCAGCAGATCCGCGAGCTGGGAGCGCGTGCGGGGGTGGCGCTCAACCCGGCGACCCCTGCCGAGTCTCTCACCGAGGTGCTCCCTTATCTCGACCTGATCCTGGTGATGTCGGTGAACCCGGGTTTCGGCGGCCAGGAGTACATCCCCACCAGCACCGGGAAGATCGCCCGGGTGCGCGAGCTGCTCGTCCAGCGCGGCCTCGACCAGGTCGAGCTAGAGGTGGATGGGGGGATCGCGCCCGGCACCGCAGCGGAGGTGGTGAGCGCGGGTGCCTCCGTGCTCGTCGCCGGCTCCGCGGTGTACAACACCCGCGCTAGCATCGCCGAGAATCTGCGCGCGCTGCGCGCCACGGCGGAGGCGGAGCTCTAGGGAAATGGTAGATTTACCCCCGGGACGATATTACCTTTCAGCCCCGTACGGCCAGGAGAGCGGCAGTGGGAACACGCCGGGGGTGTGGTGAAACTGGTAAACACAGGGGACTTAAAATCCCCCGCCGTGAGGCTTGCGGGTTCGAGTCCCGCCACCCCCATGCTTTGCAGTTGCCCTTCCGACGGCCCGGCCCGCCCCGCGGCATCCAGGGAGTTGGTGCCTGTGGTACGCCTCCTGCCTGCCCTCTCCTCCCGCCATTCCCACCGCCCTGTACCGGGTCGTTTGCGCGGCTGACCGGAGGAAGCGACGAGTTTGAGCAGCGACGAAAGAGGAATGGACCGCACCGAACTGGACGAGCGGCTGCGCGATGCCGCGACGCTGGTCGAGGAGGAGCGCTGGCAGGAGGCGCTGCAGCTCCTGCTCGCGCAGGAGCGGGACCATCCCGAGGATCCGATGCTCCTCTGCCTGCTGGGCGCCACCGCCCGCGAGGTGGGGGCGGAGGGGCAGGCCTACGAGTACTTCCGCCGCTGTCTGGCGCAGAACCCCGCGGATCCGGTCGTGCTGGTCACCGCCGGGAACGGCCTCGCCGCGTTGGACGATCCGGAGGCGGAGAGCACCCTGCGCCTGGCTGCGCTGACCGCTCCCGGGCTCTCCCTGACGCGCCTGCACTATGGCGCCTATCTGGCGCGTGAAGGGATGTACGAGCCGGCGATCCGCGAGCTGGAGGCGGCGCGGGCGCTCGCCGAGGAGGATGCCCTCGTCCGCCTCGAGCTGGCGACCGCGTACCTGCTCGCGGAGCGAACCGCCGAGGGAGTGGAGGAGATGGCGGAGGCGCTCGCGCGCGAGGCGCAGGACTCCTGGATCCGGCTGCTCTACGCCCTGGCGCTGGTCGAGGAGGGGCGCCTGGAGGAGGCCGCGGAGGAGATGCACCGCGCCGCGGAGGATCGGCCGGAGGATGTGGAGGCGCAGCTCCTGGCGTCGCTCGCCGCGGCCACGCAGGGGTGGATCGATGAGGCGTGGAACGCGCTGGCACGGGCTGAGGTCGGCGGCGCGGCGGATCCCGCGTTACTCCAGGAGGTGGAGGAGGCTCTGGAGTCCGACGCCGAGGCGGCGGAAGCCCTGCTGCGCGGCGCGCTGGCTCCCTCGGCTCTCCGGACACGGCTGCTCGAGCGCTCCTGAGCCGCCCACGCGACGAGCCGAGGGGATCTAGCGATGGGGAGAGTGCTGCTGCGCGGGCTGCTGGGCGTCCTCCTGCTCGGCGTCGGGCTCTGGCTCTTCACGCTCGTGGCGGTCTTCGTCTTCGGCCAGCGCGATGAGGCGCGTCCCGCGGACACCATCGTGGTGCTCGGCGCCGCGCAGTACGACGGTCGCCCCTCCCCTGTGCTGCGGGCGCGCCTCGACCACGCGATCGCCCTCTACCGAGAGGAGATGGCGCCCACGCTGATCCTCACCGGTGGCGTGGGGGTGGGGGACACGGTGAGCGAGGCGGTCGTCGGCCACCGGTACATGACTCGCGCCGGCGTGCCGGCCTCCGCCATTCTCACCGAGCGGAGCGGCCTGCGCTCGGTGGAGTCCCTCGGAGCGGCCGCGCAGCTCATGCATAGTCGCGGCCTGCAGTCGGCCATTCTGGTGAGCGATCCGTTCCACATGCTCCGCCTGCGACTTCTCGCCCGCCGTTTTGGCTTTCGAGCGCACAGCTCGCCTACGCGCACGAGCCCCATCTCGCGCGAGCGGCGCCGTGAGTGGCACTTCATCCTGCGCGAGAGCCTGATCATTCCGCTGATGCTGGTCCACCTCGACGTTTGATCCCCGGCTCGCC
>JBPCIT010000060.1:0-7621 GCA_051006015.1 Longimicrobiaceae bacterium
GCGCAGGAGGAGGCGGGCCGCCAGCCGCGGATGAACCCGCAGAAGGCGCGGCAGCGCGCCGACGAGCTGCACGCGCGCCTGCAGAAGCGGCTCGAGGAGCTGGAGCAGGAGCGCCGGATCGCGGCGCTGCCGCCGGTGGCGATCGGCGGCGCGCTCATCCTCCCCGCCGGGCTGCTCGCCCGCCTGCGCGGCGACCGCCGCGCGGAGCCGACCCTCTTCGCGCGGGAGACCCGGCGCGTCGAGCGCGCGGCGATGGACGCCGTACTCCAGGTCGAGCGCCGACTCGGCTACGAGCCGCGCGACGTGAGCGCCGAGAAGATCGGCTATGACGTGGAGTCGCGCGACCCGAGCGGCGGCCCGCTCCGCTTCCTCGAGGTGAAGGGCCGCATCGCGGGCGCCGCCACGGTTACGGTCACCAAGAACGAGATCCTCACCGCGCTGAACGAGCCGGAGTCGTTCATCCTCGCCCTCGTCGAGGTGCCACCGTCGGAGGACCTCCCCGTGGATGTCCACGCCGTGCACGAGGGCAGGTCCGGTTACGGCCCACCGCCCGGCTACCGCGTCCGCTACCTGCGACGGCCCTTCCAGCGCGAACCCGACTTCGACGTCACCAGCGTCAACTACGACTGGAAGGAGCTCTGGCAGCGCGGGGAGGAACCGTTGGCACGCCCGGCTGTCGAGCCGACGCAAGTGCTGGAGCCGTCGTGACGGCATCGGCCCACGCGCTGCCAGCATGGTTCGTGGACGCAACAGCGATCTTGCCCTGCGCCACAGCACTCCCTACGGTGTAGCACGTTGTAGCGCACGAAGGTACCTCAAAGCGTCTCGGGATTGATGGAGGTCGCGATGGCAGGGATCGTCCGCAGCATCAGAGTGCCGGAGGAGCTGGACGGACAGCTCCAGCGCGAGTTCCGGCGCCGCGGTATCACGGAGTGGAGCAGCGGCGTGCTCACGCTGCTCGAGGAGGCCGTCCGGATCAGCCGCGCCCCCGGCATCGTCTTCGTGGACAGCCTCACCGGCCGCCGCGCAGCCATCGCCGGGACGGGAATCGAGGTGTGGGAGGTAGTGGCGAGCTGGAAGTCGCTCGGGCAGGACTACGAGCGCCTGCGGGCCTCCTACGCCTGGCTCTCGGAGGCCCAGCTGCGCGCCGCGCTCAACTACTACGAGTTGTACCCGGAGGAGATCGAAGAGCGGTTGGCCCTCGAAGAGGAGTGGACGCCGGAGCGGGTGCGGCGCGAGTTCCCATTCACGGCGGGGCCGGCGACCGGTTGAGTGGGTGGATTGCAGCTCCTCCTTGACGAGGACGTGCCGCCGGAAGCGGCGGAGATCGCGCGCGGTTTGGGGCTCGATGTCCTCAGTGTCCACGCGCTCGGCCGGCGCGGATGGCCGGACAACGAGCAGCTCCGCGCCGCCGCGGAGGAGGACCGGATCTTCGTGACCTACAACCGGAATGACTTCCTCCACTGGACGGTCGAGTTTTTCCGGACCGGCCAGCCGCACGCGGGCGTGCTGATCCTGAGCCGCTCGGTTCCGCGTGACCGCCCGGAGCGTATCGCCCACGCGCTGCAGCGCTGGGTCGAGGGGATGACGGCCCGGCTGGAGGGCAAGCCGCTCCCCGCGTACCACGTCGGATTCGTCAGCGCTTCATCGTGAAGTCTGCGTGCCTCGACGTGGAGCCAGCGAAGCACAGAACAGGGATGTAGATCATGGACAAAGCTGACATTCTGGACCTGCTCCGCGCGCACCGGGAGGAGATCGGGCGCCGTTTCGGCATCCAGTATCTGGCGCTGTTCGGCTCCGTCGCGCGGGACGAGGCGCGGGAGGACAGTGACGTTGACATCCTGGTGACGTTCGAGGTCCCGGAGACGTTCGACAGCTACATGGACCTCAAGTTCTTTCTCGAGGATCTCCTCGGCCGGCGGGTGGACCTGGTGACCACCTGCGGGCTGCGCGAGGCTGTGCGCCCGTACGTCGAGCGGGAGCTGATCCGTGTCGCGTGATCTACGGCTGTACCTGCGCGACATTCCCCAGCACTGCGACGAGATCGCCGATCACATCGCGGGGCTGGACGTCGAGGCGTTCGCGCGTGACCGCACACGGTACAAGGCTGTCGTCTTCAGCCTGCTGGTGATCGGGGAGGCGGCGAAACAGGTGCCGCCCGAGTGGCGCGCTCGGTATGTATACGGAGGTGGACTGGCGCCGGATCGCAGGGCTACGGGACGTGATCGCGCACGGGTACTTCGCGCTCACCACAGCCATTCTCTGGGATATCGTCCGCAACCGGGTCCCGGAGCTGCGCGAGGTTGTCGAGCGGATGCTGCAGGATCCCGCATTGCCGGTTCCTCCCCAGGAATCATGACCCCCACCTGAACCGTTGCAGATGCTCAAGACCCGCAAGAAGCTCATCGAAGTCGCGCTGCCGCTGGACGCCATCACCTCGGCCTCGGCGCGCGAGAAGAACATCCGCCACGGCCACCCCAGCACCCTGCACCTCTGGTGGGCGCGGCGCCCGCTGGCCGCCGCGCGTGCGGTGATCTTCGCGCAGATGGTGGACGACCCCTCGGACCTGCCGGACCTCTTCCCCACCGATCGCGAGCAGGAGCGCGAGCGCCAGCCGCTCTTCCGCATCATCGAGGAGCTGGTGAAGTGGGAGAACACCACCAACCAGACGGTGCTGGAGCAGGTACGCGCGGAGCACCATCGTGATCCGCTACGCTCCGATTCGGAGGCGTTCGACCGTAAGAGCCGTTTCCGAACAGTTCGCTCCGGTGCGCACCCCTGCCGCCGGAGTCGAACACCACTCATGGCGGTAGGTTGATATCGTAGTGTGAACACGGTATACTATCAACCTACCGCGGAATCAACCGCTTCGGGGACCGGCATGCGTGGAATCGTAGACCGCGAGCAGGAGATCGAGGAACTGCGCGCCCTCGCGCAGCGGGCGCCCTCGCTCGGCTTGCTGTACGGGCGCCGGCGAGTGGGGAAGACCTTCCTGCTCGATCATGCGTGGGCAGACATGCGGCACTTCTATTTCCTGGCGGCGGACACCACCTCGGAGATGAACCGTGCCGAGCTGATCCGTGAGCTGTCGGAGTGGAGCGGGAACGACTACGTCGAGGCCGATTTCCCGAGCTGGAGGAATGTCTTCCGGCTGCTGGCGCAGCTCGCGGAATCGGGCCCGCTGGTCGTGGTGCTGGATGAATTCCAGTATCTGATGGGGCAGACCGATGACATCGTGTCCCAGCTGGTGGCGATCTGGGATCGCGAGCTACGGGGCCGTCCGCTGACCCTCGTCCTGTGCGGCTCGGAGGTGGCCACCATGGCCGGGCTGGAGGCCGGGGACTCGCCCCTGTACGGGCGCCCGAACTGGTCCGCGCGGCTCCGTCCCTTCGACTACCTGGACACGCGCGCCATGGTACCGAACCGTTCGCCGCGCGAGGCGGCGTACATCTACGGCGTCTTCGGCGGCACCCCTCGCTTCCTGGTGACGATCGCGAAGGAGGACGAGCTCGCGGAGCGCGTCATCGAGACGGTGCTGTCGCCGCGCGGCGAAGTGCACCTGCAGCTCGAGCGTCTCATCGAGCAGGAAAAGGGGATTCGCGAGCCACGCGAGTACCGCGCGGTGCTCAGCGCCGTCGCGGACGGAAACACCGAAACCGACCGCATCGCCGCGGCTGCCGGCCTGTCCGACCGTACCCACGTGGTGATCCGGGCGCTCGGCGTACTCGAGAGTCTGGAGCTGATCTGGCGCGAGCGCAACTTCGACGCGGCCGAGCGCACGCCCTGGAAGAACCGAATCGCGGACCATGCGGTCCGGTTCTGGTACCGCTTCGTGCACAAGAACCGGAGCCTGCTGGAAACGGGCGAGGCTCGCCGGGTGTGGCGGCAGCGCGTCGAGCCGTATCTCGATGACTACATGGGAAAGGTCTTCGAGCGGATGTGCCGCGAGGCATTCCTCCGGCATCATGACCGCTGGGGATTGGGAGGCGCGCTCGAATGGGCCCGCTGGGAGGGGCAGGACCGCAGCCGCCGGCCGATCGAGATCGATCTGATCTCGCGGCTCGACGACGGCCGCCTCCTGACCGGCGAGATCAAGTGGTCGTCACGGCCCATCGACTACGATGTTCATCTAGCGCTGCAACGTGATCTCGAGGACCTCGCGCGCTCCGGGCAGGGCTGGGCACAGGGCGCGCTCGATCCCGAGCGATCGGCAGGTCACCTCTACTTTTCCGCCGCCGGGTTCAGCGACCATTTTCGCCAGCGCGCGGGTGAGGGAGGCAACATCCTGCTCCGCGACCTGAACGACCTCTACGTGGCGTAGACAGGCGCCACCCTGTAGGCAACGACCACCCACGAACGCATCTCATGCCTCGATACCGCAAGAAACTCATCGAGGTCGCCCTGCCGCTGGACGCCATCAACGCGGCCTCCGCGCGTGAGAAGTCCATCCGCCACGGCCACCCCAGCACCCTGCACCTCTGGTGGGCGCGGCGCCCGCTGGCGGCTGCACGCGCGGTGATCTTCGCGCAGATGGTGGACGACCCCTCGGCGCACCCGGACCTCTTCCCCACGGACCGTGAGCAGGAGCGCGAACGCCAGCGGCTCTTCCGCATCATCGAGGAGCTCGTGCTGTGGGAGAACACCACCAACGAGACGGTCTTGCAGGCGGCGCGCGACGAGATCTGGAAGAGCTGGAAGCGCGCCTGCGCCGAGAAACGGCAGGAGATAGAAAGTAGAAAAAGGGAAATAGGGGAGGAGCGAGCGGAGGCGGAGTTGGCGCTCTACGATCCAGATCGGCTCCCCGCCTTCCACGACCCCTTCGCCGGCGGCGGCGCGCTCCCGCTCGAGGCGCAGCGGCTCGGCCTGGAAGCCTACGCCAGCGACCTCAACCCGGTGGCGGTGCTGATCAACAAGGCGATGATCGAGATCCCGCCGAAGTTCGCCGGCCGCCCGCCGGTGAATCCAGAAAGTAGGAAGCAGTGGATAGGAAATAGGGGGACACTGCAGCCGGGAGGGTACGATGCATTATCGGGAGCTGACCGTCTGGCGGAAGGCGATGGATCTGGCGAAGGAGGTCTATCGGCTGGCGCCGCTGCTGCCTCGCGAGGAGACGTACGGGATGCGATCGCAGATCACGCGGGCGGCAGCATCCATTCCGGCGAACATCGCGGAGGGATGGGCGAGGGAGTCGAGCCGCGAGAAGGCGCAGTTCCTCTCGATCGCTCAGGGCTCGCTGGCGGAGACCGAGACGTTCCTCACGCTGTGCGAGGAGATCGGCTGGTTCCCGGCGAAGGAGACGGAACTCCTCCGATCGCTGCTCACGGAAGTCGGGAAGATGCTGACCACCCTGCGGCGCACCTTCCGCGAAAAGCGGTGACGCCAGAAAGTGGAAAACAGGAAATAGCGATGCTCACGGCGCTGCGGCGCACCCTACTTCCTATTCACTGTTTCCTACTTCCTACTCTGGGGCGCAGGGGTTGGCAGAGGACGTGCGCCACTACGGCCAGGGGATGCGCGACGAGGCCGAGAAGCGCATCGGCACGCTCTACCCGAAGATCGGGGTGACGGCCGAGATGGCGAAGGCCCGGCCGGACCTCAAGCCCTATGTGGGCCGCAAACTCACCGTGATCGCCTGGCTCTGGGCGCGCACGGTCAAGAGCCCGAACCCGGCCTTCGCGCAGGTCGACGTGCCGCTCGCCTCGACCTTCATGCTCTCGACCAGGGCGGGCAAGGAGGCGTATGTCGAGCCGGTGATCGAGAACGGCGGCTACCGCTTCACGGTGAAGGTTGGGAAGCCCAAGGATGCGGCGGGGGCGAAGGACGGCACCAAGCTCTCGCGCGGCGCGAACTTCCAGTGCCTGATGTCGGGCACGCCGATCGCGGGCGACTACATCAAGGCCGAGGGCAAGGCCGGGCGCATGGGCGTGCGGCTGATGGCGATCGTGGCCGAGGGCGACCGCGGGCAGGTCTATCTCGCGCCGACGCCGGAGCACGAGGCGGCGGCGCTCGAGGCGAGGCCGGAGTGGAGGCCGGAGGGCGCGCTACCCGATGACCCGCGCAACTTCTGGACGGTGCAATACGGCCTGACGACCTACGGCGACCTCTTCACCCCCCGCCAGCTCGTGGCGCTGACGACCTTCTCCGACCTGGTGGGCGAAGCGCGCGAGCGGATCCGCCGCGACGCCCTCGCCGCCGGCCTGCCCGACGACCCCAAGCCCCTCCGCGACGGCGGCACTGGCGCTACGGCGTATGCGGAGGCGGTGGGGGTGTATTTGGGGATCGCCCTGAGCAGGCTTACAGACATCTGTAACGCACTTTGTCGCTGGGAGGTAACCAAGACGCAGGTGCGGAACCTGTTTGGTCGCCAAGCCATTCCGATGATCTGGGATTTCGCTGAGAACAATGTCTTCGGTGAGGCGGCAGGCGACTACACGGTCAGCCTCGGGAACATGGTCAAGGCGCTCGAGCAGGTGCCATCGCGGGATGGCGGCTACGCGCAGCATGCCGACGCACAAACGCAATCCATCAGCGCGGAAAAGCTCGTCTCCACCGACCCGCCCTACTACGACAACATCGGCTACGCAGACCTATCGGACTTCTTCTACGTCTGGTTGCGCCGCTCGCTGCGGCCGGTCTTCCCCGACCTCTTCGCCACACTCGCCGTGCCCAAGGCTGAGGAGCTGGTCGCCACGCCCTACCGCCACGGGAGTAAGGAAAAGGCCGAAACCTTCTTCCTCGACGGCATGACGCAGGCGATGCACCGCCTCGCCGAGCAGGCGCACCCGGCCTTCCCGGTCACCATCTACTACGCCTTCAAGCAGTCGGAGACCGAGAGCGCCGAGGGCACGTCCAGCACCGGCTGGGAGACCTTCCTCGATGCGGTGATCCGCGCCGGCTTCGCCGTCAGCGGCACTTGGCCGATGCGCACGGAACTCAGCAACCGCATGATAGGCTCGGGCACCAACGCCCTCGCCTCAAGCATCATCCTCGTCTGCCGCCAGCGCGAAGCCACCGCGCCCACCGCCAAGCGCCGCGAGTTCGTCACCGCGCTCAAGGCCGAGCTGCCTATCGCGCTCCGCCACCTCCAGCGCGGCAACATTGCACCCGTGGACCTGGCGCAGGCGGCGATCGGCCCGGGTATGGCAGTCTACACACGCTATGCGCGGGTGCTCGACGCCTCCGGCAAGCCGCTCTCCGTGCGCGAGGCGCTGGCGCTCATCAACCAGACGCTGGACGAGGTGTTGGCCGAGCAGGAGGGCGACTTCGACTCCGACACCCGCTGGGCGCTGACGGGGTTCGAGGACACCGGCTTTGCGGAGGGCGAGTACGGCGTGGCCGAGACGCTCAGCAAGGCCAAGAACACCGCCGTGCGCGGCAAGGAGGAGGCTGGCATCCTCGTATCGCGTGCCGGCAAGGTGCGGCTGCTGGAGCCCTCCGAGCTGCCCGCGGACTGGGACCCCGCCACCGACCCGCGGCTCACTCACTGGGAGGTCGCCCAGCACCTGATCCACGCGTTGGAGACCGGCGGCGAGACCGCGGCGGCCAAACTCCTGCGCCGCGTCGGCGGCATGGGCGAGGTCGCCCGCGACTTGGCCTACCGGCTTTACAACCTCTGCGAGCG
>JBPCIT010000061.1:0-8697 GCA_051006015.1 Longimicrobiaceae bacterium
CTCCTCGCTACTGCGCTGCGTCCGGGCGTTCGATGGCGTGCGAGCGAACCATGGGGAGGGTACGTTCTCCGGTGTGGCCGAAGCTCACCTCGTAGAAGAAGCCCTGCCCCTCGAGCGCCTTCACCTCCTCGGCGGTAATCCCGAGCGGTCCCTCGCCGCCCAGCACCCGGACCTCCCGCCCTGCCTCCTCCTCCTGCGCGACGAAGAGCATCGCCATGCGCACCGCGCCCGGCGATCCCTCGCGGACTACCGTCGGCGACCACTCGTTGATGAAGGCGCCCAGCAGGTTCATGACACCCTCGTTGCCGGTGGGCTGCCCGTTGGCGGCACGGACGAGGGTGACTCTGGGATCGCTGCCCTCGAGAAAGTGAATCAGCGCATAGGCCATGGCTTTGGTCCTGTCGTAGATTGCCGTTGGAGCATCGTCAGCATGCGTGGATCGCGCGAACGCAGGGAGCTTGCAACTCGCATTCCGGGAAGGGCGTCTGCGGCGCTTCCGCCTCGCGCTGCGCCGCTCCTCAGCTCCCACTCTTGTGCCCCGGGCTTCGTGCGACGCATCTTCTTCGGTGCCGTATCACACCCGTCATCCCCCACCTCCCGAGGTCACGCATGGATCCACTGACTGCTTCACGATGCGCACGGCTGGCCGCACTGCTCGCGGTCCTCTCCGCCGCCGGCTGCGCAGCGCCCGGGACTCCATCCCCGGATGCGATGCCCGCGCCGGGCGCTCCCGCGGCAGCCGCGGTGGCGCAGAGCCAGCAGGGCGCCTTCGTCACCCTTCTCGGGAGCGACACCGTCTCCGTCGAGCGTTTCACCCGCAGCGGTGATCGCATCGAGGGCCAGCAGGTGGTGCGCACCCCGCGCACCTCGATCCGCGACTACAGCGCCACCCTCGGCGCTGACGGCGCGATCTCACGCTTCGAGATGAGTGTGCTCCCCGCGCCCGGCGCGCAGCCGAGCTTGCGGACGATGATCGACTTCGGACGCGACACCGCTACCGTCCGCATCGTACGCGGCGACAGCACGCAGACGCTGCGCGTGCCCGCCGGCGCCGGCGCGCTCCCTTTCCTCAGCTACAACGTCGCCCTCTACGAGCTATCCGTGGCGCGGCTCCGGGCGAGCGGGCGTGACAGCATCGAACTCGCCCATGTGCCCATCGGCGCGACGGAGACCTTCCCGCTGGCCGTGCGAAGGCTGGGCGCCGATTCCGTGCTGATCTACAACATCGCCGGAGCGAACCGCACGCGAGTGGATGCCGCCGGGCGGGTGCTCGGTCTGGACGGGCGCCAGTCTACACTGAAGCTGGTTGCCGAGCGGGTGGCGACGGTGGACCTCGAGGCGCTGGCCGCCAGCTACGCCGCCCGCGACCAGCAGGGGCGGTCGCTCGGTGTCCTCTCTCCGCGCGATACAGTGCGCGCCACGGTGGGAGCGGCCAACCTGCTGGTGGACTACAGCCGCCCGGCACGCCGCGGCCGCACCATCTTCGGCGAGGTCGTGCCCTGGAACCAGGTGTGGCGCACCGGCGCCAACCAGGCGACGCACTTCCGCACCGACCGGGAGATCGAGATGGGCGGCACGAGGATTCCCGCCGGCACCTACACCCTCTTCTCGCTTCCCTCGCCCACCGGCTGGCAGCTGATCGTCAACCGGCAGACGGGGCAGGGAGGCACGGAGTACGACCAGCGCCAGGACCTGGCACGCATCGACATGCAGCGCGAGACGCTACCGGAGCGGGTCGAGCAGTTCACCATCGCCATCGAGCCGCAGGGGCAGGGCGGGGTGCTGCGGATGATGTGGGACGATACGCGCGCCTCGGTGCCCTTCACGGTGCGGTGAGCAGCCGGATCAGCACGGGCTTATTCGGCGACAGCCAGCGTCAGCCGGGCCGATAAACGATACTGCTGGGAAAATCGGTGCAGTCCGCAGAGCGCCCCCTCCCCCGGCCCCTCCCCCAATCCTGGGGGAGGGGAGAAAAGCTAGTTGTTCCAACCCTTTCCCGCTTCCCTAGCGAGCCGGAGAGGGGGCGCCCCAGCGGTGCCTGCGGCAACTTCCCAGCAGGTGCAGGAGGGCGGCGTACTGGAGGCGTGCAGGATCGCATCTTCCGGGTAGGTCGGTCAGACGCCGGGAGCACCACTCGTTTTCTCTGCGGTGCTGTGATCTGATACCACCGCCGGCAAGGGAGGGAGGCGTATGAAGGCAGTTCGAGTGCTGTGTGCAGTGCTGCTGCTGGTGGGAGCCGGCTGCTCGATTTTCACCGAGTCGAGCGTAGGGAGTTCACTGGAGGTCGAGGCGACCCGCTCCGTGCTGCGCCTCACCAACCACACCGAGCAGCCGGTCTACTACCTGGCCTTTGAGCGTGAGATGCTGGCCCTGGCGCTCTGGGCGCCCTGCACCAACCCGCAGGAGTGTCCGAGGGTCCCAGCGGGAGAGCAGATCAGCGTCAGCTACGAATCCATCAGCGGGTACGAGGCCGGAAAGCAGAAGGCCGTCGTCTTATGGTACCATCTCCACCCCGATTCGGGCGGCGGCTTCGAGCCCGATAGCCTGCGCTCGGTGGTCGTCCGGCTCTGAGCGTCGGCACGACCTCTGAGGGGGAAAACCACGCGGCCCCGGCGGAAGAACCGCCGGGGCCGCTTCGTCTCAGCCGCCTCCGCGAGCGATGCCGATCCTGTGCGTCTCGCGGTAGGAGCGCTCTGCCCCCGCCAGCACGTCCCAGCCCTGCTGCGCATCCTCCTCGAGCACCATGCGGGGGATGCGCCGCGTCGGCCAGGGGGTGACCGTCTCGTCGGCAGCGCCGTGGTAGAGGGCGATGGCAGACTCTACGATCGCGCCCGCCACCCGCTCGCGGGCTGCCTCATCCATGCCGGCGAGCACCCGTGTGACGAGCGGCGCGCCACGGGAGTAGGCGTCCACCACGAAGGTGCCGTACTCCGCCCGTACCCTGCGGTCGCGGACGGTGCCGATCAGGTCGAGCAGACCGCTCGCGGCCGCCGCATCATCCTTGCGCACGCGCCGCACCAGCTCGCCGGCAAGCTCCGGCCAGCGCGCCCCCTCCTCCGCAACGGTGCGCGATTCCAGCTCCTCCTCCAGCCGCGCGACCAGCTTCTCCGTCGAGAGCCCGGCAAGCTCCTTCAGCACTCGCTCCCGCTCGGCTTTCGCACGGTCGCGCACGCGCTGGGTGGCGGGATCCGCCGGTCCCGCACCCGGCGGCTTCACCCCGGCGCCGACCACCCGCGGCTCCTCCTTCTCCTCGCCGATGATCACCACCTCGGTGCCGGTCTGCACGTTGTGGAAGAGGCGCTGCGCGTACTTGTTCTCCAGCCGGATGCACCCGTGCGAGACGCGCTGCCCCAGCAGGTCGGGCTTGTCGGTGCCGTGGATCGCCAGCCCGCGCCCGATGTACACCGCCGCGGCGCCGAGCCCGTTGGGAAAGAAGCGCTGTTTGTCGTTCTGCGGCGGCACCGGCAGCCCATTCTCGATGAAGTACCAGTCCGGTGCGATCCAGACGGGATTCTCCTCCTTGTACTGCACGTGGTAGACGCCCGTCGGGGTGGAGAAATCCCACTTCTTGTTGCCCGTCTCCAACCGCAGCGCCGCACCGGTGCCCACCGGCGCGGACCAGAGGATGTTCCGCCCCTGCATGTAATGGAGCCGGTTGGCGTCGAGATCCACCACCACAGCGTACTTCCCCTCCGCCAGCGCGGGCGAGCTGCGTAGCGCGGCGCTGACCAGGACGGCGTGCTCCCGCGCCGAGCTCTGCGCCGCCGCGGGTGCGGCACCGAGCGGAGCGATCAACAGGAACGCGGCGACCAGCAGCTGCGACGCCACGAAGCGAATAGGGGACATAGGACCCTCGGTATACCAGGAGAATCAGCGGGAGGAGATCTCCCTTTCGATTGCCACTGTTGGAGTTAGCTAGTGCAAGATCCCGGCCGGACCGGATCGGTCGAGCGGCTCCGCAGCGGACACCTTGCACTACACGAACTCAGACGGATTGTTGCCCTGGGAGGCACGTCCAGCTCCGGAGTTGGAAGCCAGTCGCACCTTCGGCAGCGCCGAGGGATGGTTCTGCTGCAGGTACGCCACGAGCTTCTCGCGTACCTTGCAGCGGATGTCCAAGGAGCGGCTCGCGTTGGACGCGCTCACCAGCGCGCGCAGCTGTACCGCGCGCTCCGTCAGCTCCGTCACCTGGAGGACACAGGTCTCGCCGTCCCAGAGGGGAGAGTCGCGGACGATCCGCTCCAGCTCGCTGCGCAGCGCGTCTACCGGAACCGAGTAGTCGGTGTACAGGAACGCGCTGCCCACCAGCGAGGTCGTGGTGCGCGTCCAGTTCTGGAACGGCTTCTCCAGGAGATAGCTGATCGGCAGCACCAGCCGTCGCAGATCCCAGAGCCGCACCACCACGAAGGTAAGGGTGATCTCCTCGATCCATCCCCACTCGTTCTCGACGATTACCGCGTCCTCCACCCGGAACGGCTGTGTGAGGGCGATCTGCAGCCCCGCCAGCAGGTTGCTGATCGGGCGCTGCGCCGCCACGCCCACGATGATGCCGAGCACACCCGCGGAGGCGAGCAGCCCGGTTCCGACCGTGCGGAAGCCCGGTAGCTGCAGCAGCAGGAGCCCCAGCCCGACGACACCGATTCCCACGACGAGAATCCGCCGCAGCAGCGCGACCCTCGTTCGGACCCGCCGAGCGCGCAGGTTGTCCTCGACGTCGATGGCGAACTTCCGGGAGGTGACATCCTCGAGGACCCTCGTCAGGCGGATCGCCAGCCAGGTAATGGCGACGACGAGGGCAACCGCCAGATAGCTCCGCAGCAGCTCGATCGTGCTCGCGGGCAGGTGCGGCGCCGCCAGAGGCAGGACGAGCCGCGTCGCGAGTAGCGGCACGATCAGCCGCATCCCGCTCTCGCTGTGCCGGAGCAGCGACCCGTCGAGAAAGAGGATCTGCGGTCGGCGTTTCGCCACCACCCGTACCAGGCGGTACAGGCTCGCGTAACAGCACTCCTCCAAACAGGAAGGCGCCGACGATCAGCCCCCAGCCCAATATCCAGTCCGCCACACCGCTGAGCCACTCGGCCATCGCGCTCCTCTGCGTTCGATGAAGCGACACGCATCGACGACAACTCTGCCTTGCTCCGTTCTCGCTTCAGAGAACGGGCCAGAGCGGATGCCGGGTGGTTGAAACCGCCGGGGGGCTGGCGGTGCCGACTACATCCTCCCTCGGCACGGAAACCTTTGTCCCACCCATCCCGTATGGCGCTGCAGAGATCCTCCGGCTCGGCCGGTACACCGCCGAGCCACCCGGAGGAGCGAGACCATCCCCACCACCCGGAGAACGGCTATGGCCGCGCTGCTTCAGGATCTCCGCTACGGAGCCCGCCTGCTGGTGAAGAACCCCGGCTTCTCCGCGATCGCCGTGCTGACGCTCGCCCTGGGGATCGGGCTGACCACCATGATGTTCAGCATCGTCAACGGCGCGATCCTCCGCGGGCTGCCCTTCGAGGAGGCCGACCGGCTGATGCACCTGCATCGGACCAACCTCGCCGAGGACATTCCGCGCATGGACGTCAGCGTCCACGACTTCGCGGACTGGCGCCAGCAGCAGCAGGCGTTCGAAGGGCTCGCCGCGTTCACCGGCGGCACGGTGAACGTCAGCGGCACCGAGAGGGCGGAGCGCTTCGACGGCGCCTGGATCACCGCCAACGGCTTCGACCTCCTGCGCGTCCGTCCGGTTCTCGGCAGGAGCTTCGTCGAGGGTGAGGATGCGCCGGGCGCCGCGCCGGTGGTGATCATCGGCTACCGGATGTGGCAGGACTACTACCAGGGCGACCCGCAGATCGTCGGCAAGACGCTGCGCGCCAATGGGGAGGAGACGACGATCGTCGGGGTGATGCCGGAGAAGTTCGCCTTTCCGATGAGCCAGAACATCTGGCTCCCCCTGCGCAAGACCGCGGAGATGTACCAGCGCGGTGCCGAGGAGGCACCCGGCTTCTCGGTGTTCGGCCGGCTGAGGCAGGGTGTCTCGGTCGATCAGGCGAACACGCAGATGAACGCCATCTCGCGGCGGCTGGCTCTCGAGTACCCGGAGACCAACGCAGGCGTCGGCGCCGTGGTCAAGCCGTATGTGGAGGAGTTCATCGGCAAGGAGCCGCGGATGCTGCTCTTCACCATGCTCGGCGCGGTCTTCGGGGTGCTGCTGATCGCCTGCGCGAATGCGGCGAACCTGCTCCTCAGCCAGGCGGCGCTGCGTGCCAAGGAGGTGGGCATCCGCATCGCCATGGGTGCGAGCCGCGGCCGCGTGATCCTGCAGTTCCTCACCGAGCCGCTCGCGATCGCGGTGGTCGGCGCGCTGCTCGGGGTGGGGATCGCCTGGATCGGCATCCGCCTCTTCAACAGCGCCATTGCAGGCACCAATCCCCCCTTCTGGATCGACATCCGCATCGACACCACGGTGCTGCTCTTCGTGCTGGCGATCACGCTCTTGGCCACCTTCATCTCCGGGATCCTCCCGGCGATCCGCGCCTCGGGCGGCAACGTGAGCGAGATCCTCAAGGACGAGACGCGCGGCTCCTCGAGCATGCGCAGTGGGAAGCTGAGCAAGGGGCTGGTGATCTTCGAGATCGCGCTCTCGGTCGCGCTGCTGGTGGGGGCGGGGCTGATGATCAAGAGCGTCGCCAAGCTGCGCAACATCGACTTCGGCTTCGCCACGGAGGATGTCTTCACCGCCCGTGTCGGGCTGCCGGAGGCGGACCAGAAGTACGCCGATGCCGCACGCCGCCTGCACTTCTTCGAGGAGGTCGAGGCGCGTATCGCCGCCGACCCCGGCGTACGCGCCGCGGCGCTGACCACCGCGCTGCCCGGTCGCTACGCACCGGACGGTCGGATGGCGATCGAGGGGAAGACATACGAGAAGGAGATGGATCATCCGCGCTCGCACTTCGTCGGCATCACGCCCGCCTTCTTCGAGACCTTCGGGGTAGGGATGCTGCAGGGGCGCGCTTTCACCTCGCAGGACCGTGAGGGGAGCCTGCCGGTCGCCATCGTTAACCAGAGCTTCGCGCGCAAGCACTTCCCGCAGGAGGAGGCGCTCGGCAAGCGCATCCGCGTGGGTGGCGCGGATAGCGAGCGGCCCTGGCTCACCATCGTGGGCGTCGTGCCCGGCATGTACCCGGGTGGCGTGGAGAACGAGCTTCCCGAGGCGATCTACACGCCGGTGGCGCAGGACGCGCCGCGCTTCCTCAGCATCGCCGCCCGCACGCGGGGCAACCCCACGGCGCTCACCCCGCCCGTGCGGGAGGCGGTCTCTGCCGTGGACGCGGACATCCCCATCTACTTCGTCTACACTCTGGCCGAGTCCATCGCGCAGAACAACTGGCACTACCGCGTCTTCGGGTCGATCTTCGTGCTCCTCGGCTTCGTGGCCCTCTTCCTCGCCGCGATCGGCCTGTATGGCGTGATGGCTTTTTCGGTCTCCCGGCGCACCCGCGAGATGGGCGTGCGGATGGCGCTCGGTGCGCGGCCGGGCGACGTCAAGCGCCTCATCGTGCGGCAGGGAATCATCCAGCTCGCCATCGGCCTCACCATCGGGCTGGCGATGGCGCTGGGCGTCTCTCGGCTGCTCGCGGTCGCCCTCTTCCAGGTCGATCCGCGCGATCCGATGATCTTCGCGGCGATCGTGGTCGTGCTCTCGGCTACGGGCGTGCTCGCCTCCTGGGTACCGGCGAGACGCGCCACCCGCGTGGACCCGATGGTGGCGCTGCGCTACGAGTAGAGCCCGCGGCTTTCTCACCGAGCGTGGGGGTGCTCCTCACGCTCGATCCCGGGCGGAGGGCCGGGCGGCAGGAGCGCTTCCCGGAACCCTCCGCCTGCTTCGTGGTATAACCGCGGTCCCCGCACTCTCCTCTAACTCATTGCAGCACATGAATTTGAGCAGGCAATCGCGCAATCCCTGGGTCGCCGGTGCCGTGGGCGCCTCCCTTGTTGTGGGCGGCCTCGCCGGTACTCTCGATGCCCAGGCGGTCCATGCCGATCCGCAGCCGCGGGCGCTCGGCGTCGATACCCGGAACTTCGACACCAGCGTACGGCCGCAGGACGACTTCTACCGCTTCGTCAACGGCGGCTGGCTGAGGAACACGCAGATCCCCGCGGACCGCTCCAGCTACGGCTCCTTCGTCGAGCTGCGCGACGAGAGCGAGACCGCGCTGCACGCGATCCTCGAGGAGGCCGCCGCCGCCCCGAACAAGCAGCCGGGCTCCGACCTGCAGAAGGTCGGGGACTTCTACCTGAGCTTCATGGACGAGGCGCGCATCGAGTCGCTCGGCATCCGCCCGCTACGCCCGGAGCTGCAGCGCATCGCCGGGCTCCGCAACAAGAACGCGCTGCCCGAGCAGTTCGCGCATCTGCAGCGGCTGGGCGTGCAGACCCCCTTCGCCTTCTACGTCAGCCAGGACGCGAGGCAGGCGGACCGCTACATCGCCTACGTGAGCCAGTCGGGGCTGGGGCTGCCGGACCGCGACTTCTACTTCAACGAGGGAGCGAAGTTCGAGGAGATTCGCGCCGGGTACCTGACCTACATCGAGACGCTGCTCCGCCTGGCGGGCGACAGGAACGCCGCCGCCGGCGCGAAGGCGATCATGGCGCTCGAGACCTCGTTCGCCGAGAAGCACTGGGACCGCGCCAGGAACCGCGACCGCG
>JBPCIT010000062.1:0-2917 GCA_051006015.1 Longimicrobiaceae bacterium
GAGCAGCAGCACCCCCCCGATTCGGCCGACCCAATCGCTGTAGTAGCGGAGGAAGGAACCGAGGAACGTCGCGCTGGCGCCGAGCAGCATGAAGACCAGCGAGAAGCCGAGCACGAAGAGGCCGCCGTGCAGCAGCACCGCGCGCCGGGTGCGGCTCCGCTCGCCGGTGGTCAGCTCATCGAGGCTCATCCCGGTGATGAAGGTGGCGTAGCTCGGGATGAGCGGCAGCACGCAGGGGGAGAGGAAGGAGAGCACGCCAGCGGTGAACGCCACCGCCAGCCCCAGCGCCTGTGCATCCATCAGGCGCTCCCTCCGCCCGCGGCGAGGGCCTCGCGCACGCTCGAGCGGGTGTCCTCGGAGGTCGGATCGAAGAGGCCGATCCACCGCCGCACGATCCTCCCCTGGCGGTCGATCAAAAAGGTCTCGGGCACGCCGGTGGTGCGGAAGGCGCGCGTCACCCGCTCCTCCGGATCGTGAAGGATGGTGAAGGAGATCCCGTGGCTCGCAAGGAAGTCCCGCACGTCGCGGCTAGCACCACGGCTGTCGATGCTCACCCCCACCACCCGCAGCCCCTGCTCCCCCAGCTCCTCGTGCAGCCGCTGCAGCCCCGGCATCTCCTCGCGGCAGGGCAGGCACCAGGTCGCCCAGATGTTGAGCAGCACCACCTCCCCCTGAAGCGCGGCAAGCGAGAGAGTGTCGCCGTCGAGGGTGGCCGCGGCGAACGCCGGAGCGGGATCTCCGGCGGCGACGGAGCGGAACTGCCGCCCTCCCGCCTCGCCCTCGCCTCCGCAGCCGGTCAGGGCAGGCACGAGCAGGACGACCAGCAGGAGACGCCGGAGTCCGGCAGAGGCAGACCATCTGCCCGGAACGCGCCACCGCGGGGGGTGCTCTCTAAAGGTGCAGCTCCTCATCCTTCTCCTGATCGTTGGTCTCCGGGCTCCCGCGAGGCGCACCTCGTTCATGCAACACCAGTGGTCTCACGCGGTGGGGCGGAATGTGCTGGATAGCAAGCAGTGGGCGCAATATAATGGATGCGCAGCCGTTCGCCTATCCGGATTCGCCACGCCCGCGTCCAGAGATCCCCCACGGAGCCTGCCCCGTCATCTACGGCCATGCGACGACCGGAGATCCGCCCTTGAGCACCGACCATTCGGCACCCACCCCTCCCATCGTAATCCCCGCAGCGCAGGTCGAGCCCTCGAATGCGGTTGGCTTCCCCGCGCGGCTCGCGGCGATCGATGTGGGATCCAACGCGATCCGCATGCTCGCGGCGGAGTTCCGGGACTCGACGAGCTACTCCGTGCTGAGGCGCGATCGTGGCGCCGTCCGCCTCGGCCACGGCTCCTTCGCCGCGGGAGTGCTCGCTCCGGAGGCGATGGACGCGGCGGTGGCGACCCTCACCGGATTCCGGCGTCGGATGGAGGAGCTGGGGGTCGAGCGCTACCGTGCGGTGGCCACCAGCGCGGTGCGCGAGAGCGCAAACAGCGCCGACTTCGCCGAGCGCGTCCGTCGGGAGGCGGGGCTGGAGCTGGAGGTGATCGGCGGCGACGAGGAGGCGGCGCTGGTGCGCCGCGCCGTCGGCAGCCGCATCGAGCTGGCGGAGCGCACGTGGGTGCTGGTGGACGTGGGCGGCGGCAGCACCGAGCTGGTGGTGATGGATGGAGCCGGCGTGGTGCGGAGCGGCTCGTATCCGCTCGGGGCAGTGCGGCTCCTCGAGGAGTTCCCGCCCGCGGAGGAGAGCCTGTTCCGGTTCCGGATCATGCTCGCGGAGCGGGCGGCGGCGCACCTGCTCGGCACCCTCCCCGGTGGGCCGGAGATGATCGGCTCCATCGCGCATCGCCCGGAGCCCGCCGGCATGATCGCCGTCGGGGGCAACATCGAGGCGCTCGCCCGCCTGGCCGGGCACAGCGCGAAGCAGGGTGTGGCGAGCCTCCACCTGGCGGAGCTGCACCGGCTGATCGAGCGGATCGCCGGTCTCTCCTACCGGCAGCGCATCGAGGAGCTGGGGCTGCGCGAGGACCGCGCCGACGTCATCCTGCCCACCTCGGTCCTCTACGAGTACCTGGCGATGGTGATCGGCGCGGATACCCTCCTCGTCCCCTGGGTTGGAGTGCGCGAGGGCGTGCTGCTCGCGCTGGCGGAGGTCATCACTACGGAGACGGATACGCCGCGAGCACCGAGCTCCGGCCCGCCTCGATGAGCAGCCGGTCACAGGCTGCGCCATCCCGGTACGCCTGGGCGAGCTGCGCCTGCGCGTGGTGGTGGGAGACCGCGCCGAGCACCGAGTAGCCCCGGAGCGCGATCGAGAATCCCTCCCTCCACGCCTGGTGCCGCCGGTCGCCGACGCGCATCAGGTAGCAGAGCTCCGCGGCGTAGGCTTCAGCCTCCAGCTTCAGCCGCCGCGAGGGGGAGAGCAGATAGGTCAGCACCATCGGCAGGGTGCCCCGCTCCCGGTACTGCCGTTTGTGGATCGCCTCGTGGATCTCCATCCGCTGGCGCGAGTGGAAGCCGGCAGGCTCGCGCAGCACGACCACGTGCTGTCCCACCGTCACGGCCGAGGCGCAGGAGGCGAGGGAGGTTACCAGCAGCGCAAGGAGGAGGATCGGGAGGAGCCGGACGCGGCGGAACATGGGGAATCTCGGTGGGGGTCACGATTTGCGGGCGCGCACCGCGGCCCGACGGGAGAGCAGGCGCCATTGGATCGGCACCCGGATGGAACTGCGTTGCTGCTGGAGCTGCGGCCCGGAAGCGGGGGCGTCAGGCGATGCGGGGAACCCTCAGCTCCACCTCAGCGCCCACTCGCAGAAGGCATCGCCGTCGAGCACGCAGCGCACTCGACAGCTGCCGACCGGTCGCTCCGGCCGGGGCCTTGACCAGGAAGGCGCCGACGATCGACGCGACCATGCCGAAGGCGCCG
>JBPCIT010000063.1:0-7157 GCA_051006015.1 Longimicrobiaceae bacterium
ACGCTCATAGCACCTCGAAAGCCCTGGTATGCAGACCTATCCGACTACTTTTACGTCTGGCTGCGGCGCTCCCTGCAAGCAGAATTCCAAGGGCTCTTCGCGACGCTTGCTGTGCCAAAAGCGGAAGAACTGGTTGCTACGCCATACCGCCATGGAAGCAAGCAGAAGGCTGAAGCATTCTTCCTGGAGGGAATGACGGCGGCGATGCACCGGCTTTCACAACAGGCGCATCCTGCTTTCCCAGTCACGATCTACTACGCGTTCAAGCAGTCCGAGACCGCTGGCTCTGACGGTACAGCGAGCACGGGGTGGGAGACGTTCTTAGAAGCAGTGATTCGTGCGGGGTTCGGACTGAGTGGCACCTGGCCTGTCCGGACGGAGCGTAGCGCTCGCTCCGTCGGTATAGGGACGAGTGCCCTCGCGTCGAACATCGTGCTCGTCTGCCATCCGCGCGCTGCTGATGCACCGACAACAACCCGCCGCGATTTCCTGAACCAGCTCAAGGCCGAGCTGCCTATCGCGCTCCGCCACCTCCAGCGCGGCAACATTGCACCCGTGGACCTAGCGCAGGCGGCGATCGGCCCGGGTATGGCAGTCTACACACGCTATGCGCGGGTGCTCGACGCCTCCGGCAAGCCGCTCTCCGTGCGTGAGGCGCTGGCGCTCATCAACCAGACGCTGGACGAGGTGCTGGCCGAGCAGGAGGGCGACTTCGACGCCGACACCCGCTGGGCGCTGACGGGGTTCGAGGACACCGGCTTTGCGGAGGGCGAGTACGGCCGCGCCGAGCAGCTCTCGAAGAGCAAGAATACGAGTGTGGAAGGTATGGTGCGGGCTGGCATCCTCGTATCGCGTGCCGGCAAGGTGCGGCTGCTGGAGCCCTCCGAGCTTCCCGCGGACTGGGACCCCGCCACCGACCCGCGGCTCACCCACTGGGAGGTGGTGCACCAGCTGATCCGCGTGCTCGAGGCGGAGGGCGAGGGCGCGGCGGCGGCGCTGGTCGGCAAGCTCGGCGCGGCGGCGGAGACGGCGCGCGAGCTTGCCTACCGGCTCTACACCCTCTGCGAGCGGAAGAAGCGCGCGCAGGAGGCGCTCTCCTACAACGGGCTGGTGCAGAGCTGGCCTGAGATCCTGCGGCTCGCGCAGGCGGAGGGACGGGGCGAAGCCGCGCAGATGGAGCTGGTGTGATAGCCGCGCGAGGTCCTTGGCAAATCTTTCCTTGATCGAAGGAAAGATTTTAGCTACTCTTTCCTCATGGAAAGGACAGTTTCACGGGATCTCCTGCGCCTCAAGCTGGCCGAAGCCCTGGCCGCACGTCTCCTCACACTGACGCCGCGGGACGTCCACGTGCCGCGGATCGCCGGCAAGGCGATGGCCGTCATCGGAGTGCGGCGCGGCGGCAAGACCTCGTTCCTGCAACAGCGCATGAGCGAGCGCATCGCCGGGGGCAGCTCGCGCGAGTCGCAGCTCCTGCTCGCCCTGGAGGATGAGCGCCTGGTCGGGATGACCGCCGCGGACCTGGGCTGGCTGCTGGAGGAGCACGAGCGGCAGGCGCCGGGGCTGCAGGAGAGCGGCACCCTGTGCCTGTACCTGGACGAGGTGCAGGTGGTACCGGGATGGGAGACGCTGGTGCGCCGGCTGATGGATGCGGGCGGCATCGAGGTCTTCATATCCGGCTCGTCGGCCAAGCTGCTCAGCCGCGAGATCGCCACCTCGCTGCGCGGCCGGGCGATGGAAGTGCTGGTGCACCCGTTCTCGTTCCGGGAGGCGCTGCGGCACGCGGGCCAGGAGCCCGCTTCATCCTGGGAGCGCCTCCCCTCGACCGAGCGTGCGGCGCTCGACGCATCGCTGCGACAGTACCTGGAGGAGGGTGGCTTCCCCGAGGCACAGCAGACGGAGCGCCGCGACCGGCTCGCGTTGCTGAAGGGGTACGTGGACGTCATGCTGCTCCGCGACGTGATCGAGCGGCACCAGGTAACCAATGCCCAGGCGCTGCGCTGGCTGCAGCGGCATCTGCTGGCCACCCCTGGCGGCGGCTTCAGCGTGAAGAAGCTGTACGACTCGCTGCGCTCACAGGGCGTTGCTGTCGCGAAGGACACTCTGTACGAGTACCTCGACCATCTGCAGGACGCCTTCTTGATACGCACGGTGAGCATGCACAGCACCTCCGAGCGGCAGCGGATGGCCAACCCGCGCAAGGCGTACCCGATAGATCCGGGCCTCATCCCGCTCTACGAACGCGCGGGGCGGGAGCATCGCGGGCGGGCTCTGGAGACGGCGGTGCTGCTGGAGCTGGAGCGGCGCGGCTACATGGCCGACTGGGTGCGCACCGCGGACGGATGGGAGGTGGACTTCTTCTCCGAGCGACCCGGCGATCCGCCGCTCCTGGTGCAGGTGAGCCTCGAGACCGTGCAGGACGAGACCGGGGAGCGGGAGGTCCGCGCGCTCGTAGCCGGCGCCCGCGAACATCGCGCGGCGAGGCCACTCCTGATCACGCTCGATTCGACACCGCCAGCCCGCGAGCTGCCGCCGCCCCTCGAGTGGCAGCCCGCCGCGCGCTGGCTGCTGGACGTCGAGGCGTAGGCGTCGCGGCGGAGCAGCACGAGGAACCCTGCCCACTGTTGCGCGGCCCGCGCCGTCGGAGGCGAGGTGGCAGGTTCAGCGAACTCAGTTGGAACTGGTGTATCGGCACTCCGGCAGGCCCAGCCCGCGCGCGGTGCGCAGACCACCGCCGCATGGGGACGATCAGAGCAGACGTCCGGGAGAGAGCGATGAATGTCTGGTGGTGCAATCAGGGGCATGGATGGGATGACGAGTACCCGGCTGGCGTCGTGCGTGCATCGGACGAGGTGACGAACCCCACCTTCCGCAGGACGGTGGGTGAGGTGAGGGCGGGGGACATCGTCGTCCACTACCACGCTTCGCATGTCGTGGCCTTCAGCCGCGCCGAGGAGGACGGCCGCTACGAACCGAGGCTACCGCCGGGCTACGGCCCGGGGTGGGAATTCCGCACCGAGCATCACCTGCTCGACGAGCCCGTACACCGGGATGCATTCAGGCGGGAGATCCACGTGCCCGACATCGTGGGCTTCGCGTTCAACCGCGCGCAGGGTGTGAATCGCCAGTACTTCTACCGCTTCACCCTTGATGGCCTCGCCGTCGTGATGGCGAACATCGCCCCCGCTGAGCGCCTGCCGGAATGGTTGACGGAGCACGCTGAGCTTGCTCCTCCTCACTCGGGGGAGCGCGACACGCTGCTCCGCGAGGGTACCCGCTTCACGAACCACCTGCGCCGCGAGCGCAACCGGCGGCTCGCGGACGAGGCGAAGCGAATCCACGGCTACGTTTGCCAGGTCTGCGACTTCGACTTCGTGGACACCTACGGACCGATCGGCGCAGAGTACATCGAGGCGCACCACATCGTGCCGTTCCACACGCTTCCTCCGGATGCTGGCGTGCGGCTCTCGCCAAGGGAGGATTTTCGGGTGGTGTGCGCCAACTGCCACCGGATGCTGCACCGGCACCCGTACCCGACGGTGGAGAAGCTGCGCGCGATCGTGAAGCGAAGGCGCTCCCGCTCTCGGACGGGTACGCCTGCGCGTTGAGAAGCGGGGCATGGCTGATCGCCATCCACCTCTAGTGGAGCTAGTGTAGACGTATGGCGACACGAAAGACTGAAAGCATCGAGAGAGCACTCGCACCCGACGTGCTCGACGAGATCGTCAGGCAGATCGTCGAGATCGCGCAGCCGGAACGGATCATCCTCTTCGGCAGCGCCGCTCGCGGCGAAATGGGGCCGCACAGCGACGTGGACCTGCTCGTGGTCAAGTCCGGCGAGTATTCCCGCCGCGCCCTCGCCGCCCGCATCCACACCGAGCTCGACGTGGACGAGGCGGTGGACGTGGTGATCGCCACGCCGGAAGACCTGGAGCGCTACGGCGACAGCTACGCGCTCGTCTACTACCCGGCCCTGCGCGAGGGCAGGGAGGTGTATCGTGCCGCCTGACCTGCTTCCGCCGGACGATCCACGTGAGTGGCTCACGCGCGCCGCCGGCAACCTGCGCATCGCCCGCAGCCGTCTGCCCGGCGTGGAGCTGGCCGAGTTGTGCTTCAACGCACACCAGGCAGCGGAGAAGGCTATCAAGGCGGCCCTGATCCACCGGGGTATCGCCTATCCCTACGTCCACGACCTGCGGCGCCTGCTCCGGCTCTTGAACGGTGGGCCCGACACCGTACCCGCCGAGGTCGCACAGGCGGCCCGACTGACGGACTACGCGGTGATGGCGCGCTACCCGTTACCGCCAGAGGACCGGCCCACCCCGAAAGAGTATGAGGAGGCGGTGGCCGACGCCGAGCAGGTACTCCGCTGGGCCGAAGGCATCGTCGGCTACTCCACAGGCATCTGAAATCACCCCATGGCAATCAGCAACAGCGAACGGATCGGCAAGGCGCTCAAGACCTTCAACCAGGCGATGCGCCCCTACGTGCGCCGCGAGATGGAGGCGGTGCACAAGACGCAGTGGCTGCAGATGGCGCGGCAGGGCATCCGTGACGACCGCGCGGTGCCCGCCAGCTTCGAGCAGTGGGACACGCCCGTGCTGGTCGGGGTGGTGCTCGACCACTGGAACAACGTCTTCAAGTACAACCTCGGCCAGGCCGAGCGCAGCCTCATCCACGAGATCCGCGACGTGCGCAACCGCTGGGCGCATCAGCAGCAGTTCAGCTCCGACGACGCCTACCGCGCGCTCGACAGCATGGGCCGCTTCCTCATGGCGATCTCCGCCGCCGAGGAGGCCGCCGAGATGGAGCGCCAGCGGCTGGAGGTGATGCGCATCCGCTTCGAGGAGCAGAGCCGCCGCGAGCGCCGCAAGGCCAGCACCCTCGCCATCGAGGGCACCCCCGCCGCCGGGTACAAGCCCTGGCGCGAGGTGGTCACCCCGCACCCGGACGTCGCCAGCGGCCGCCACCAGCAGGCCAAGCTCGCCGCCGACCTCGGGCAGGTGCATCGCGGCGAGGGCTCGGACGAGTACCGGAACCCGCGCGACTTCTTCCAGCGCACCTTCATCACCGAGGGCCTCAAGCACCTGCTCGCCAACGGGCGGCGGCGGCTGAACGGCCAGGGCGGCGACCCCGTGGTCGAGCTGCAGACCAACTTCGGCGGCGGCAAGACGCACTCGATGCTCGCGCTCTACCACCTCTTCTCCGGCACCGGGACGGGCGACCTCGCCGGCGTCGAGGCGGTGATCGAGGCGGCGGACGGCGCGAAGCCCGTGAGGGCGAACCGGGCCGTGCTGGTCGGCACGGCGCTCTCCCCCGCGCAGACCTACACCAAGCCGGACGGCGCGGTGATCCACACCCTCTGGGGTGAGATGGCGCACCAGCTCCTCGGGGCGAAGGGCTACGCCTACGTCGCGAACGCGGACCTCAAGGGGGTGAGCCCCGGCAGCGAGACGCTGCGCGATCTCTTCAGCGAGGCCGCGCCCTGCCTGATCCTCATCGATGAGTGGGTCGCCTACCTGCGCAACATGTACAAGGTGGAGGGGCTCCCCTCGGGCTCCTTCGAGTCGAACCTCACCTTCGCGCAGGCGCTCACCGAAGCGGCCCGGCTCTCGCCGGACACGCTGGTCGTCGCGGCCATTCCGGCGAGCAACATCGAGATCGGCGGCGAGGGCGGCCACGAGGCGCTGCACCGCATCCAGAACACCTTCGCGCGCCTGGAGTCCAACTGGCGCCCCGCCAGCACCGAGGAGAGCTTCGAGATCGTGCGGCGCCGGCTCTTCCAGCCGATCACCGACACGCAGCTCTTCGCCGCGCGTGACGCGGTGGTCAAGGCGTTCTGCGACTTCTATCGCAGCAACGCCTCCGAGTTTCCCTCCACCTGCCGCGAGGGCGACTAGGAGCGTCGCATGCGGGCCGCCTACCCGATCCACCCGGAGCTCTTCGACCAGCTCTTCAACGCCTGGAGCACGCTCGACAAGTTCCAGCGCACCCGCGCCGAGGAGGCGATCCGCGCCCGCATCCCCGAGACCTACATCTGGGCGCTGGTTCCCGGCCAGCGGGAGAAGACCGGCAGCCTCGAATGGAGCGAGATCCGGCTGCAGGGCCAGGAGCCGCTCGCCGTACGCGCCTCACGCCGCCTGCGCAACGACGAGCTGCTGGTGACGGTCTACGCGTCCACCCTGCTGCGCATGGAGCTGGACCGCATCCCCCTCTGGCGCGGCGACCACGTCACGCTGAAGCAGCTCGCTGACGACTTCGCGCAGTACCTCTACCTGCCGCGGCTGAAGGATCCGGGCGTCCTCCTGGGTGCCGTTAACGGCGGGCTGCGAACGTTCTCCTGGGAGCTGGATTCCTTCGCCTACGCGCAGGGATACGACGACGCGACGGGCAGGTATCGCGGTCTCACCGCGGGGCAGGGTGGCACTGCAGTGCTGGACAGCTCGGCGGTACTGGTCACGCCCGACGCGGCGAAGCGGCAGCTCGCGGAAGCCACGGGCGGAGACGGGGGTGGCGGGGGCGGAGGCGAGGGGGGTGGGGATGGAGGCGGCGGGGGTGGAGGAGATGGTAGCGGCGGAGGGAATGGGGGCGGTGGCGGTGTCATCACGAAGACCCAACCGCAGCGCTTCCACGGCTCCGTTGCACTCGATCCAGCGCGCACCGCGCGCGATGCCAGCCGCATCGCCGAGGAGGTGCTCCAGCACCTGGCCGCGCTCGTCGGTGCCGATGTCGAGGTCACACTCGAGATCCAGGCGCGGGTGCCCGGTGGCGTGCCGGATAACGTCGTCCGCACGGTGACGGAGAACTGTAAGACTCTCCGCTTCGTCAGCCACGGATTCGAGAGTGAATAGCGTCGGATCGACTCTGCTCCTGTTGCAGATAGCCGATAGCTGATAATCTTTCGGCGTGAACGCCCTCAACGTCCAGAACCTGCACAAGAGCTTCGGCACCCGCACCGTCTTCGCGGGGGTCTCCTTCGCCCTCGATCCCGGCGAGAAGGTGGGGCTGATCGGCGCCAACGGCTCGGGCAAGACCACGCTGCTGCGCATCCTGGCGGGGATCGAGGGACACGAGCAGGGGATCCTCGCCTTCCAGCGGGGCATCCGCGTCGGCTACCTGGCGCAGGAGCCGAGCTTCGCTGAGGAGGAGACGATTCGCGA
>JBPCIT010000064.1:0-25134 GCA_051006015.1 Longimicrobiaceae bacterium
TTGTGTGGCTGGACTCCGTGCGGGAGCGGATGGGCGCATGCTGGATCGTCTTTCTCGGCGACTACCGGCACGCGCGGGAGGGCACCGCCCCCGCCACCCTGCGCGCGCTCGCGGAGTGGCGGGAGCGCAATCCGGAGGTCGAACTGGTGCTGGTGCGCGGCAATCACGACCGGGGCGCCGGAGATCCGCCCCGCGAGGTGGGTGTCGCCTGCGTCGATCCGCCGCACATCGAGCCACCCTTCGCGCTCGCGCACCACCCCGACCCGCTCGACGAGGGCTATCTGCTGGCGGGGCACCTGCACCCCGGCGTTCGTCTCATCGGAGCGGGGCGGCAGCGGGCGCGGCTGCCCTGCTTCTGGTTCCGCTCGGAGAGGGCGGTCCTTCCGGCATTCGGGGATTTCACCGGCATGGTCGACGTGACGCCGGCTCCGAAGGATCGCGTCTTCGTGGTGGTCGACGCGGTGGTGGTGGAGATCTCTCCCTCCTCGGAGCTGGAGTGAATCGCTGCTGTTGAGCCGTGGCAGGCGGCTCCCCTCGCCTGCGCGCCACTCGCCGCGTAGATTGGCCCGAGTGCCCGCTCTGCCTTCCCTTGCATCCGGAATACGATGACTGGAGAGGACGGTCCGCTCGCGCTCGTGGTCGACGATGATCCGGTCATCCGCCTGCTGGTGCGGCGGGCGCTCGAGGGGTTCGACTGCTGCAGCGCGGTGCTGGAGGCGGCGGACGGGCTGGCGGCGCAGGCGCTCCTGCAGGAGCGCTCCGACATCGACCTCGTCCTCACCGACATCCTGATGCCGGGGCTGGACGGGCTGGGGCTGCTCCGCTGGGGGCGGGAGCACGCCACGCGGCCGGTCTGGATCATCCTCTCGGGGCTGGACACCTTCGACACCGCGGTGGAGGCGATCCGGCTGGGCGCCTTCGACTTCCTCGCCAAGCCGCCGCGCATCGAGGAGCTCGAGGTCTCGGTGCGCAACGCTCTCGAGCGGGGCCGCCTGATCCGCGAGCGCGACCGGCTCTACGCCGAGCTGGAGGATGCGAACCGACAGCTCCTCTCGCATGTCCGCGAGCTGGAGGACAAGTCGGAGCTGCTGCGCCGCGACCTGCGGCGCGCCGAGGTCATCCAGCGTGCGCTCCTCCCGCAGACTCCACCTCCCATCGAACGCTTCTGCGTGCAGAGCGTCTATCGCCCCGGGCATCATGTGGGCGGCGACCTGTACGACGTGGTGCGGCTCGACGAGCGCCACCTCGCGCTCTACGTGGCGGATGCCACCGGCCACGGCGTCACCTCCGCCATGCTCTCCGTCCTCTACAAGCAGCGGCTGGTGCTCATCGACGAGCAGTCGGGGCAGCCGCTGGCGCCGGCGGCAGTGCTCGGCGCCGTGAATCGCTCGCTCACCGAGTCGGTCATCGCGCCCGGGCTCTTTCTCACCGCCGTCTACTGCTTGCTGGACACGGTCGAGGGGATGGTGACGCTCGCGTCCGCGGGGCATCCGCCGGTGCTGCACCTGCGCGCGGGCGGCGACGCGCGCCTGATCCGCAGGACCGGGCCGGCGCTGGGACTGACCGCCGATGCCCGCTTCGGCGAGGAGCGCTTCCGGCTGGAGGCGGAGGACCGGCTGCTCCTCTACACCGACGGGCTGCTACAATCCGCCACCGCGCCGGAATCGGAGCGGCTGCGAACGCTGTTGAGCCTGCACCCCTCCAGCGCCGAGGAGGTGCTGGCGGAGCTGCGCGGCGAGGCAGGATCGGCAGCGGCAGATGGGGACGATCCGGACGACATCACCCTCCTGCTGCTCGACGTGCGGGCCGGCGCATCGCACTTCGACAACGGGGCCGCCACCTCGGCTCGCGGGGGAGCAGCCGCGCCGGCGCCCGGCAGCGGGGTCGTCTTCTACGGCGAAACCGAGGATGCGAGCTGGCTCGCGCTGCGCGGCCGCGGGACATGGACGCACTGCGAGGCCTTCCACGAGACGGCGTGCGGCATCCTGGAAGAGGGACATCCGCTGGTGATCGACCTCTCCGCCTGCAACTACCTGGACAGCACCTGTCTCGGCACCGTTCACGAGCTGGTCGGCCGGGGCAACGTCCGCTTGCACGGCGTGCAGCCGGAGGTGCGGGAGCTCTTCGAGGAGCTGAACATGGAGCGCGTCCTGGCGAGCATGCGCGAGGATGGCTCGCCGACTCCGGAGCTCTACCCGCTGGCGACGGCGGCGGGCGACCTGGAGGCGGGGCGGCTGCGCATCCTGCGTGCTCACGAGGCGCTCTCCGCCCTGAGCGCCCCGAACCGTGAGAAGTTCCAGGGCGTCGTCGAGTCGCTGCGCCGCCACATGGAGAGTGGGTGAGCCGGATCCTTCTCTATCCCGTAGACCATCGCTGTTGAAGCATTGGAGTAGCTTCCGCATGGCACTACCACCGTTCACGGCTGATGGCGATCTGCCGCCTGGTGTGCATCCGGCGTCTTTGCGTGATACACTGGAACGATTCGGAACGGCATCGGCGCGCCGCAGGGCTAACGCTCTGCGGCTGGAGCGTATCTACCACGCAGCTCGGTCAGCAGGGCTCCTGGCACGGTTTGTGGTGTTCGGGTCGTTCATCACCAACAAACCGGAACCAAACGATGTGGACATTTTCCTCCTTATGGAGAATGGCTTCGATGTCTCACAGCTGACTGGCGAAACGCGGCTGTTGTTCGATCACGCTGCCGCCCAGGCGCACTTCGGTGGCAGCGTCTTCTGGCTGCGTCGTTCGGCTGCTCTGGAGGGTGAACAAGCAACCATCGGATACTGGCAGGTGAAACGTGGAGGGGCGGAGCGGGGGATCGTTGAAATCATCCAGGAGTCGCCATGATTGCCGACGATGAAGAACTGAACGCAACGCTTGAGCGGATCCGGCATTTCCAGGCTCAGGTGGCCCATCTGCGCAGGGTGGAGACCAACCCTGCAAACTACCACGCGGCCAGCTCGGGATTTCTCGCGGAGATCGATCGGATGCAGCTCGAGGTGCGCGAGTACCTCCGCATCCATCCCGCGGAGTTATCGGCCACAGCTTGACGCACCCGGTGCAAGGGTGCTGCAAGGCCGTGCTACCATCGCGCCGGGAGCCCTACATCCACCTACACCCGTGGAGGTCTCATGTCCGAGAACGGTGTTACCATCCTGCTGATCGAGGACAACCCGATCCAGACCCGGTTGATCCAGAAGCTGCTTGAGGAGGCGACCGGTCCGACCTTCGAGGTGAAGACGGCGGACCGGCTGCAGAGCGGCTTCGAGCGCCTGGCCGAGGGTGGCGTCGATCTGGTGCTGCTCGACCTGATGCTCCCCGACAGCGAGGGCCTCGAGACCTTCGTCCGCTTCCACGCGAAGGCGCCGGAGGTGCCGGTCATCGTCCAGACGGGGCTCGATGACCTGACGCTGGCGGCAAAGGCGGTCGAGACCGGCGCGCAGGATTATCTGGTCAAGGGGCAGATCAGCGGCGCCGTGCTGATCCGCTCGATCCGCTACGCCCTGCAGCGCGTCCGGGCGCACAGCGCCGAGTGGTCCTCGCCGATGTTCCGTCTGGCGCAGCAGCAGTTCCTCAAGGCGGCGCAGCTGATGGAGCTGGACGACAACATCCGCCAGCGGCTCCTCTTCCCGCAGCGTACCCTGGTGGTCTCCTTCCCCTTCCGCCGCGACGGCTACGAGCAGGTCGAGACGGTCTTCGGCTACCGGGTGCAGCACGTGCTCACCATGGGTCCGACCAAGGGAGGCATCCGCTACCACCCGGAGGTGGACCTGGGCGAGACCTCCGCGCTGGCGATGTGGATGACCTGGAAGTGCGCCCTCATGCACCTGCCCTACGGGGGCGCCAAGGGCGGGGTGCGCATCGACCCGACCTGGCTCTCGCGGCAGGAGCTGCAGCGCCTGACACGCCGCTACACCTCGGAGATCCTCGGCATGATCGGGCCGGACAAGGACATCCCCGCGCCGGACATGGGCACCGACGAGCAGGTGATGGCCTGGCTGATGGACACCTACAGCCAGCAGGTCGGCTACGGGGTGCCCACGGTGGTCACCGGCAAGCCGGTGGTGCTCGGCGGCTCGCTGGGGAGAAAGGAGGCGACGGGCAGAGGGGTGGTCTACGTGGTCGAGGAGGCCGCCCGCCACCTGGGGCTCGACCTGAACGGCGCCACCGCGGTGGTGCAGGGCTTCGGCAACGTGGGCAGCCACGCCGCGCGCTTCCTGGCGGATGACGGGGTGAAGCTCCTCGGCGTGAGCGACGCCACCACCGGCATCTACAACCCCAATGGCCTCTCGGTAGAGTCGCTCCTCGACTATGTGGCCAAGAATCGCTTCCTGGAAGGGTATCCGGAGGGGGAGGCGATCACCAATCGCGAGCTGCTAGAGCTCCCCTGCGACGTGCTGGCTCCCTGCGCGCTGCAGAACCAGATCACCGCCGAGAACGCCGCGAAGATCGAATGCCGCATCCTCGCCGAGGGCGCCAACGGGCCCACCACGCTCGAGGCCGATGAGATCCTGGGCGAGAAGGGCACCCTCATCCTCCCGGACGTTCTCGCCAACGCGGGCGGCGTCACGGTCTCCTACTTCGAGTGGGTGCAGGGGCTGCAGAACTTCATGTGGACACTCGAGGAGATCAACGATCGCCTGCACAACATCCTGACCGAGGCGTTCAGCCGCACGCTCGCCCGCTCCGAGCAGGGCGGCTTCGACATGCGCACCGCCGCGCTGATCGAGGGCATCGACCGGGTGGCGCAGGCGAAGCTGAAGCGGGGGCTCTTCCCGTGAGCTACGAGGCCTGACCACCGAGGTTGTCGGGGTGATAAGGAAGGAGGGTGAAGGATGAACGATTACGCCAAACCCCAGTTCGTCCGCCGGCTCCGGTGGGTGGCCCGCGTTGCGGCGGCGCTGGTGATCGCGGTGGCGCTGCTGGTGCTCGCCGGCTGGCAGCTCGAGATCGAGCTGCTCAAGAGCCTGCTGCACCTGCAGCGCATCGCCATGAACCCGCTCACCGCGGTGGGGTTCATCCTCGCGGGCGCGTCGCTCTGGGTGCTCGGCCCCGAGCCGCTCAGCGAGCGGCGGCGCAAGCTGGGTGTCGGGCTCGGCGCGGCGGTCGTGGCGATCGCCCTGCTCATCCTGGTGCGCTATCCGCTGGGGCTGGACGCGGGGATCGACCGGCTGCTCTTCCCCTCACGCCTGGGGACCAACCGCATGGCCCCCAACACGGCGATCACCTTTCTGCTGGTCGGCCTCTCGCTGGCGCTGCTGGAGACCCGGGTCGGCGGCCGCGTCTGGCCCTCGCAGCTCGCGATCCTGACGGCGGGCGTCGTCGTGCTCTTCTCGCTGACGGGCTACCTCTACAGCATCGGGTCGCTGTACGGCTTCTCCGATTACATCCCGATGGCGCTGAACACCGCGCTCGCTTTCGCGGTGCTGTGCGCCGGCATCGTCGCCGTCCGCCCGGCGCGCGAGCCGGCCGCCACCATTACCAGTGCCACTGTCGGCGGCTCGATGGCGCGCCGCCTCCTCCCCGCCGCCTTCCTCATCCCCCTCCTGCTGGGATGGCTGCGGCTGCAGGGCGAGCGCATGGGGCTCTACGGCACGGAGATCGGCATCTCGCTCTTCGCGCTCGGCACCATCGTCCTCTTCAACCTGCTCCTCTGGTGGTACGCGGGGGTGATCCACCGCACGGACCGCCGCCGCCGCGTCGCGGAGCACGAGCGGTACGAGAAGCACCGGCTGCTCGAGGAGAGCACCGCCGAGCTGCAGCGCTCGCAGATCGAGCTGCGCGCGGCCAAAGAGGCCGCCGAGCAGGCGACGCGCACCAAAAGCGAGTTCCTGGCCAACATGAGCCACGAGATCCGCACTCCGATGAACGGCGTGATCGGCATGACGGAGCTGCTGCTCAACACCGACCTCACCCCGCAGCAGCGCGAGTACGGGCATCTGGTCGAGCAGTCGGCCGATTCGCTGCTGCGGCTGCTCAACGACATCCTCGACTTCTCCAAGATCGAGGCCGGCAAGCTCGAGCTGGAATCCATCCCCTTCGCCCTGCGCGACGCCCTGGGCGACACCCTGCAGACGCTCGGCTTACGCGCAGCGCAGAAGGGGCTCGAGCTCGCCTACCGCATCCCGCCGGAGGTGCCCGACCGGCTGATCGGGGATCCGGGGCGGCTGCGCCAGATCGTCGTCAACCTCGCCGGCAACGCCATCAAGTTTACCGAGCGGGGCGAGGTGGTGGTCAGCGTCGAGGCGGAGTCGGGGACGCAGGACGAGGTCACCCTGCACGTAGCGGTGCGCGACACGGGGATCGGCATCCCCCGCGAGAAGCAGCAGCTCATCTTCGAGGCGTTCAGCCAGGCCGACAGCTCGATGTCCCGCCAGTTCGGGGGCACCGGCCTGGGGCTGGCGATCTCGATGGAGCTGGTCGCCGTCATGGGCGGCCGGATGTGGGTCGAGAGCGAGCCCGGAGAGGGGAGCACCTTCCACTTCACCGCCACCTTCGGCCTGCAGAAAGGGGCGCCGCGGAGAGCCCCGGCCAGCCCCGAGACTCTGCGGCAGCTACCGGTGCTGGTGGTGGACGACAATGCCACCAACCGCCGGATCCTCGAGGAGATGCTGGCGAGCTGGGGGATGCGCCCCGCGATGGCGGACAGCGCGCCGGCAGCCCTGGCCACGCTCGATCGCGCCGCCGCCGCCAGGCAGCCCGTCCGTCTGGTGCTGCTGGACGGCATGATGCCCGGGATGGACGGCTACACGCTCGCCGAGCGCATCCGCGAGCAGCCCTACGGCGCGGAGATTCCCCTGATGATGCTGACCTCCGCCGGCACCGCTGGAGACTCCGCGCGCGCCGCGAAGCTGGGGATCGCGCGGACGCTGATCAAGCCGGTGAAGCAGTCCGATCTGCTGGATGCGATCCTGGAGGTGCTCGACATCGGGCCGGGAGAGCTGCAGCCGGAGGAGGCCGCCGCGGATGGACGCCCGGAGGAGATTCCCTCCCTGCGCATCCTGCTCACCGAGGACGGGCTGGTCAACCAGAAGGTCGCCGTCAGCCTGCTCGAGCGCCGCGGGCATTCGGTCGCGGTGGCGAACAACGGTCGCGAGGCGCTCGCCGCCCTCGAGCGCGAGCCCTTCGATTGCGTGCTCATGGACGTGCAGATGCCCGAGATGGACGGCTTCGAGGCCACCGCCGCCATCCGTGAGCGGGAGCAGGAGACCGGCGACCACATCCCCATCATCGCCATGACCGCGCACGCCATGAAGGGCGACCGTGAGCGCTGCCTCGAGGCGGGGATGGACGAATACCTCGCCAAGCCGATCCGCGCCGACGAGCTGTACGAGATGGTCGAGCGCATGGCCCCGGCGGCGAGCAAGACCTCCGACACCAGCGACCCCGAACCCGCCGGAGCGGCAGCGGGGGCAATAAAGGAGACCGCGATGGATCAGCAGCCACTCGACTGGCAGGAAGCGATTTCACGCGTCGGGGGCAGCGAGGCTACCCTGCGCGACGTGGCCGAGCTCTTCGTGGCGGAGGCGCCGAAGATGATGCAGGAGATCCGCGCCGCCATCGACGGCGGAGCGCACGCCGACCTGCGCCGCACCGCGCACACGCTCAAGGGCTCGGCCGCCGTCTTCGTTGCCCAGCCCGCGGTGGACGCGGCGCTCCGCCTGGAGAAGCTGGGCGAAGCGGGAGAGAGCGCGGGTGTTGAGGAGGCCTGGACGATGCTGGAGGCCGAGATCGAGCGGCTGGTGCCGGCGCTCGAGGATGCGGCGGGGAGTGGAGCGTAACTGCTTCGCCCGAAAGGTGCAGCCTTCGGGCATACAGTCGAACTCTTCCTCCGCACCGGGCATCAGCGGTCGCGCGGCGTTCAGCGCGCCGGCGGAAGATCGAGAAGAACCTCAGGCAGCGGATGCGAGGCAGGGCTCCGCAGGTCGGCGAATGCCTGGTCGAGCGCCTCGTCGATGTCGCGCGGCAGCAGCGAGCGTCCCCGGCCGGCGATCTCCGCGGCGCGGCCGGAGAGAAAGAGGGCAAGCGCCCCGGCCTCGCGTGCACCGCACCCCATCGCCAGTAGCGCACCCGCGATTCCCGCCAGCGTGTCGCCCATCCCCCCCGTGGCTATGCCCGAGTGACCCACCACGTTCGCCAGCGTGGGCTCGCCCGAGCTGGCCACCAGCGAGGGAGCACCTTTGAGTAGCACGGCGCAGCGGTAGCGCTCCGCGGTTTCGGCGGCGAAGCGGAAGGGATCGCCGACGATCTCCTTCACCTCGGCACCGGCCAGGCGGGACATCTCCCCCGGATGCGGAGTCATCAGCACCGCGCGCCGACGGACGGGCTCCTCGAGCTCCGCTTGCCGCGAGAGGAGGGTGAGCGCGTCCGCATCGAGCACGAGCGGGGCGTCGCCCGTTTCCAGCGCCTGTCGCAGCACCCCGAGCGCCGCGTCGTCGGTCCCCATTCCGGGCCCCACGACGATCGCATCGGAGTCCTCGAAGATCGCATCCAGACCCTCCTCCTCCCGCGCGGTGAAGAGCGCCTCCGGAATCGAGCTCTGCAGCACCACCCGGTTCTCCGCGGGTGAGATGAGGCGGACCAGACCGGCTCCCGCGCGGGCGGCTGCCGTGCCCACCAGCACCGCCGCGCCCGCCATCCCGGTGCGTCCGGCGAGCACCGTCACCGTGCCGGTCGTTCCCTTGTGAGCGTTGGCGGGAATGCGAGGAAGATGGGATGCGGCCCAGCGCGGGGTTACGATCGCGGCGCTGGCCTCGTCAGCGGCGAGCGGAGGAAAGCCCACCTCCACGGCGATGATGCGCCCGGCATGCTCCCGACCGGGAAAGAGCAAGAGCCCACGCTTCGGGGCGCCGAAGGTGACCGTCACCTCGGCGCGGATCGCGGCGCCGGGCGTCTGCCCCGTGGTGAGATCGACGCCGGAGGGGCCGTCGAGCGCCAGCACCGGCCTGCCGGCGGCGTTGATGCGCCCGATCATCGTGGCCTGCGGCTCGCGCGGCTCGCCGCGGGCGCCGGTGCCCAGGATGCCGTCCACCACCACCGCTGCGCCACGGAAGACGGCATCCGTCTCGTCCGCGGGGGCGGTGTCGATCTCCCATCCGTGCAGCAGCTGCGCGGGGAGTTCCGCGTCTCCCGTGAGGACGGCGACGACATCGCGTCCCCAGGCGCGCAGCGCGCGCAGCAGAACCAGAGCATCGCCGCCATTGTTGCCACGCCCTACCGCGGCGGCCACCCGCCCCGCCGGGTAGAGGTGGTGGAGCACCCGAGCGGCAGCACGGCCGGCGCTCTCCAGCAGCACCCGCTCCGGGATGCCGTGCTCCGCGTGGGCGCGTCGGTCCCACTCGCGCATCTCGTCGGCGGTCAACAGCGGCACCTCCTTGCGTCCGATCACGATCGGCCAGCCGGGCGGCGCGACGACCTCGTCCCGGCGCGATTCGCTACGTGGCATGAGGGGGTGTGGCTAGCAAGGGAGCGCTCTCGGCCGGAGGCACGGAATGCACGATGCCCACGAGATCCGGGGGAGTCGTGGGCATCAGAGTGGAGCCGGTCGAATCCGGCGCAGATTCACTTGTAGCTCTGTCCGATCGTGCGGCCGAAGCTGATCTCCCCGTTGTCGATGCGGATGTTGAAGCCACACTCCGGATTGGAGCACACCCAAGCCTTGAAGGTGATCGGCGCGCCGTCTCGCCCATAGTCGGAGAGCGGAACCAGCTTCCCATCGTTACACTTCTGGCACTGCGGAAATTCGCGAACGTCCGCCATCGATCATCCCCCCTCCCCTCAGCGTGAACCGGCGGTGGGCACGCCACCAGGAACATCCGATTCCAATCGCAAGGAGCATACCGATCAGGAGATAGAAGATAGGCACACTCGCCCGGCTCGACGTCGTGCCGCATCTGGTGCGCTATCGGGTGAATGCGTCGGCCTGCGCGCAGTCCCGCGGGTGGAGTGCTACGTCTGCTGGACGGTGATCCAGGGATAGTCGCGGTCGAAGGCCTGCTCGAAGTCGTAGATCGCGTGGAAGTCCTCCAGAGAATCCTCGTCCCGCTTGACCAGTACGCCGCACTCCACCAGCGCGAAGACGATCTCCCCGAGATCACGCGTGGAGCGGATGCCCCAGTATTCGAGCACATGCCGCGCCATGAGGCCCCAGCGCTCGAGCGCCAGGTCGCGGCACCCCGCCGCCAGCTCGCGGCCGCTGATGTGCCGCTGCTCGCCGAGGCGGTCGATCGTAAATTTCAGAGCCGAGAGGATGAAGAGGTACGCCGTCTCGTGATAACAGGGATAGCGCCTCCGCAGGCGGTCGATCACCGCCTCGGCAAGGACAATTCCGCTCATCGCTGCGCCTCCTTGAGCGCGTGGATACGGGCTGCGGGCCGCTCCTCGGCAAGCTCGCGGTAGCTGCGCGCTTCCCCCGGATCCCCCGGGGCGAGCGCACGCCGGAATGCCTCGTCCACGTGCTCGATGAACTCGATCTCGATAGACTCCCGAACTTCGGGCGGGATCTCCTCCGCATCGGGACGGTTCCGCTCGGGGAGCAGCACTTTGCGGATCCCGGCGCGCTGCCCGGCGATCACCTTCTCCTTGATGCCACCCACCGGCAGCACATGCCCACGCAGCGTGATCTCCCCGGTCATCGCCACGTCGCGGCGCACGGGACGTCCGGTGAGCAGGGAGGCGAGGGCGGTCGCCATCGCCACCCCGGCGGAAGGGCCATCCTTGGGGATGGCGCCCGCCGGCACGTGCAGGTGGAGGTCGCTGGTGGAGAAGAGCTCGGGGTCGATGTCGAGATCCGTCGTGTGCGAGCGGAGGAAGGAGTAGGCGGCCTGCGCCGACTCCTTCATCACCTCGCCGAGCTGGCCGGTGAGGGAGATCTTCCCCTTGCCCGGCATGCGAACGGCCTCGAGGAAGAGCACCTCGCCGCCGACCGGCGTCCAGGCGAGCCCGGTCGCCATGCCGATCTCGTCCTCACGGCCGGCGATCTCCGAGCGGAAGCGCGGCGGTCCCGCGTAGCGCGGGAGGTTCTCCCCGCTGATAGCCAGGGCGCGCGCCGCGTCGGAGAGATCCGCGCCCGCCACCTCCTCCCGCAGCCGCTCGACCTCGCCGCTCTCCCCCTCGCCGAGCTCCTTCTGGATCTCGCGCATCTGCTCGCGCAGCCAGTACTCGCGCTGGGTGCGCTCGACGTTCGTCTTGACGCGGTTCTGGATCTGGGAGCGGTACTCGAGGATCTGCAGCTCTTGCCCCAGCAGCTCGGAGAGCCGCTCGAGGCGGGCGCGCACATCGGGCTCGGCGAGGAGTGCCTGCTTCGCCTCGGTGTCGAAGGCGGCGTCGGCGGCGATGAAGTCGGCGAGCCGCGCTCCCTCGGTGAGGGTGGCGAGCACCTGGGTGATCTCGTCCGGGAGATCGGGCGAGAGCGCGATGATCTGCTGGAAGAGCTGCGTGACTGCCCGCCGCAGCGCCTCGAGCTCCGGCCCCTGCTCCTCGCCATCCTCCATCGGCTGCACGTTGGCGAACCACCAGTCGCCCCGCTTCATGAATGAGTCGAAGCGCAGCCGCGACATCCCCTGTACCAGGATGCGCATCGAGTCGTCGGGGAGCTTCATCATGCGGACGATCTGCGCCAGCGTGCCTACCTCGAAGAAGGGCGGATCGTCCGGGTCGCCTTCCGTGTGCTCGCGCCCCGGCCGCGGCACGGCGAGCGCGATCATCTTGTGCGACTGGAGAACCTCATCGAGCAGCGCGACGTGCTCGGGGACGCTGACCGCCAGCGGCAGCAGCACGCGTGGAAAGACGACCAGCCCCTCGAGCGGCAGGATCGGCAGCCGCTGCGGGATCTCGGAGAGAGCGTCCGGGGGGAGAACGGGGCTGGCCATCGGCGTCAGCGGATCGGTACCCGCCGGGCGACTGCGGGACGCTCCTCCGCCTTCGGGAGGTAGATCTCCAGGATGCCGCGCTCGTAGCCGGACCGTATCGCGTCGGCGTCCACCGGCCCGGGAAAGCGGAGCTGGCGCTCGAAGGGGCCGAACTGGATCTCCATCTTGTGGTAGTGCCGCTGCCCACGCGTTCCGTCCTGGCGCACGCCGGACACGGTGAGGGTGTGCCCCTCGAAGTGGACGACGATCTCCTCCGGGTGCATCCCCGCGAGATCCATCAGGACGTGGTAGGCCTCGACGGTCTCGAAGAGGTCGGGCGCCGGACGCCAGTTTGGCGTGACGACGAACCCTACCGGACGTGGACGACGAAAGTGTTCGTCGAAGTAGCCCTCGAGATCATGACCCGGATTCTCCCAGGTCCCGAACTGGCGGACGGAGTGCGGAGACATACGAACCTCTACTAGGAAGCAGGACCGGGTTCAACCTACGGAGATTCGCTGGGAGCGTCAAGAAAGGGGAGTCCTCACGCCCCGCGCCCGGCCGATGAACGGCCCGGCAAGGACTGCGGCCGTCCTCCGGACGGGACAGCCACTCAACCCGTCCGGAGGACGCCCGTTGTCTCCAGGCGGGGCTAGTATGGGCCCGGCGAGGGATGGTAGAGTGTCCGCTCCTCGAGCACCTGGGCCGTGAGCGCGCCGGAGGTGGCGTCGCGCAGCAGGTCGCGGAGGAGGCTTTCGCGCACCCGCGGCGCGGTGAAATCGATCTCTCCCTCCCCTCCGGTGGCCGTGTAGCCGTGCTCGACCTCCTCCGCCTCCACGCGCTCGAGGGAGCGCATCACCGCGGAGGTGTGCTCGTAGGGGTAGCGGATGCGCAGCCGCAGCGCGGGAACGCCCGTGCGGTGGGGCGCCGCATCCAGGGCGAGTGCCGCAGCCTCACCGTAGGCGCGCACCAGTCCACCCACCCTGAGCTTGGTTCCCCCGAAGTAGCGGGTGACCACCACGACGCAGTCCAGCAGCCCCGCCCCATCGATGGCGGAGAGGATCGGGGCGCCGGCACTGCCGGAGGGCTCCCCTGCGTCGGCCGCGCGCCAGAGACCGCCGCGCAGCCGCCAGGCGTAGCAGTGGTGGCTCGCATCCCACATCGCCCGCTCGCGCTCCTCGACCACCGCGCGTGCCGTTGCCTCGTCACTCGCGGGCGCCGCGAGCGCCAAAAATGACGAGCCCCGGACCCGCGTCTCCGCGTCGCCCGGGGCTGCCAGGGTCAGGAAGCTCTCCTCGTCCACGTCGTCAGTCGAGGTAATACTCGAGTCCCAGGTGGGTGATCTGCTCCTCGCCCATCATCCAGCGCAGGGTGTTCTTCAGCTTCGTCTGCTGGATGAAGAGGTCGTGCTCCGGGTAGAGCTCTTCGGCGTGCAGCGGGCTCTTGAAGTAGAAGGAGAGCCACTCCTGGATGCCGTACATCCCCGCGCGCGCGCCCAGATCCAGGAAGAGCGCCAGGTCCAGCACGATCGGCGCGGCCAGGATGCTGTCACGGCAGAGGAAGTCCACCTTGATCTGCATCGGGTAGTCCAGCCAGCCGCGGATGTCGATGTTGTCCCACCCCTCCTTGGCGTCGCCACGCGGGGGGTAGTAGTTGATCCGCACCTTGTGGTAGTAATCCCCGTAGAGCTCGGGGTAGAGCTCCGGCTGCAGGATGTACTCGAGCACCGAGAGCTTCGACTCCTCCTTGGTCTTGAAGGAGTCGGGATCGTCGAGCACCGCGCCATCTCGATTGCCCAGGATGTTGGTCGAGAACCAGCCGTCCAGCCCCAGCATCCGCGCCTTTAGGCCGGGCGCGATGATGGTCTTCATCAGCGTCTGCCCGGTCTTGAAGTCCTTGCCGGCGACCGGCACCTCGTGGCGGCGCGCCAGCTCGAGCATCGCCGGGAAGTCCACCGAGAGGTTGGGGGCGCCGTTCGCGTACGGGACTCCCTCCATCAGCGCCGCGTAGGCGTAGAGCATGCTGGGCGCGATGCTGTCGTCGTTCGCGTCCAGCCCCCGCTCGAAGGCCTCCAGCGAGCGGTGCGCCGGGCCGTGCGGCAGGAAGGTCTCGGTCGAGCCGCACCAGACCATCACCAGCCGGTCGCAGCCGTTCTCCCGCGCGAAGCGGCGGATGTCCTCACGCAGCTCCTCGGCCCACTGGCGCTTGCTCCCACCCTCCTTGACGTGCGAGCCCTCGAGGCGCTTGACGTAGCGCTGGTCGAAGGCAGCGCGCATCGGGCGCACGTTCTGGAGGAAGTCGCGGATCGGCTCGAGGTGCTCGTGCCGGTTCAGCACTCCCGCTTCCAGTGCGGACTCGTAAGCGTTGTCGGGAATAGGATCCCAGGAGCCGAAAACCAGGTCGTCGAGCCCGGAGAGCGAGACGAAGTCGGAGATGGGTGGGGAGCGCCCCTCGCTGCGTTTGCCGAGGCGGATGGTGCCCATCTGCGTCAGGCTGCCGATGGGGCGCCCCAGACCGCGGCGCGCCAGCTCGACACCGGCGATCACGGTGGTCGCCACCGCGCCGAGGCCGGGCAGCAGGATCCCCAGGCGCCCCTCGGCGCGGCGCGGCGGCGTCTGTGGTGGTTTCAAAGCTCTCTCTTTCCGGTGACGGGGGTGCTCAGCGGCGCCGCGTGCTCGGGGCGAGTCGACGGCGGGGGCAGCATGCGCGCATGGCGGTAGACCCAGGCGATGCGTTGGAAGGCGGTGAAGTTGCTCAGCACGGCGACGGCGATCAGCACCAGCTTCAGCACCAGACCCTCCCACATCCAGCCGAAGACGAGAGCCGCGACGCCGATCAAAAAGATCCGCTCCGCCCGCTGCATGAGACCGACCTTGCAGTCCAGCCCCAGCGCTTCCGCCTTGGCGCGCGTGTAGGAGACCATCAGCGAGCCGCCGAGCGCCGCCGCGGTGATGTAGATCATCGCGGCGTTGGTGGGTGTGCCCTCGCCGCCGATGAAGAGCGCGGTGATGCCGACGAAGACGATGATCTCCGAGATGCGGTCGAGCGTCGAGTCGTAGAAGGAGCCGAAGATGGAGGCCTGGCCGGTGCCGCGCGCGACCCGGCCGTCGAAGATGTCGAGCACCCCACCGAGCAGCACCAGGAAGCCGGCCAGGCGCACGCTTGCGCCATAGAAGGCGATCCCGGCGCCCACGCCGACGAGGAACCCGATCGTGGTGAGCACGTTGGGGTTGACCCCGATACGCACCAGCGCCTGGATGCCGGGCGCCAGCGCCCTCAGGACGCTATCCTCCACCCACTGGGGACGGAGCGCCTCCCAGGTCCCGCGCGCCATCAGGAGGGCAGGATGATCCGGCTCTGCTCGCCGGCCTCGATGCCCCGGCCGATCTCCTCGTTCACGCGCATCATCAGGCGATCGAAGTTCGACTGCGCCGCCACCACGCCCTGGTAGATCGAGCGGCCCTCGAGCTGCTCGACCAATCCCTCGTACTCCTGCTGCTGCTCCTGCGAGGGCTCGATACCGCCGCGAAGCGAGCGGGTCAGCTCCTCCTGCAGATCCGCCAGCCGGTTCAGCAACGCGACCGTCTCCTGGTCGCCCGCCAGCCGGTCGTTCGCGTTCCGCAGCGCCTTGTACTCTTCGGTCTGCGCGAGGAGACGTCCGATCTCCCGTGCCCGCTCCTGTATGCCTTCCATCGGTTACTCCCTTTCCATGTGTTCCGCCAGCACGATGCGATCGCGGCCGGAGAGGTCGCGCCGCACCTGGGGCTCGTGAAAGCGGCCGGTCGCGCGGATCAGCGCGGCGACCGCCTCCATCTGCCCGAAGCCGACCTCGAGCGCGAGGAGTCCGCCTCCGCGCAGCACCTCCGGCGCACCCGCCACCAGCTCCCGGATCACCCGCAGGCCGCCGGGCCCGGCGAAGAGCGCCTGCGGCGGCTCCCAGTCGCGCACCTCGGGATCCAGCGAATCGCGCTCCTCCTCCGCCACATAGGGCGGATTGGAGACTACCACGTCGAAGCGCTCACCCGCCACTGCCGCGTATCCGTCGCCCGTGCGGAATTCGACAGGCGCCGCGGGAGCCGCCTCGCGGTGGTTGAGGCGCGCGACCTCGAGCGCCTCCTCCGAGAGGTCGGTCGCCACTACGCGCCGGAAGGCACCCTCCGTCGCCAGGCTGAGCGCGATGGCGCCCGAGCCGGTGCCGACGTCGAGAGCCTCCAGCTCGCCGCGCCCCGCTGCCCAGTCGAGCACCTCCCCGACCAGCAGCTCCGTCTCGGGGCGCGGGATCAGCACCCGCCGATCCACCCGCAGGCGCAGCTCCCGAAAGGCTGCCTGCCCCTCGATGTACTGCAGCGGTTCGCGGCGCGCCCGGCGCCGGAGGCGCGCCTTGAACTCCGCCAGCTCCTCCGGCCTCAGCAGTCGGTCGAACTGAAGATACAGATCCAGCCGCTTCACGCCCAGCACCCCGGCCAGCAGAAGCTCCGCGTTCAGCCGCGGGTTGTGAAAGCTCTTCCCCGCGAGGTACTCCGTCGTCCAGCGCAGCAGCTCGAGGATCGTCCAGCTCCTGGGCTCCACGGCTCAGGCCGCCCCCGGTCGTTGAAACCGCGGCTGCAACGGCAGGAACTCCGCCTTCGCGGACTGAACTACTACAGCCATGCAGTTGGAGCCCACGCAGGTGGGCTTTGTGCAGTCCCAGCAGCGAATTCATTCGCCGGGGGCTCGTCACGGCTCACGCCGCCCGCTCCTCCTGCCCGGCGAGCTTGAGCCGCTCGATCAGCTCGTCGAGATCGCCGTCGAGCACGCTCTGCAGCGCATGCGTGGTGTAGCCGATCCGGTGGTCGGTTACGCGGCTCTGCGGGAAGTTGTAGGTGCGGATCTTGGCGGAGCGGTCGCCGGTGCCGACCTGGGTGCGGCGCTCGCGCGCCCGCTCGGCTTCCTGCTCCGCGATGCGGATGTCGAGCAGCCGCGAGCGCAGCACCGCCATCGCTTTGTCGCGGTTCTTGTGCTGCGACTTCTCATCCTGACAGGAGACGACGAGGCCGGTCGGGAGATGGGTGATACGCACCGCGGAATCGGTGGTGTTCACCGACTGGCCGCCCGGACCGGAGGAGCGGAAGACGTCGATGCGCAGCTCGTTCTCGTTGATCTGCACGTCCACCTCCTCCGCCTCCGGCAGCACCGCGACGGTCGCGGCGGAGGTGTGGATGCGCCCCTGGTTCTCGGTCGCCGGTACGCGCTGCACGCGATGTACCCCGGACTCGTAGCGCAGCTCGCCGTAGGCATCGGGGCCGCGCATCACCAGGATCGCTTCCTTGACGCCGCCCATGGTACCCTCGGAGAGGCTGAGCAGCTCGACCTTCCACCCGCGGCGCTCGGCGAAGCGGGTGTACATGCGCAGCAGCTCACCGGCGAAGAGCGCGGCCTCGTCGCCGCCAGTGCCGGCGCGCAGCTCGACGACCGCGTCGCGGTCGTCGAGCGGATCCTTGGGCATCAGCAGCCGTCTGACCTGCTCCTCGAGTCGCTCCGCCTGCCGGTCGAGTGACGCGGCCTCCTGCTCCGCGAGCGCGGTCATCTCCGGGTCGCCGCTGGAGTCGCCGAGCAGCTCGCGGGCGCCCCTCAGCTCCTCCCGCACCCGGCGTAGCTGCCCGATCGCCTCCATCACCTCCGAGAGGTGGGAGTGCTCGCGCGAGACCTCACGCAGGCGCCGCGGGTCCGCGATGACCGCGGGGTCGGCGAGGCGGTGCGAGAGGTCCTCGTACTGGCGTTCGATCTCGCGGATGCGATCGTCCATAGAGAGGCTGTCAGCCATCAGCGGTCAGCGCACAGCTGTCCCCACGATCATCACTCCGAGAGGGCGGTGCTGAAATGACCGTTCGATGGTTACATTAGCGAGAGAGCCGGGGCATGAGCCCCGGCTCTTGTCTTACTTCGACGGCTGAGCGCCGGCGTAGCGCTGTCGGAAGCGCTCGACGCGGCCTGCCGTATCGACGAGCTTCTGCTTGCCGGTATAGAACGGATGGCAGGCGGAGCAGATCTCGACGTGGATGTCGGGCGTGGTCGAGCGGGTCTCGAAGGTGTTCCCGCAGGCGCAGTGCACCGTCGCGGTCTGGTACGTAGGATGAATGTCAGGCTTCATGATTGCCCTGTATCGATGCCAGTGTAAATGCTTGGGAATAACGTAACAATATACCATCCGGGCCGCCGCGCCGCCACCCCATCCACCGCGCCCTTCCCGTCACTCCCAGTCCATCAGCATCCGCCGGATGTCGTCGCGGTGGTTGCTCTCGTCCACCACCAGGTTCTCCAGCTGCACCTTGATCGAGAGCTCTCCGACGCGCTCCGCCTGCTCGATGCGGCGGGTATAGCGCTCGATCGTCTCGACCTCCCCCTGCAGCGCGTTCTCGAGCATCTGGCGGTTGTCCTTGGCGATCGGCACCTCGCCCGCGCGCGTCGTCGGGGTTCCGCCCAGCGCAACGATCTTGTCGGCCAGGAAGGCAGCATGGCCCAGCTCGTCCGGGATCTCCCCCTCGAAGAACGCCTTCAGTTCCTGGCGATAGGGGCCACTCACCAGGCTGGCATAGGTGCGGTACATGATGACCGCCTGGTACTCGGCGGCCAGATCCTCGTTCAATCCGTCTATCAGCGTCTGAACATCCGACATGGCAAGGCTCGGCTCAGGGTGAAGGAATGGGACAACCAGAACAGGTCACGGCGGTGCAAGAGAGGGACCAGTCGGGGTACCGAATCGGGGTCAGCCGACGGTCACCTCCCGCCGCTCACGGGCGGAACGGTACGCCGCCTCGATCACCCGCATGAGGCGGACGTGCTCGGTGGGCGCCTTTGTCTTCCGCTCCCCGCGAACCACATTGACGAAGTGCTGCAGCTCCCGGCGGTAGGAGGCGGTGAAGAGGTTCTCCGACCCGGGCGGAAGCTGCGGCGTCACCTCGCTCAACCCGCCGCCGCGCTGCCGGAAGACCGTGAAGGGCGAGAGCGAGGCGGTTCCCGCCGTGCCGAGCAGGTAGAGGTACTGCCGCTCCTGTTCGGCGAGCAGGTTCCAGGTCACCTCGAGGTTGACGACGCGGCCGTCCTCGAGGCGGATCAGAACCACAGCCGAGTTCTCCACCCGCATCGGACGCTCGCGATGGAGGTGGGCGACCACCCGCTCGGCCTCCGGGTAGCCGAGGAGCCAGAGCGCCAGATCGAGCATCTGGATGCCCAGGTCGATGAGCGCTCCGCCACCGGCGAGCGCCTTCTGGTGCCGCCAGGAGGGACGGCCGCGGCCGATACGCCGGTTGAACCACCCCGTGCGCAGGTAGAAGACATCCCCCAGCTCGCCGCGCGCCACGAAGGTCTGCAGGGCGCTGGCGTCCGGACGATAACGCTGGTTCATGGCGACCATCAGCCGGCCGTCCGCTCCCTCACAAGCGAGCACCCGCTCGACTCCCTCGGCAGTGAGCGCGAGCGGCTTCTCGCAGAGCACGTACTTGCCCGCGGCGAGTGCCTGCTGCACCTGCGCCTCGTGTAGATGGCTGGGGGTGCAGATGACCACTCCGTCGAAGTCGGCCTCCTTCCAGAGCCGGTCGTCCGAATGGAAGACGTTCGGGATGCCGAAGCGCGCGGCGACGGAGTCGGCCTTGCCGCGGTCGGTGTCGCAGACGGCCGCCACCTCGACCCCCGGCATCCGGGTGAGGACGGGGATATGGACGACCTGCGCGATGGCGCCGGCACCGAGGATGGCGATCCGCAGCGGTTCCGGCTGCGCGTTCATCGTACCCTCCGGGCGCGCGGTGGGGCAGGTGGCGGTGTCGGAAAGATGCGCCACATCCCGCCGACGCTAAGGGCGCCATGCCGCACGTCGCTCAGCAGGATGTAGCGCGCCTCCCCGAAGACCTCCAGCGTGTTCGTGAGCGGAACGGATACGCCACCGACGAGGTTGAGCGCCGGAGAGATGGCGTCCAGCAGCTCCTCGATGAAGGTGTCGTCGATGAACTCACCACTGCCGTTGAGCAGGTGCACGCCCACCCCGGCACCGAGATATGGCGTCGCCTCGAAGGGGTTGATGAAGAGGTAGTGGGCGTCCGTCGCCAGCGCGAGATCGCTGAGCCGAATCCGCCCCAGATCCAGCTGGGCGGGGCAGATGGCATTCTGCTGCCGCTGACAGACACGGATGATCTGGCTTGCGAAGCGGTCCACCTCGCTCTGCCGCAGGTGTGAGGACCAGAAGGAGAGGCTCGGGACGATCCGCAGGTTGGGGCCGAGCAATCCCAGGTCCCCCCGCAGGCCGAGGGAGAGGGTGTTCTCCACGCGATGCGGCCAGACCGAGCCGATCTCCACGCCCAGACCACGGAACGCGAGATTCTCGTAGTCGTAGTCCTCCCACGTCTGCGCGGCGGCGACAGCGGGGAGGAGAAGGAATCCAAGAGCGGAGAGCAGGGCTACCAGAGGTCGCATCACGTACACGAGGTGTTGGTGGTTGGGTGAAGAATGGCCGGCGCTCAGTACAGCTTCCGCAGCTCCGTGCCCGGATAGTAGGTGAGCAGGATCGTGCGATAGCTCTGACCCGCTCGCGCGCGGCCCATCGCGCCGACCTGGCACATCCCGATCCCGTGCCCCCAGCCGCCGCCGTTGGCGGTCACCTCGGTGACACGGCCGCTCGCGTCACGCACCAGCTCGAGCTCGAACTTCGAGCTGTTGAGGATGCGCCCCTCCGGGGTGAGGAAGATCCAGCGCACCCGGTCGCCCCCGACGTGGACCATGCCGGCATCGGTGTCGATCCGCAGCCGCCGCACCCGGTCCGAGGGCGTGCGCTCGAGAATGCGCAGGTCGCGGACCTCCGTCAGCGGCGGCGCCCCGCGTGGCAGCGAGTCGGCCAGGGTGCGCGCGAAGGTCTGCGCCAGCGAGTCGGCGCTCCAGCGCTGCGTCCAGCGGAAGCGGCTGGAAAAGTGGTCGTACGCCTGCCCCGTCCGCGGATCGACGTCCACCACCGAGACGAGATAGGGGCGCGGCCGTTCATTCCACACCTCGTCGATCGCCGCCGTCTGCCCGGCGCAGGTCGAGTGGTAGTAGGCCTCGATCGGCGTGCCCTGGTGGGTGAGGATCTCCCCGGTCGTCTCCTGCACCGCTCGGGAGGTGACGCCATGCTCATCAGCCGAGCCCCCGTACACCTGGTCCTGCACGGTGGCGTAGTAGTCGAACCCCAGCGCGGAGCGGCGCCCCCGGTGGGCGACGGCGTAGGTGCGCGCCGCCACCGCCTGCGCCTTCGCCGCCTCCAGCAGATCCTCGCCCACCCGCCCGATCTCGTGCGGGACGACGCCGAGCAGGTACTCCTCGAGGCTGACGAGGTTGATGGCCGTAACGCGCCCCGGCCCGGCCGTCTGCACCAGCGCGGAGCCGCGGTAAGGCTTGCCGCCGACGTTGAGCCTGCCATCGCCGGTGGGACGCACCAGCAGCGGACCGGGCACCGCCGCCATCGCCCCGGCCGCCGCTCCGGTCACCTGCAGCATCCCGGCAGCGCCGGCGGTTACGGTGCGGCGACCGCCGTCGGGAACTCGCGCCAGCACCCGATTGTCCGAGGTGGCGACCAGCTCGAAGCCGCCGGTGGCGGCGATCTCGACGCTCGCGGTGTCCACCAGCAGCCCCACCCGAACCTCCGGCTCCGCGCGCGGGAGCGCGGGCGCACCCGGCGCGGGTGGAGTCACGGGAGGCTCGACCACGCGCGGCGCACAGGCGCCGAGGGCGAGCAGCACGCCCGCGGCGAGCGCGCTACTCCAGAGCTGCCTGCAGCGCCTCACGCGCCCGCCCGATCGTCTCCTCGACATCAACATCCGAATGCGCGGTGGATAGGAAGCCGGCCTCGAAGGCCGAGGGCGCGAAGAAGATCCCCCGCTCGAGGCAGCCATGAAAGAATCGTCCGAAGAGCGCCACGTCCGATCGCTGCGCGTCCGCAAAGCTGCGCACCGGCCCAGCGGCGAAGAAAACGCCCCACATCGAGCCGAGGCTGCCGCCGGTGGCGGGCACCCCCAGCTCCGCCGCGTTCCCCAGCAGCCCCTCGACCAGACGGCCGGTGCGGCGCTCGAGCACCGGGTACGGATCCTCCTCGCGCAGCAGCCGGAGCTGCGCCAGCCCCGCCGCCATCGCGAGCGGATTCCCGGAGAGCGTGCCCGCCTGATAGACGGGGCCGAGCGGCGCGATGCGCTCCATGATCTCCCGCCGCCCACCATAGGCGCCCACCGGCAGCCCTCCGCCGATCACCTTCCCCAATGTGGTTAGATCCGGCCGCACGCCGAAACGTTGCTGCGCCCCGCCCGGTGCGACGCGGAAGCCCGTCATCACCTCATCGAAGATCAGCAGCGCGCCGTCCTCTTCGGTGATGCGGCGCAGGGCGGGAAGGAACTCCGCTTCCGGCGCGATGAAGCCGGCGTTGCCCACCACCGGCTCGACGATCACCGCCGCGATCCTGCCGGCGTGTACCCGGAAGATCTCCTCGACCGCCTGCGAATCGTTGAAGGGCGCGGTGAGCGTCAGCCGCCCCAGCTCCGCGGGTACTCCCGGCGAGTTGGGCAGCCCGAGCGTCGCCACGCCGGAGCCGGCCTTCACCAGGAAGGAGTCGCCGTGGCCGTGATAGCACCCGTCGAACTTCAGCAGCAGGTCGCGCCCGGTGAAGCCGCGTGCCAGGCGCACCGCGGACATGGTCGCCTCGGTGCCGCTGTTGACGAAGCGAAGCAGCTCCATCGAGGGGAAGAATCCGCGCACCGCCTCCGCCAACTCGACCTCGCGCGCGGTCGGTGCGCCATACGAGGTGCCCAGCTCTGACGCGTCGCGGATCGCCTGGACCACCGCAGGGTGAGCGTGTCCGAAGATCAGCGGACCCCAGGAGAGGACGTAGTCGAGGTACTCGTTGCCGTCCGCGTCCCAGAGCCTGGCGCCCGCGGCGCGCTCCACGAAGAAGGGCTCACCCCCGACCCCGCGGAAGGCGCGCACCGGCGAGTTGACTCCCCCGGGGATCACCTCGCCCGCCCGCCGAAACCACTCGCCTGACCGCACGCGCTCCGCAGCCCGAGGGGCGGAGGCGCTGCTCTTCGCTGCCGTCACGAGCGGAAGTTCGAGAACTGCAGCTCGAGCCCGAAGTCCTCCTGCTTGAGCATCGCGATCACCCGCTGCAGCTCGTCGATCGAGGGGGATTGCACGCGGACCTGATCCTCCTGGATCTGCGCCTGCACCTTCTTGAAGCCGGCGTTCTTGATCGCCTTGACGATCTCCTTCCCCTTCTCCGTCGGGATCCCCTGCTGCAGGGTGAGGATCTGCCGGGCCTTGCCCCCCGAGGCCTCCTCGACCTTGCCGAAGTCGAGGTTCTTGATGGACACGCCACGCCGCACCAGCTTCGTTTCGAGCACGTCGATCAGCGCCTTCAGCTTGTACTCGTCGTCGGCCAGCAACGTCAGAGTCCCGTCGCTCTTGCTGAAGTCGATCTCCGCGGTGGCGCCCTTGAAGTCGAAGCGCTGCCCGACCTCCTTCGCGGCCTGGTTGACCGCATTGTCCACCTCCTGCAGGTCGATCTCGGAGGTAACGTCGAAAGTTGCGTTCTTAGCCATACTCGCGTGCTGGAAGATCCTGGGGATGCGGTTGCTCGGCAGGCAATGTACGGAGCGGCGCGGGGGCGGGGCAAGCAGCAACGAAAACGGGCGGACGTGTGTGGAGGTCCGAGCAGGCGCCCCTACGGCTCGCGTGCGGCTACGGCTTCGAGAACGGCTTCGGGGTGCCTGGCAGCCACGCGGAGCAGCACGCGCGCGGGACCCTCCGGCTGCCTGCGTCCCTGCTCCCAATTACGCAGAGTGCCTACGCTTATTCCCAGCATTGCAGCGAATTTCTCCTGGGAAAGGCCGAAGCGGCGGCGCAACTCAGCGACATTGGGTTCCTTCGGATCAGGAAGGGAGAATACCCGCTCCGGCTCCTTCTCGTCGCGCATGATCGCGCCCATCTCCTTGATGCTCTCGACGAGTTCCTGAAACAGCTCCTCTCTCATGGTACCTCCTTCGCGATCAGTGCTCGTAAGATCGCCCACTGCCGTGGTGTGAGATCCTCCTGCTCATTCTTCGGGTAGATGAAGAGCAGGAAGATACGGCTCCGTGGCTCATCCCAGTAGTAGATCACCCGCACTCCACCGCTCTTGCCATGGCCCTTTGCAGACCAGCGCACCTTACGCAAGCCGCCGCTCTCCCGCTTGATCGGTCCAATATCCGGTCGCGCGATCAAGTCGAGCTGGAAGCGCCGGTACTCCTCTGCAGAGAGCAGCTCACCGATGCGCCGGGTGACAGCAGGAAGTTCGATAATCTCCATATCTAGCAGCATCCGGCCTACCGGCGGCAGCACAACATACGCCATTGGCGCAGATACGTCAACGAGATGAGCCTCTACCTGGTCTGCGCCTGCCTGTTGGTGGAAGCGTGGCGAGCCGGGATAGACAACGTAAACGGGCGGACCCAAAGGCCCGCCCGTGCAAGCTATATTCGCACGTCTCGGCTACTGGTCGAAGACCTGGGTACCTGCCGGGGGCGTGAACTGGAAGAGCGAGCCCGGCAGGTTCTGGTTGAGCTTCAGGTTACGGAGCTCGAGGCGGCGTACCGAGTCGTTCTCCTCCGTGATCTCGAAGCGCCGAACCAGGCTGTCGCCCCTGTCTACCCACACCTTCACCAGCTTGTATCCGGAGCGGCCCTTCGGCACCAGGGTGAGCACCTGCGCAGGGCGGCCGTCCACCCTCTCCTCGCCCACCAGCGTGGCGACGAAGCGCTCGGTGGGGTTGCTCAGGAACTCCTGGTGCAGGTCCACCTGCCCGCCGCCCTGGGTCATGCGTGAGCGCAGCACCTGGGTACGGTCGCTGCTCGGATAGTACATCCAGAAGTACTGGCCGTCGGCGACGAGGATGTCGCCCGCGGGATCGGTGAAGCGCAGCAGCAGCCGGTCGGGGCGGCGCTGATAGAAGTTGCCCCGGCTCTGCTGATTGCTACCGAGCAGCGGCACGCTCAGGCTCTGGACGAAGTCCGCCTCCATCGAGCGGACGTTGCGGTACGCCTGCTCAGCGCGTCGCAGGATCTGCTCCGCCTGCGGCGCGCTCTCCGCCGGCGCGGCCGGCGCGCTCTCGGCACCGGAGCGGGCGGGCCGCTGTGTCGCGGCCGGAGCGGCCCTTCGGCCCCAGGGTGAGCACCTGCGCAGGGTGGCCGTCCACCCTCTCCTCGCCCACCAGCGTGGCGAAGAAGCGCTCGGTGGGGCTGCTCAGGAACTCCTCGTGCAGGTC
>JBPCIT010000065.1:0-4170 GCA_051006015.1 Longimicrobiaceae bacterium
ACGCCTCCCACTCGTCGCGCTCGCGCACCGGGATCTCCCGCTTGAGCGCCTTCTTCACCTCGGCGCGGAAGGCGGGGAAGTCCAGCGTCCACCAGTCGGTGAGGCGGCGGTTCAGTGGGCGCCCCGCTCCCAGGTCGCTGGCGATGCGGTGCCGCACCCGCCGGTGCAGCGTATACCGCTCCCGCGCCCGCGTCGTGATCTCCGTGGCCAGCGCACCGATCCGCTCGCGCTCGGCGGGTGGAGGGTCGGGGATGGGGAGGCGGGAGATGAACTGTGACTTCATCTGATACTGCCACAGACCGGCTCGGAGCCTCAGCGGTACGCACATCTGCGAGACTCCAAACCAGGTCACACGGCTCTGAAGGATACCCAGCAGACTTGGATCTGCGTCCGGTATGATGAAGCCCTTGTCGTTGATGTACTTCCCCTCTTCGTCCCACGAGAAGCGCGGCAGCTTGGCGATGTCGGGCCAGAAGATCTTGGTCTGCTCGAAGGCGTCGTAGTAGTCGCACGGGCGCAGCTCCCACCAGAACTCGCCCTGGTCGGTGCGCTTCCGCCCGGCTGCCGCAAACGGAGCCAGGTAGGCCGCGATCGCCGGCAGGTGCTCGGACAGCCGCTGCCACGCTTCGTCTTCGGACAGGCCGTTCCCGAACCGACGGGAGGTCCAGCCGTGCGGCAGCACGATCAGCCAACGCCCCTCGTCCTCCTGGTACCAGGGCCGCAGGTCCTCGCCGCGCAGCACGGGCTTGATGATCTCGGCGCTGGCGGCATGTTCCGCCACCAGATGATCCCGCGTGGTCTGGTCGATGATGAACGCCTCGTTCAGACCGGTCTTTACTCCATAGTACATCCGGCCCTCCACCACCTCGGCGAGGGGGCGGCCGCCGCGCAGCAGCTTCTCGAAGACGCGGGTGTGCGCCGCGGGCTGGAAGGTCCACTCCGGGAGGCGCAGCGCCGCGGGGTCGCTGTCGAAGCCGTGCTCGGCGAGGGCGTCCGTCAGGGATGCGGGAATGCGCCCGTCGATGAAGAGGGTGCGGAAGGGTCCCTCCTCCTCGCCCTTGCGCAGCACCAGGATCGAGGGGCGCACCATCTCGGCGCCCGCGAACGGCTGGTTCTCGCCGAAGTCGATCACCGACTCCAGCCGCGCCAGCCGGGGCAGCATCTCGCGGAAGGGTCCCGCGAAGTTGGCGCGGGCGAAGGTGCCGGAGGAGATGAACGCCAGGCGGCCGCCCTCGCACAGCAGGCGGATTCCCTGCTCGTAGAAGTACAGGTAGAGGTCGGCGACGCCGTGGAAGGCGGCGAAGCTCGCGCGCAGGAAGGGCTTGTACGCCGAGATCTGCTCCTGGCGCACATACGGCGGATTGCCGATCACCGCGTCGAAGCCGGGGTCCTCCTTCCAAGTCGCGCGCTCGAGGTCCACGAAGACCTCGGGGAACTCGAGGTCCCAGTGGAAGAAGCGATGCTCGCGAAACAGCGTCGCCGCGCGGTCGAGCACCTCGCGCTCCAGCGTGCGGAACTCCACCGGCTCGCCCCGACCCTCGGCGAGCACCCGGTTCCAGTGCAGCAGCGCCAGCTCCTCGGCGGTCACGTAGTCCTTCCGGTGCCGGTCCCGCCCTCCCTCAGCTTCCTCCACTGCACTCCGGTTGCCGAAGTGGCGGCTCACCCAGAGGTCCAGCAGACGGCGGTACGGGAGCATGGCGCGCTCGAACTCGGCGTAGCGCTCGGCGCTGTGGGAGACCTCCTGGAAGGTGGCGTCGGTGGTGGTGGCCACGTCGCGCATCAGCGCGGTGGCTCGCAGCAGGCCGGCGAAGGGACCGCCGAAGGCGTCGTACTGCCCGGTGTCGGTGGACTCGACCGCGCGGCGCATCTCGTCGACGCGCGTGCCGACCAGCGAATTGCCGGTCTTGAGGTGGTGGTCCAGGAAGGAGAGCGGCGCGCCGATGGTGAAGCTGTCCAGCCAGAGCGCCAGCTTGGCCAGCTCGGTGGCCATCGGGTTGAGATCGACGCCGTAGATGCAGCGCTTCATCACCAGCCGCTTGAGCAGGTGGGTGTCCTTGAGCACCGCCGGGTCGATGCGGATCCCCTGCTGCGCCAGCGTCTCCAGGATCTCGGCGCGGATCTCGGCGAGCTGCGCGAGCACCGGATTCGCCGGATACTCGTTGAGCACCACCATCAGCCGCTCGGTCAGCCAGTCCACGGTGTGGACGAGGAAGTGTCCGCTCCCCATCGCCGGGTCACAGATGCGCAGCCCCAGCAGCGCATCGACCGCTTCCGCCTCGAGCCGCTTCGATTCGCCGCGCAGCGCGTTCGCTTCGCGAGTCCAGCGCGTAGCGACAGCGTCGGTGAGGCCGGGTGCGGCGAGCTTCGCCTCGAGCTCGCGCAGCCGCTCGCGCTTCGGTCCGATCTCCTCCATCCGCGCGCGGAAGCGCTGCTCGCGCTCGCGCAGCACCGGCCCCACGGCCTTTTCGACGATGTGCTCGACGATGTACTGCGGCGTGTAGTAGGAGCCGGTCACCTTGCGCTCGCCCTTGTCGTTCTCCAGGTATGGCCGGCCGGCGGGGATCGTCCGGAGCGGCTGCTCGACCTCGGCGGCGGGGCGGTAGACCTCGACGCCCTTCTCGCGCACCACCGCCAGCGCGTGCGGTGCCAGCCGCAGGCGGAACTCGAGCAGCCCCTCGTAGATCGTGCCGAGCTGCTCGACGCTGAGCGACTTGTAGTCGATGAAATGCCGCTCGCCGGCACGCGTCAGCCGGTCCAGCGCGGGCAGCAGATAGCGGTCGGCGATGCCGTGCTCGTCGAGGAAGCGGTGGCGCTCACCGGCTGCGCCGGTGACCGGACCACTCTGCGGGCTGCCGCTGCGGAAGAGACTGCCGTTGTACTGCGGCACGCCCAGCTCCGGATCCCCGCGCTCGAGGATGCGGAAGAGCGCGACCAGGTCGTTCCAGAAGTTGTTGGAGACACCGCTGAGGGGGTCGCCGCGGTCGATCCACTCGGCGACCTCGCGCTTGATGCGCGTCAGGCTGTAGCGGGCATAACCACCGCGCAGCGGGAGCAGGTCGCGCGACTCGGCGTAGAGCACGAAGAGCAGCCGGTAGAGCAGCCGCAGCGTGCCCGCGTAGACCTCGCGCAGCGTCTCCTCCGTCTCCACCCGCCCCCGCTCGCGCCGCCCGGCGACGAAGCCGGCGGCCAGGTGCTCGAAGACCTCGTCGAAGATGATCCGCTTGAGCCGCTCCTCCAGCTCGGCGCCATAGGTGACGGAGCGCTCGAGCACCGCGTCGAGGAAGCCGCGGCCGCTGTGAGGGTCGGACTGGAAGGCCGCGGCGCGGAAGAAGTGGTAGAAGTAGCGGAAGCTCTCCAGGTTCTCCGCTTCCAGGATGCGCTGCAGGTCAACCGCGTAGTAGGTGTCGACCCGCGAGCGAGCGCGCATCGAGTAGAGGCGCCACTCGCGACCGTTGGTCAGGATCCCCCAATCGACCCCGGTGGCGACCAGATAGTTGACGATCTGGAAGCTGGGGTTGGTGTTGGTGAGCCGGTCGCGTGGGTCGCGCAGCTCGCGGTCCAGCGGGCGGCCCCAGAACTTGGCATCCCCCACCGCGGCGGCACGCGAGTAGTCGAGCCGCCCGTCCGCGCCGGCCGCCTGCGCGGCACGCTTCGTCTCCTCGCTGGGGAAGAGCGCGTAGTCGGGTCGGTTGCGCCGGCCGAACAGGGTGGCGTCCGTCTGCACCGAATAGCTCCAGCCCAGCACCCGGCTGAGGATCGGCTTGACCCACTCCTCCTCGGTCTGCGCCTCGTTCATCCCTTCGAGCTGCGGCCGTTGCCGGGCGAACAGCGCCCGCAGCTCGCTCCACGCTCCTTCGACGTCCTCGCTCCACTCGGGATGGTCCGGCAGACGCTCGTCGAGGTAGTGATCGGAGAAGAGGGAGCGGTTCTCGAAGGGCTTCATCGGCAGACGCGAACGGACGGAGGGCGGCACCACAGCGGCCGACGCGCAAGATACATGGGCGACCCTGCGGAGCGAAAGGAGAGAGGTGTTCCCCGGCCCGAACGGCGCCCCCTCCCCCGGCCCTTCCCCGATGCTGATGCTGTCGGGAAATTGCTCATGGCGCCACGGGTGCGTGGGGAGGCGGGCAGGCGAGGGGAGTAAGATAGGCAGGACACCGCTGGGGCGGG
>JBPCIT010000066.1:0-4579 GCA_051006015.1 Longimicrobiaceae bacterium
CTTCGCGGGATCACCGGTCGGGAGGTGGGCCTGCACCTGAAGGGTGACGAGCCGATCGGTCTCCGCGATCAGCCCGAGCTTCAGGCCGGCCCGCAGATCTCCCAATCCGACGGCCTCGTCGAAGCCGTCCGTGCCAGCAGGGAACTGTGGCTGGATCCAGCGCAGCGGCACCTGGGCGAACGCCGAAAGGCGCTCACTGGCCGCGTACTCGCCGGATAGGTAGAGCTGCTGAAAATCCACGTGCGACGGGATGCCCGGCCCCGGCCCCGGCGCCTCGGGATCGTGATCTGCGGGATCCAGGTCCGGATCCCGGTAGCAGCCACACTTCGCATAGAAGAACTCGGCGCGGTCGGGGACCTCATTGTGGAACGCCGCCTCGAAGCGCAGGCGGAGCTTGGAGCTGACGGTGGCGTCCTCGATGTATCCCACCATGCTGTGCCTCTCCCGCGGGCGCTGCGGGCGCTGCGCGACCACCGCCGTGTCCCGCCGCGGCACGGTGTCCGCGGCCGGTCGCGGCTCCTGCGCGTGCACCGCGGTGGGTCCCGGCACTACCACGGTCGCCGACGCGAGAACGCAGACGAAGGCGGCGAATACCCCTTTCATGGTCCCTCCCTTGGCTGGCGGTGGGGGAGATCGGCCTCGCTGTCCGGCGGCGCAGCGGCCCGCGCCTGTAGCGCAGGCCGCACGCCCTCGAAGACCCGTTCGGTGGCGCTTCGATCCGGCGGCGGAACCTTCTCAGTCAGGTACGAGATCGTAGTGAGCGCCTGGCGCGCGGCGGACGGCTGCCCGGCCGCCGCGATCGCGCGCGCGAGGGCGGCATAGGCGCCGGTCGCCTCGTCCCGCAGGCGGTGCGCGTCGGCCGTGTTCGGCCGATCGCTGGCGAACCACGCCAGGTTCAACAGCAAGCTGCCGAAGCGCTGGTGGTACTCCAGCAGGTTCCAGGCCCGCCGATCCGCGCCCAGGCGCCGGAAGGTGGCGAGCGACCGGCTGTACTCCTCCTCGGCCTCCACAAGCCGGCCTTGCAACTCGAAGATGCGGCCGCGGCGATTGTACGCGTTGGCCAGATGGACACGGGTCATCGGCGCCGGCCGCGCCACCTCCTCGATCAGCGCCAGCGCCGTGTCGCTCTGCTGCGCCGCCGCGGCGAACTCGTCCTGCTCGCGCAGCACGTCGGCGAGATCGTTGTGGAAGATCGCCAGCTCGAGCGGGTAATCGCGGCTGGAAGGAACCTCCGCGACCAGCCGCCGGTGGATGGCGATGGCGCGCTCGTACCACTGGCGCGACGCCTGGAGATCTATCCGGTCGAAGGCGAGAACCCCGAGGTTGTGGTAGACCCGGCCGAGCTCCTGCATGGCGCGCCTGTCCTCGCCGCGGGCGGCGACCGGCTCGAGCAGCGCCACCGCGGCGCGGAAGTCGGCTTCGGCACCGACGGGGTCCGCCGCGGCCGGGCCGGGGGGCTGGGCCTGCAGGATGCCGCGGTTGTTGCGGGTGCGGGCGAGATCGCGTCGGTAGGCGGGGTTCTCCGGCTCGCGCTCGAGGAGCGCCGCCTGCAGCGCGAACGCGCTGTCATAAGCGGCCCGCGCCTCCTCCGGCCTCACGCCCGCTTCCCGCAGCGTCTCGCCGATCCAGTTGTGGGTGCTGGCCAGCGCATGGCGGAAGCGGGCTTCCGCGGATCGGGCGGCGATCAGGCTCTCGAAGCGTGCAGCCGCCGCGCCGTAGTGATCCAGCGCCGAATCGGGCCGGCCGAGGGAGCGGTTGATGTTGCCGAGGCGGAAGTGGGCAAAGGCGATCTCCCGCTGCTCGCGCGGCCCGGTGCGGCCGGGGTTCGCCGCGAGCAGACCGTCGTAGAAGCTCTGCGCGCGGCCCAGCAGCTCGTTCTTCAATTCCTCGACCTCCGCGACGTCCGGGCCGATGAGATCGTAGCGCTGCGGATCGCGCTCGGCGAGGGCGAGCGAGGAATCGACCGCGGCCTTGGCGAGCTCGAAATTCCCCTCGGCTCGAGCGTTGGCGCGGAGCGCGTAGAACGTCGCCACCGTCGCCAGCACGAAGGCCGCGCCGAGCACGGCAGCCGTCAACTGAAGCTGCCTCCACTTCCGCTGGCGCCGCTCCTTGGCTTCGCGGATCGCCCGGTCGCGCGCACGGACGCTCTCTTCCAGGAATTCCTGCTCCAGCGGGCGCATGTCCTCCCAGTTCTGCCGCGCCCACTCCTCCGTCTCCACCAGATTCGCGCCGCGAAGCAGGGCGTCCGGATCCTTGTCCAGGCGCACCCACTCGGCTGTGGCGTTAATCAGCCGGCGCTCGATGCGGATCGCCTCGCGGTTCTCCTCGATCCACTCGCGCAGGCGCGGCCACTGTCGAATGAGCGCCTCATGCGCCACCTCGACGACGTTGTTCTCACCTTCCCGGCGGGTGATCACCAGACGGGCATCGGCAGCGGCCAGGCGCGTCAGCACCTGTTCGGTCGCATTTTCGTCGCCGCCAAGCGCCACGATCTCATCGCGGTCCGCCCTCCGCCGCGTGTCCTCGATACCCTCTCCCAGCTGGGTAAGGCGCAGAAAGATCTTCTCTGCGATCTGCCGCCCATCTTCATTCAGGCGGCCGAAGATCTCCTCGGCATGATGCGCGAGAGCCCCGCTCACACCGCCAATCTCGTCGTAGGCGGCGTGGGTGAGCACACTCCCCTGACGCCGCTCCCAGAGCTGAAGCAGCGCGTGCTCGACGAGCGGAAGGCTGCCCGGCTCGCTTCCAGCCTCGTTCAGGATGCGATCCACCAGCCCGGTCTCGAAGGAGGCGCCCGCCAGAGCGAGTGGCTTCTCGATGACCTCCCGTAGCTGCGCCCGAAGCAGTGGCCGCGCGGCATGCTGGTTCTGCGCGATCCGGCCCGGCAGCTCCGGGTGCTCCCAGCAGCGGGAGTAGAAATCGGCCCGAAGAGTGATCAGCACGTGCACCGGCCGATCTCCGGCGCTGCCGGTGATCCCGAGCAGGGAGTCGATGAACCCTCGCCGCTCCTCGGGTGCGGAGGTCAGGGTGAAGAGCTCCTCGAACTGGTCCACCAGCAGGAGCGTGTGACATCCCGGCGGAACCAGTGCGGCGATGCAGGCGTCGAGCCCCTCGGGGCTCTGCTCGAGCTGCCGTGCACATTCGCTGATGGTGCGGATGCGGTCGGCAGGCGACATCTCGGGTGCGAGGTCAGGGAGTGCGCTGGCCAGCGCGCGCAGCGGCCGATTCCCCGGGCGGCAGATCGCGATCCTCCAGGAGGCGGGCCAGGAACCGCCGTTCTGAAAGCGCCCCCGGTGGAGCGCCGGGATCAGGCCGGCTCTGACCAGCGAAGACTTGCCACTGCCTGACGCCCCCACCACCGCGAGGAAACGATCAACGCGCAGCTTCCCGAGCAGCTCCTGCGTCTCCTCGTCGCGGCCGAAGAAGAGGTGCGCGTGCTCGACGTCGAAGTACTCCAGGCCGCGGAAGGGCGCGGTGCCAGGAGGCAGGAGAGACACCACCTCCGGTGGACGCGCGAGGATGGCAGCGACGAGGCGCTTGAGCTCCGCGGGCGAGATCTCCCGCCGCAGGTCCACGACCTGGTGCTGGGCCAGAAAGGAGGGGAGCGCCTCGGGGCCGGCGGCGCCCGCGCCCAGGATGGGGATGATGCGGAAGCTAGGATCGGCCGTGCTGCGCTCCAGGGCGACGCGCACCTCGCGGTCCACCCACCGCTGGATGCCCGAGGAGCCCACGTAGACTGCGAAGGCGCTCGCCCGCTGCAGCGCCTCCTCCAGCGCCGCCATCCACGCATCGCCGGGCTGGAGGTGGTCGAGGTCCAGCCAGACCTTCAGACCGACCTCGCGCAGGCGGCGGGCCAGTTCCTTGGCGGCGGCGGAATCCGCGCCCGAGTGGCTCAGGAAGAGCATGGGCGGACCTCAGAAAAAGGACGGCGCAGAGAATGTTGGGGATGAGAGCATTCCCCGAACGAACCAGCGCTCACTGCGGCAGGAATATAGAGGCAATTCACCGGAGAGACGAGGCGCGGCGTGCCCCGCTCACGACGTGCCGGCGGAAGAAGCGCACGGCGTGCTGGACCCGGCTCTTCTCTGTACTCATGGCTCCTCAGGACAGAGAGCACAAGCGCAGCTCACCTGCAACATGGTGACCGGGAATGGGGAAGGCAAGGTAGACAACGGACGTGCGGGAGCGTGCGTGCGGTGAGGTTTGCGTCGGCCGCGGCACACCTTTCTCAAGGCAGCGACACCTCCAGCGAGCGCAGCCGCCCCAGTGCCGCCGCCAGCTCGAAGAGGCGGAACTCCGCGTATTCCCCCACGATGCGCTCGTCCACGGCGTCCAGCCCCTCCTCGCCGAGGGCGTGCAGCAGCGCCTCGAGCGCGGGTCGTACCGGCCGGCGCCCATCGAGGAAGCGCCCCCGTCCCCACGCCAGCGCCCGCGCGATCGCGCGCGTCTGCGCCGTCTCGACGAGCTGCTCGACCGCCGAGAGGTCGATCTCCTCCTCTCCGAAGCGTACACGACCAGCGCCAAACGCCTTCACCTGCAACCCCCGCCGACCCCGCAGCGAATCGAGCGAGGCGGGGAG
>JBPCIT010000067.1:0-16406 GCA_051006015.1 Longimicrobiaceae bacterium
CGACGAGCGCGGCTTCGTCTTCTACACCAACCTGGAGAGCCGCAAGGGACGCGCGCTGCGGGAGCACCCCTTCGCGGCGCTCTGCTTCTGGTGGGCGCCGCTCGAGGCGCAGGTGCGCATCGAGGGCGGGTTCGAGCAGGTGAGCGACGAAGAGGCGGACCGCTACTTCGCCAGCCGCGCGCGCGGCAGCCGCGTCGGCGCCTGGGCCTCGCTGCAGAGCGCGCCGCTCGCCGCGCGCGCCGAGCTCGAGGGGCGCATCCGCGAGATCGAGGATCGCTGCGCCGGCCGCGACGTGCCCCGTCCCCCCTTCTGGTCGGGCTTCCGCCTGGTACCGGAGCGTATCGAGTTCTGGAAGAATCAGCCCAGCCGTCTGCACGAGCGGGATGTCTACCACGCGGATGCGGCGGCGCCGGGAGGGTGGAGAGTAGAGCAGCTCTACCCCTGAAGTACTCTTCCTTCGCGTACCACACCACCGATGAGATTCTGATGGACGCATCCTATCCGCCGCCGCTGGACCGCCTCCTGACGCTGGGCGCTCCGGACATCGATGAATGGCTGGAGTATCGGGAGCTGGGTTTCGGCGAGGAGCACATCCCCGAGCTCATCCGCATGGCGACGGATGAAGAATTGATCCGGGGCGAGACCGAGGATCCCGCAATCTGGGCGCCGGTGCACGCCTCGCGTGCGCTCGGGCAGCTCCGCGCCGAGGCCGCCATCGAGCCGCTCATCGCCCGCTTTCACGAGAGCGATGAGGACGACTGGGTGGCGGAGGAGCTGCCCGAGGTCTTCGCCATGATCGGTCCGGCGGCGCTCCCCGCGCTCTCCCGCTACCTGCAGGATCGCTCGCAGCCGCGCTGGCCGCGGATGACGGCCGCCACCAGCCTGAAGAACATCGCCCGGGACCATCCGGAGACGCGCGGCGAGGTCGTCGCCGCTCTGGTCGAACAGCTCGACCGCCACGCCGAGGAAGAGGGCGAATTCAACGCCTTCCTGCTCGGCGAGCTGCTCGAAATGAAGGCTACCGAGGCGGCTCCCGCCATCGAGCGTGCCTTCGCCGCCGGATCGGTGGATGAATCGATCTCGGGGGATTGGGAGGACGCGCAGGTGGAGCTCGGGTTGCTCGAGGAGCGGGTGACCCCGCGTCCGCGTTACAACCACTTCACCTCACTGCGGCCGCCGCCAGCCCCGGAGCCGCCGGTCCGGAGCCATCAAGCCGCGAAGAAGAAAGCCAGGACGAAGGCGAAGAAGAAGATGGCCAAGCAGTCGCGCAAGCAGAACCGCAAGCGGAGATAGAGCCGGACGGCGCGCTCACGCCGCGGGGGCGTCTTCCGCCTCGCGCAGGTAGCCGCCCGCCACCCCCGTCACCACCAGCGCCAGCCCGATCCATCCGACCGCGGTGAGCCCCTGCGCGAAGAGCAGCAACCCGAGCAGGGAGGCGACCACCGGCTCGATGGTCGTCGCCACCGAGGCAGGCGCCGCGTCGATGCGCTTCACCCCGCCGAAGAAGGCGAAGTTGGCGAGCACCGTCCCGCCGCCGAGGGCGAGGATGAAGAGCCAGGCGGCGCCGGTGCCCGGCGCGACGGGCGCGTGCCCGGCGAGCGGGAGGACGATCGCCAGGATCAGCGTGCCGCCGGCCAGGGTGAGGAAGAGCACCCGGATGACCCCGTAGATCGGCACCGCGAAGCGCGCCACCAGGATGCTCCCCGACCAGCAGAGCGCCGCGACCATCCCGCCCGCGACGCCCAGGCTGCTCACCTCCATCTCCGCCCCCCATGCACCCATCACGGTCATCGCGGCGCCCGCCATGACCAGCACGGCCAGCAGCAGGCGCACGGGGGTCAGCCGCTCGCCGAGCAGCAGCCACGCGGCGAACGCGACGATCACCGGCGCGACGTAGAGCAGCGCCACCGCCGAGGCGACGCCCGCGCCCTCGATCGCGAACTGGTAGGCCATCTCGAACCCCGCCACCAGCGCCCCGCCGATCCCCATCACCAGCCAGAGCGCGCGCCGGTCCAGACGAAAGATCTCCGGCCGCGCCACACCGTAGAGCAGGAACCCGAGGCTGGCGAGCAGGATGCGCCAGAAGCCCACGTCGGTGACCGCGGCACCCTCCGCGTAGAGCGCGGTGCTCAGCGGTCCGGTCGTCCCCCAGATCGTACCGGCGGTGAGCGCCAGCAGGTAGCCGGCGGCGCGGCGCTGCCGGGAGGCGGAGATCGGCGTCAGCCGATGTGTTGTAGCTGTCTCCAAGGCTCGGCCGGGCGGGGGTGGCGTGTGCTCTCCAGAGGGAGGTCAAGCTACGCGGGGATGGGGCGGGGGCAAGGGGGAGGAGCGACTGCGGGATGTGCTCCCCCTCTCCCGCTGGCGGGAGAGGGGGCTGGGGGGTGAGGGTCCTACGCCGCCGGCAGCCGGCGGCGCAGCTGCTTGGCGCCGTTCGCCACGCCCATCCCGACGCCTGCGCCGAAGAGGATCGCCGTGCCGCCGCCGATCAGCGGCAGAATCCAGGCGACCGGCAGCGCCAGAGCGCCGGCGGCGACCCCGGCCAGCAGCGCCGCGCCCGGACGGTGTACGGCCTCCACGTAGCGGAGCCGGCGGCCGACGAAGTTGCGCGCCTGAAGGTAACCGAACACCGTCGCGGCCACCGTCATCGTCAGGGCAATCAGTCCGAGCATGGTTGTTCCTCTATGTCGAAGTGGATCGGTTTCGCTGGACGCTCCCATCTACGCAGCGAGTGGCGCGCAGGTTTCGTGGAGCCCGCGCGGCGCAGGCGGCAGAGCGCCCCCTCCCCCGGCCCCTCCCCCGATTCCGGGGGAGGGGAGAACAGCAATTCTTGCCCCGGACCGTAGCCCCGTCTTACACTACCCGCGCCGGGCAGGCGCACGGGTGCGCCTCTGCGCCATCCTGCAGTCGGGAGGGAGTCCATTGAAGATCGTTGTCATCGGCGGGGGGCCGGCCGGCCTCTACTTCGCCATCCTGATGACGAAGGCCGACCCCTCGCACGAGATCGTCCTCCTCGAGCGCAACGCCCCCGACGACACCTTCGGCTGGGGCGTGGTCTTCTCCGACGAGACGCTCGGCAACCTGCGCGCGGCCGACCCGCCCAGCTATGAGGCGATCACCGACAACTTCGCCCACTGGGACGACATCGACATCCACTTCAAGGATACCGCGATCACCTCGGGCGGACATGGCTTCAGCGGCATCGCACGGGTGAAGCTGCTGCAGATCCTGCAGGAGCGCGCCGCTACGCTGGGTGTCGAGGTGCGCTTCCGCCAGGAGGTCGGGGACGATGCCGACCTGACGCGGCTGGGGCTGGGAGCTGCTGACCTGATCGTCGCCGCGGATGGCGTCAACAGCCGCATCCGCAGGAAGTACGCGGAGCGCTTCCGTCCCGACCTCGACGTGCGCAAGGCGAAGTACACCTGGCTGGGCACCACCCGCCTCTTCGATGCCTTCACCTTCGTCATCGTCCGGAACGAGTGGGGCGTCTTCCAGGTGCACGCCTACCGCTTCGACGAGCGCCACTCCGCCTTCATCGTCGAGTGCGACGAGGAGTCCTGGCGGGGCGCGGAGTTCGACCGGCTGGACACCGATGCCGCCATCGCGCGCTGCGAGGAGATGTTCGCCCCCTGGCTCGAGGGGCACCGGCTGATGAGCAACGCGCGGCACCTCCCCTCGATCTGGCTGAACTTCATCCGCGTCAGCAATGAGCGCTGGTACCATCTGGATGCAGAGGTGGCGCCGGTGGTGCTGATCGGCGATGCGGCGCACACCGCACACTTCTCCATCGGCTCCGGAACCAAGCTGGCGATGGAGGACGCGGTCGCGCTTGCCCGCATACTGCGGGAGTGCGAAGTGCGAAGTGCGGAGTGCGGAGTGCGGGAGAACGGCGGTCAGGAACTGGCGGCGGCGCTGGAGGCATACCAGGAGGAGCGGCGCACCGAGGCGCTGCGGCTGCAGAACGCGGCGCGCAACTCGATGGAGTGGTTCGAGAACGTCAAGCGTTACGTGCACCTGGACCCGCCGCAGTTCGCCTACTCGCTGCTCACCCGCAGCCAGCGTGTCAGCCACGAGAACCTGCGGCTGCGCGACGCGCGCTACCTGGAGGGGGTGGAGCGTTGGTTCGCGTCGCGGGCGGCAGGACCCCCCCCCCCCGGCCCCTCCCCCGCAAGGGGGGAGGGGAGAACCCCGCACTTCGCACTTCGCACTCCGCACTTGGGTGGTGTGGAGGGGAACGGGGAAAAGCCCCCACCTCCGATGTTCACCCCCTTCCACCTGCGCAGGCTGACGCTGATGAACCGCGTCGTCGTCTCGCCGATGGACATGTACAGCGCGGAGGATGGCAACCCGAACGAATTCCACCTGGTGCACCTGGGGGCGCGGGCGCTCGGAGGGGCAGGGCCGGTCGTCACCGAGATGGCCTGCGTCTCGCCCGAGGCACGCATCACCTACGGCTGCACGGGGATGTACACGCCGGAGCACGTCGCCGCCTGGCGGCGCATCGTCGACTTCGTGCACAGCTGGAGCCCGGCCAAGATCTGCCTGCAGCTCGGCCACTCCGGGCGCAAGGGCTCGACCAAGCTGATGTGGGAGGGGGACAACGAGCCACTCGAGACGGGCAACTGGCCGGTGATGTCGCCCTCGCCGCTCCCCTACAGCCCGATCAACCAGATCCCGCGCGAGATGACGCGTGCCGACATGGACACGGTGCGCGAGCAGTTCGTGCGCGCCACCGAGATGGGGATCGACTGCGGCTTCGACATGCTCGAGCTGCACTGCGCGCACGGCTATCTGCTCGCCAGCTTCATCACTCCGCTCGCTAACCGCCGCACCGACGAGTACGGCGGCTCGCTGGAGAACCGGCTCCGCTATCCAGTCGAGGTCTTCGCCGCCATGCGCGCGGTCTGGCCGGAGGAACGGCCGATGTCGGTGCGCATCTCCGCGACCGACTGGGTCGAGGACGGGATCACGGGCGAGCACGCCGTCGAGATCGCGCGTGCTTTCTACTCCGCAGGCGCCGACATCATCCACGTCTCGGCAGGTCAGACCTCGCCCGATGCCAAGCCCGTCTACGGCCGTATGTTCCAGACGCCCTTCAGCGACCGCATCCGCAACGAGGCGGGAATCCCCACCATCGCGGTGGGCAACATCACCGAGGCCGACCAGGTGAACAGCATCATCGCCGCCGGCCGCGCCGACCTCTGCTCGCTGGCCCGCCCGCATCTGACCGACCCGCAATGGACGCTGCGCGCCGCCGCCGAACTCGGGTACGAGGAGCAGTGGTGGCCGGTGCAGTACCTGAGCGGCAAGCGCCAGATCGAGCGCCAGATCGAGCGCCAGAGGGAGATGGAGCGGCAGGCGGAGATGCTGGGGATCGGGACGATCTGACCTCAGAAGTGCGGAGTGCGGAGTGCGAGGTGCGGAGTGCGGGATGGACGGTGACACAACAACCCGGTTTCGTGGCATGACGACCCAGGAGCTGGTTTGGGCGAAGCGGGAGGAGATCAAGCGCATCGCCGAGAAGCATGGCGCCGGCAACGTGCGGCTCTTCGGCTCCGTCGCCCGGGGAGATGCGAGGCCCGACAGCGATGTCGATCTGCTGATCGACGAGGTCGGCCCGACTACGCCCTGGTTCCCGGGCGGGCTGATCGTGGATCTCGAGGAGCTTCTGGGGCGGCGAGTCGACATCGTGACGGAATCCGCTCTCCGACCATCTCTCCGCCCGTATGTCTTGCGGGATGCCGTACCACTATGAAGGATGACGCCATCTACATCGAACACGTCCTGGAGAGTATCCGCCGCATCGAGGAGGGCGTGGCGCAGGGACGCGATGTGTTCTTCGCGTCTCACCTCCTGCAGGATGCCGTGCTGCGAAACCTCCAGACCATGGCAGAGTCCACACAACGGCTCTCGCAAGCGGCCAAGGCGGCCTATCCAGATGTGGACTGGCAGGGGATCTCGGCTTTCCGGAACGTGCTCGTTCACGGATACCTCGGCATCAATCTGGATCGTGTATGGGAGATCATCCACACCAACCTGCCAACGCTGAAGACGGCAGTTCACGACCTCGCCCGGCGCAGAGGTCTGGCCGTTCCTGGCGATGAGTGAGACCACAGCCTTCGCGGGCCGGGGGGGCGATTACCTCACCAGCCGCCACGCTGTCGTCACTGGCGGTGGCCGCGGCATCGGCGCGGCAATCGCCGTCGAGCTGGCGCAGCTCGGAGCGGAGCTGACGTTGATGGGACGCAGCCTGGCACCGCTCGAGGAGCAGGCGGCGCGGCTGCAGGAGGAGTTCGGCGTCCGCGCGGCGGCGATTCCCTGCGACGTGGCGGACGAGGAGTCGGTGACGACAGCCTTTGCCGCCGCTCGTGAGCGCTTCGGCGATCCGCTGGTGCTGGTGAACAACGCGGGGCAGGCCGAGGGTGCACCGCTGCTGCAGACCAGCAAGGAGCTCTGGGACCGCCTGATCGGCGTGAACCTGACCGGCACCTTCCTCTGCTCGCGTGCGGTGCTCGAGGGGATGCTGCGGGCGGGATGGGGGCGGATCATCAACGTCGCCTCCGTCGCGGGGCTCGAGGGGCGCGGCCGGATCACGGCCTACACCGCCTCGAAGCATGGGGTCGTAGGCTTCACCCGCTCCCTCGCGCACGAGGTGGTGAAAAAGGGGGTGACGGTGAACGCCCTCTGTCCGACGTACGTGGAGACCGAGATGACGGACCGTGCCGTCGAGCGCCTGAGCGCCGCCCTCGGGAAGAGTGCCGAGGAGGCGAAGCAGATGCTGATTCGTCCCATCCCCCTCGGCCGGCTGATCTACCCGGAGGAGGTGGCGAGCCTGGCGGCGTGGCTCTGCTCGCCCGCGGCCGATGCCGTGACCGGCACTGCAATCCCCATTGCGGGAGGGCAGGTGAGCTAGATGCCCGTCTCCGTCGATAGCTCGCGGCTGATCTACGATTCGCTCAAGGCGTGCGGCATCGGGATGATGTCCGCGCTCCCCGAGACCTGGCTGGTGCACCTCATCCGCATGGCGGAGGAGGACCCGGAGATGATCCTGGTGCGCCTGGCGAAGGAGGAGGAGGGAGTAGGGATCTCGATGGGTGCGCACCTGGCCGGGACGAAGTCGGCGATGCTGATGCAGAACCACGGCTTCCTGGCGGCCATCAACGGCATCGTCTCCGGCGCGCAGCTCTACCGCATCCCCCTGCTGATGCTGATCAGCCACCGCGGCGAGTTCGGCGAGCGTGATCCCTGGCAGACGGAGGGTGGCGGCGTGACCGAGCACCTGCTGCAGGCTCTGCGCATCCCCTACGTGTTCCTGGACGATCCGGGCCACGTCGCGCACCGCGTCCGTAAGGCGCAGACGCTGGCCTACTCGGCGAACAAGCCGGTCGCGCTGCTGCTCTGCCGCGACCTGATGTGGGAGGAGACCTGACAGTGCGAAGTGCGGAGTGCGAAGTGCGAAGTTCTCCCCCTCTCCCAGAATTGGGAGAGGGGGTCGGGGGGTGAGGGCCAATGCAGCGCCTGGAAGCTCTCGGAGCCATCTACCCGCGGCTGGAAGAGTGTGTCGTGGTGACCATCATGGGCGCGGTCGCCGCGGAGCTCCAGTCGCTGGGGCACCGGCCGAACTTCTTCTACCTGCAGCACGCGATGGGGCTCGCCTCCTCGATGGGGCTGGGGATCGCGCTCAGCCGCCCGGAGCTGCGGGTGGTGGTCCTCGATGGCGACGGCTCGGTGCTGATGAACCTCGGCGGGCTGACCACGCTGGCGCGCTACCGCCCGCGCAACCTGTTGCACGTCGTTTTTGACAACGAGAGCCTGCTCTCGGTGGGTGGCTTCCCCACCGCCACCTCCACCGGGAGCGACCTGGCGGGAATTGCCGCTGCCTCCGGCGTGCCGCACACCCGCACGGTGACCACCCTGGACGAGTTCACCGCCGCCGTCGACGAAGCGCTCGGCAGCGACGACCTCTGGAGCATCGTCGCCAAGGTCGAGGCGCGCTACGAGCCGCCCGCGCGCACCGCCGGCTTCGTCACCGACCTGGGGCTGCTGGAGAACCGCTTCGAGTTCGCGCGGCATCTGCGCGAGCTGGCCCTCAGCCAAGCCGGGCCGATAAACGACCCGCCTGGAACGGCAGGCGTCCTCCGGACGCTCCACCCTACTACGCACCAAAGTGCACCCCCTCTCCCAGAATTGGGAGAGGGGGCTGGGGGGTGAGGGCGTGAAGCAGATCCAGGTCGGACTCATCGGCTACGGCCTCGCAGGGGCCACCTTTCACGCGCCGATCATCGCGGCCGTCCCGTCGCTCGTGCTGCGCAGGGTGGTCTCCTCCCGCACCGCGGAGGTCGCGCGCGATCATCCGGGCGCCGAGGCGGTGAGCGACGCGGAGGCGCTCTTCGCCGATCCGCAGATCGAGCTGGTGGTGATCGCCACGCCGAACCCGACGCACCATCCGCTCGCCAGGCGCGCGCTCGAGGCCGGCAAGCACGTCATCGTCGAGAAGCCCTTCGTCGTCCACCTCGCCGAGGCCGACGAGCTGCTGCGCCTCGCCGCCGAGCAGGAGCGCGTCCTGAGCGTCTACCACAACCGCCGCTGGGATGGTGACTTCCAGACGGTCAAGCAGCTCATCGGGAGCGGCATCCTGGGGTGGGTCGCCACCTACGAGTCGCGCTTCGACCGCTATCGCCCGCAGGTGCGCGACCGCTGGCGGGAGCGCGACGAGCCCGGCTCCGGCGCGCTGTACGACCTCGGCTCGCACCTGATCGATCAGGCGCTCCACCTCTTCGGCCTCCCGGAAACGGTGCTCGCCGATGTGGGCGCCCAGCGCACAGGCGCGCAGACCGACGACTACTTCCACCTGCTCCTGGGATATGGGGAACTGCGGGTGATCCTGCACAGCGGCGCCCTGGTGCGGCAGCCGGCGTTCCGCTTCGCCATCCACGGCGACCGGGGGAGCTTCCTCAAACGAGGTCTGGATCCGCAGGAGGAGCAGCTCAAGCAGGGCGTGCGGCCGGGCGATTCCGAATGGGGTGTCGAGCCCCCGACGCAGCGTGGCGAGCTGGTCACCGAGGTCAGCGGCGTGCCGGTACACGCGCGCGTCGAGACGCTCCCGGGTTCGTACGAGACCTTCTACGAGGGAATCGCCGGGGCGATCCTGGAGGGCGCCCCGGCTCCGGTCTCGGCCGCGGAGGCGCGCAACACCATCGCGGTGATCGAAGCCGCCCTGCAGAGCAGCCGGGAGGGCCGGATAGTTCCGCTCTCCTCCGTACCTGGTTGAGTCCGCATCCGCTGAGGTCGAGCGGTTCACCCGGCACTCGACCGCGCACCATCACCCTTCTACCACACTGACGACGGATCGATGGAGATACTTGATCGATTTCTCGACGCCCTGGACGACGGCACCCTCGAGGTCGTGGACCTGACGCAGCCGCTCGGCCCCGACACCCCGGCGATCGGTCTGCCGGAGATCTTCGCTTCCTCGCCAGGCGTGACCATCGAGGAGATCTCCCGCTACGACGACCGTGGGCCGGCGTGGTACTGGAACACCCTGAGCTTCGGCGAGCACACCGGCACCCACTTCGACGCGCCGATCCACTGGATCACCGGCAAGGACCTCCCGAACAACGCCTGCGACACCATCCCCGCCCGTCGCTTCATCGGTCCGGCATGCGTGATCGACGTGAGCGCGCAGGTCGCCGCCGACCCGGATTTCCTGCTGCTGCCCGAGCGCATCGAGGCGTGGGAGGCCGAGCACGGCCGCATCCCCGCGGGCGCCTGGGTGCTGCTGCGCACCGACTGGAGCCGGCGCGCCACCGCGGAGGAGTTCCTGAACGTCGGACCGGATGGCCCGCACAGCCCGGGCTTCACCCGCGAGGCGGTGGAGCTGCTCGCCCGCGAGCGTGACGTGCTCGGCGTCGGAGTCGAGACGGTGGGCACCGACGCCGGGCAGGCCGCCACCTTCGACCCTCCCTTCCCGGCGCACAACGTCATGCACGGCGCGGGCAGGTTCGGCCTGGCCAGCCTCTGCAACCTCGATCGCCTCCCGCCCCGCGGCGCACTGGTGATCGCCGCACCGCTCAAGATCGTCGGTGGCAGCGGCAGCCCCCTGCGCGTGCTCGCCATCACCCCCACACGGAGGCAGCCATGACGCGCGAGGCAGCTACCAGGATCCGCGCCGCCGAGCTGCGGCCGACGAGCTTTCGATGGGAGGTCGAGGGGCCGGTCGCCACCATCACCCTGAGTCGTCCCGAGCGCAAGAACCCGCTCACCTTCGAGTCCTACGCCGAGCTGCGCGACACCTTCCACCAGCTCCGCTTCGCCGAGGACGCCAAGGTGGTGCTGCTCACCGGTGCCGGGGAGAACTTCTGCTCCGGCGGCGACGTGCACGAGATCATCGGACCGCTGGTGCGCATGCGCGAGGAGCGGCGGATGGACGATCTGCTCGCCTTCACCCGCATGACCGGCGATCTGGTCAAGGAGATGCGCGCCTGCCCCCAGCCGATCATCGCGGCCATCGACGGCGCCTGCGTCGGCGCCGGAGCGATCCTCGCCATGGCCAGCGACATGAGACTCGGTACCGCGCGCAGCAAGGTCGCCTTCCTCTTCGTGCGCGTCGGTCTCTCGGGGGCGGACATGGGCGCCTGCGCCATCCTGCCGCGCATCATCGGCCAGGGGCGCGCCAGCGAGCTGCTCTACACCGGCCGCTCGATGGGTGGGGAGGAGGCCGAGCGCTGGGGCTTCTACAACCGTCTGGTCGAGCCCGAGGCGCTCTCCGAGGAGGCGCAGGCGCTCGCCCGCTCCCTCGCCGCGGGGCCGACCTTTGCGCACGCGATGACGAAACGCTGCCTGCACCAGGAGTGGGCGATGGGGGTGGACGAAGCGATCGAGGCGGAGGCGCAGGCGCAGGCGATCTGCATGCAGACGGAGGACTACGCCCGCGCCTATCGCGCCTTCGTCGCCAGGGAGAAGCCGGTGTTCGAGGGAAATTGAGAGCGTTTTCGGGTGCGGGCATGACGCCCCCTCCCCTAACCCCTCCCCCAATTCTGGGGGAGGGGAATTGATGAAGCAGCGTGGCCGAGCAGAAATGGCTTTCCGCAAAGAAGCAGCGTCGATTCGCGGCACGAGACCGGAGATCGAGAAGGCGGCGCGCGAGCTCCGCAAAGAACCGACTCTCGCCGAACGTACGCTCTGGGAGGCAATCAGCAAGCGACGGCTCGGAGGCTTGAGATTCCGGCGCCAGCATCCGGTCGGCCGGTTCATACTCGATTTCTACTGCCCTGGTCAGCGTCTGGCCATCGAGCTCGACGGCGAGGTTCATGACAGCCAGACCGAACGCGACGCGGAGCGCACTGCTGTGCTGCAGGCTGCAGGTATTCGTGTGCTGCGCTTCCGCAACGAGCAAGTGCTTCACGAGCTTCCCGTCGTCCTCCACCGAATCGCATCCGAGGTACACAGTACATGACACGACCGTGTAGTTCTCCCCTCCCCCAGAATTGGGGGAGGGGCCGGGGGAGGGGGCGCCAGGGCTGCGCGCGAACTGGAGTGGGCGAGTAATGCCCGACCGCACCTTCCTCGACTGGCCCTTCTTCGACGACGCGCACCGCCGCCTCGCGCGTGAGCTGGACGACTGGGCGGGAATCGAGGCGTACACCTGGAAGCACGTCGAGGAGGACCTCGACGCCGCCACCATGGCGCTGGTGCTGCGCCTCGGGCAGGAGGGCTGGCTGCGCTACGTGGTGCCCGCGGCATACGGCGGGCTGCACGAGCGGCTGGACGTGCGCTCCCTCTGCCTCGCTCGTGAGACCCTCGCACGCCACTCGGGGCTGGCGGACTTCGCCTTCGCCATGCAGGGGCTGGGGAGCGGCCCCATCTCGCTCTTCGGCTCGGAGGAGCTGAAGCGCCGCTACCTCCCGCCGGTCGCCGCGGGGGAGAGGGTCGCCGCCTTTGCGCTCTCGGAGCCGGAGGCGGGCTCGGATGTGGCGGCGATGCGCACCACCGCCCGCCGTGAGGGGGACGGCTTCCTGATCGAGGGCCGCAAGACCTGGATCTCCAACGCCGGCATCGCCGACCACTACGTGGTCTTCTGCCGTTTCCCGGAGGGCGGGGAGAGGAGCTTTGCGGCCTTCGTGGTGGAGGCCGACAATCCGGGGCTGCGGGTGGCGGAGCGGATCGAGGTGATCGCCCCGCATCCCCTCGGCACGCTGGAATTCGAGGAGTGCCGCGTCCCAGCCACCGCGCTGGTCGGCGAGCCCGGTGCCGGCCTGAAGGTCGCGCTCGGCACGCTCGATGTCTTCCGCTCGACGGTGGGTGCCGCGGCGCTCGGATTCGCCCGCCGTGCGCTGGATGAAGCAGTCCGCTGGACCCAGGAGCGCCAGGCATTCGGCAAGCCGCTCAGTGACTTCCAGCTCACGCAGGCTCGCCTCGCGGAGATGGCTCTCGCGGTGGATGCCAGCGCGCTGCTCGTCTACCGCGCCGCCTGGACCAAGGACTCCGGCGCCGAGCGTGTCACCCGCGAGGCCGCGATGGCGAAGCTCTACGCCACCGAGGCGGCGCAGCGGGTGATCGACGACGCGGTGCAGCTCTTTGGTGGGCGGGGTGTCGTTGCTGGAGAGGTGGTCGAGAAGCTATACCGCGAGATCCGCGCGCTACGCATCTACGAGGGGACGAGCGAGATCCAGAAGCTGGTGATCGCCGCGCAGCTGCTGAAGGACGTAGGCTGACGCGCGGTACGGCTGCGGCTGGAGAGAGGAACGAGTCGGGCCGTTATTCAGCCTCCTCGCTCAGGAAGCGATCGATGGCCGCGACGTACGCCGCAAACTCGTGCCGGGCCTCACCCACGGAGTCGAGCACGATCCGGTCATCGATCTCGTCGTACTCGTGCACCAGACGGTTACGCAGGCCGGTGGCGGGCGCGAGCCGCTCGGCAAGCGGCTGCGGGATCACCCCGTGCCTCCCGAGCTCGATGAAGCTGTGGAAGTAGTCGGAGGGCGTCGGGACTCCGTGATCGCGCAGGATGTGCAGGTTGGCATCCACCGCCGCCTCGATCAGCTCCTGCAGCAGGCGCTCCGTTCCCTTCTGCCGGAAGCGGTCCGCCCGGTACTCGTCCAGCGACAGGTTCTCGATGGAGGCAAGGTCCTGAAGATTCCTGGCGATCACAGCGAGCTTGCGCCGGATCAGGTCGGCATCGAGCGGGCTCACGAGCCGTGCCCCAGCTCAGCGAGAATGTCTCGGATCTCGCGGCGCTCCATCTCGCGGAACTTGCGGGTATCGGCGTAGCGCCGCACCGCCAGCGAGGCGAAGCGCGCGAACTCTCCAGGGCTCTCCTCGTGCAGCGGGATGCCATCACGCGCGACCAGCGCCGTCAGCAGCGGATCGGCGCGCTGCAGATCGCAGACGTCCACCGCCTGCACACCCAGCTCGCGAACCAGGCGATTGGTGAGCGCGACTGCATTGAGCGGCTCTCGGCCGAGCACGCCGATGTCGAGGTCCTCCGGCCGCGGCTCCCCGCGCGCCACCGAGCCGAAGAGCACGATCAGCCGATAGCCACTCTCGCGGCCGATGCGCTCGGCCGCCTCGCGGATACGCTCCAGGGAGAGTGAAGGCACAGCGTCGGGTCTATCCATGAGCCGAAATCTACGCGAGTGCTTCCTGGCTGGCGAGCCGGTGGGTAGTGCCGGGACGCTCTCCGCCCGTCTTGCCGGATGCTTCACCTAGCCGCATGTTGAGTGTCGCCCGGCCGCATCGGGCGCTTCCCTTCCCTCTCCAGCCATCCCGGAGGTCCTCATGCTCAGGAGCATCGTCGCCATCGTTGCGGGGTTCATCTTCATCGGCGCGCTCTCCGTCGGAGCCGACGCCGTGCTGCACGCCCTCCTGCCCACGGTGTTCGACGCCGCGGGGCGGGTCGAGAGCGTTCCCGTGCTCCTGCTCATCATCACTTATGTGGGCGTCTTCGCCATCACCGGCTGCTACCTGACGGCGCGGCTCGCCCCCAGCCGGCCGATGCTGCACGCCCTCATCCTCGGCGCGCTCGGGCTGGTCTTCAACATCGCCGGGACGATCGCGATGTGGAACACCGCGCCCGCCTGGTATCACATCGTCGCGCTGGTGCTGGTGATGCCCTACGCCTGGATGGGCGGCCGGCTGCGGGAGATCGAGCTGGCCCGCGCGAGTCAGGTGTTCGTGGCACGTTCCCTCGTCTGAACCAGGAGCTTCTCATGGACCCCATCAGCATCATCGTCGCCGCCCTCGCCGCGGGCGCAGCCGCCGGACTCAAGTCCAACGCGGAGACGGTAGTCAAAGATGCCTACGAGGGCATCAAGGCGCTGATCAAGAGGCGGTACTCCCGAGTGGATCTGACGCCGATCGAGACCAAGCCGGAGTCGGAAAAGAAGCGCGAATCCGTGGCCGAGGATCTGGAGGAGGCTGGCGCTGCCGAGGACCTGGAGCTACTGGATCAGGCCAAAGCACTGGCGGACCTCGTCAAGCAGCATGCTCCGGCTACCGGTCCGGCGATTGGCGTTGACCTCGAACAGGTCAGCGCGCAGTTCCTCACGATTCGCAAGGTGGTCGCGGAGGGCACCGGCGTGAAGGTGAGGAAGGGTAAGTTCCCGGGAGGCATTGACATCGGCGAGGTCCAGGCTGGTGATGTAGGAGAGCGGAAAAACCCTTAGCAGCGGCAGCAGGCAAGAACCGCCAGTCTGCTGTCGCGGGTTTCCAGGCGGATATCGACTTCGACAGAGTCAAGGCCGAGCGCATCAGCATCGGACCCACTTACATCACCCAGGCGGAAAAGCCCCCGATTTTCGTCAACGTGCCGCCGATGCCCAACCCCTTCGTCGGCCGCGACGACCTCGTGGATGAGATGGCGAAGCGCCTGGTGTCGGGCGACAGCATGGCACTCTCCGCCGAGGGGATGCCGGGAGTCGGCAAGACGACGATGGCGGTGGCGCTCGCCCACCATCAAGCCATCCTGGACCACTTCGAGGATGGCGTGCTGTGGGCTGGCCTGGGCGTAAAGCCGGATGTGATGAGCGCGCTCGCCACCTGGGCGGAGGCGCTGGGCAAGGACGTCTCCAGCGAGATTGATCCGGCGAAGCGTGCACTGGCCGTCAAGAATGCCGTTGCCCAGCGCTCTCTGTTGCTGGTGGTTGATGACGCGTGGCAGATCGAGCCTGCCCAACTTCTGCGTTGCGGCGGTCCGAATTGCTGTCACCTGCTCACCACCCGGAATGAGGCGATTGCCCGCGCCTTCGCCGGAGCGGCCCACGTCGAGAGTGTTCCGGAGCTGGAGGACGAGCCGGCCTTCCGGTTGCTCCAGGAGCTGGCTCCCGAGGCATGTGCCGCAGATCCGGCCGTCGCCCGTGCGCTGGTCTCCGCCGTAGGAGGTCTGCCGCTGGTGCTGGAGCTGCTCGGCGGCTACCTGGCTGCACCGGAGCGCAGCTACTTCCCGGAGTTGAGCGCCGAGGCATTTGCCGAGATGGCCGACCCGCAGCAGCGCCTGAAGCTGGCGACGCAGCGGTTGGGCACCCACGAGCGCAAAGCCGTGACCCTGCAGGAGACCATCGTCTTAAGCTTGGAGGGGCTCCCGGAGCGTGCCGTCGAGGCGTTCTACGCCCTTGGCGCGTTCGCCCCGAAGCCGGAGTCGTTCGATCGAGCGGCAGCGGAGACCGTTACCGGGGCCGATGCAGCGACGCTCGCGCTCCTGATCGCGCGCAATCTGATCGAGCGAGCCGAGAGCGGGCAGCTCTCGCTTCACCAGATGCTGGCGGATGTGGCGCGAACGAGGATGGACGCTGAGGCGGCGGCGCGGCACCGGGAATACTATCTCGGTCTCGTCCACTCAGATCGGGAGAACTGGCGCCGGATCGAGTCCGCCTACGGGCAGATCAAATGGGCGTGGGCCGCCGCACCTGAGGATGAGCGTGTGCTCGACTTCATCTGGGCTCTACGCATCTATCAGGAGCGGCGCGGGCTGCGGCGTGACCAGACCGCGTGGATCGAGAGAGGACTGCAGATCGCTGAAGCGCAAGACCTTCGCGGTGACCTCTCAACACTCCTCAACAACCTCGGCAGCGTCTACAACAGCCTGGGGCAGCGGCAGAAGGCGCTGGAGTACTACGAGCAGGCGCTGCCGATCCGAGAAGAGGTGGGGGACCGGCAGGGGCTCGCCGTCACGCTCAACAACCTCGGCGGCGTCTACGACAGCTTGGGGCAGCGGCAGAAAGCGCTGGAGTACTACGAGCAGGCGCGGCCGATCCAGGAAGAGGTGGGGGACCGGCAGGGGCTCGCCGCCACGCTCAGCAACATCGGCCTCGTCTACGACAGCCTGGGGCAGCGGCAGAAGGCGCTGGAGTACTACGAGCAGGCGCTGCCGATCCGAGAAGAGGTGGGGGACCGGCAGGGGCTCGCCGTCACGC
>JBPCIT010000068.1:0-8768 GCA_051006015.1 Longimicrobiaceae bacterium
GCGCGAGCGTGTACCACCGAATCAGCCTATCAAGGCTCCGATCATTGATGAGACCGAAGAGACTCGGATCGGGATCGAGCCAAGGGATCGGCGCGGCGACCTCAGGTAGGAGCAATTGAGGAGAGCGGAGTGCGGAATATAGCCCAGCGCTACCCCCGCGCTCTGCCTTCCACCTCCCACTAAGAGAGGGATGTCCAGCGTTGATTCTTTCACCTCGGGCCGTGGGCCAGTCCCGTCGCCCAGCGTGCCAAGGAGCTCGACCACAGCACTGACTCCGTCAAGTAGAAGGCAGGCGAGTGGCTTATTCAGGCGGACACCAGACTAGGCGGCCGGTCACCGCAGCCGCTCGCGCACTGCGACGAGGGCGAGTCCGACGAGCGCCGCCTTGCTCATGCGCCACAAATCGATGGAGGGATTGTCGAGGAGACCATACGTCTGAATCAGCTCCCGCAGGTATGCTGCATCAAGGCTGTGCAGCTGCCGGCGTAACGCTTCTTCGCCGCGCGCGTAGGCTTCGAACGGATTCGGGAGGATACGCACTGTCGGGTGCGGCGGCACAGCCGTCGCTCCCGTGAACGCGGGACTTGGAGCCGGCGCGTCGTAGGCCGGGGTGGGATTGGCGGTGGGGCGGGGCCGTACCGGATCCAGCGCACGCCGCAGCGACCCCTCCAGGTGGGCCCGTGTCAGACCCGTTGCCCAGTACCGGAGATCCACCCGGTCCGACTGCACGGTCTCCCGCGGGGAGCGGAGCACGGGTGAGCCGTCGTCGGAGACGAACTCGATCCAGCCCTCCCAAAGCCCGTCCTCCCGCAACCGCCCGCAGGCGCGTGGCAAGTACGCCTGACCACTGGATCCGACCACCGGTCGAGTGAATTGGACGAGCACTTCGGCCATCGGTCCATCTCCCCTACGAGGCCCAGCAGCAGCGGATGTCCGTCTGACATGCAGCGCAACGGTGCCTCCACTCGCACTGCTACTCGACTTGGAATCCCGAGCTGGCAACCAGGGGCTCTTCGCCCTGGATACTCCAGTCCATTGGACCGAGGCAGCGCTCGGCCTCCTCGACTATGCGGAAAGGTCTCATCGGCCTCTCCACCTGTCCACAGAAGCCTGACGGCTTCAACTCTTCCATGTCCATCGGGTACGTCGTAATCGCGACCACCTGGAGCGAGCCCTCTAGTGGCCCGGTGCGGATCGATGCCTTCCACCGCAACCTGCAGCGCACCTATCTGGACGTGGTGAACGGCAAGGTCAACCCGCCGGCCCGTCCACCCACCACCACCAGCCCGGCTCCAGGGGTGATCATCACCACCGGCGGCTCCCCCACCGCCTCGGACGCGCGGGCGCTGCTGCGCGGCGAGCTGCAGGCGCTCGACACGCAGCTCCGGACGGCGATCGGACGCACCAGCGACCGCACCACGCGCCTGCACCTGGAGGATGCGCGGGCGCAGATCGACCGGATCCTGAACCCGCGGTAGGCGGATGCAAGGCCTCACCCCCCCACCCCCCCCCCCAACCCTGGGGGAGGGGGGAATTGATTTCGGCAAGCCTCGACACTTGTGCTCCGGCAGGATCTGCAGTGCTCCCCTCCCCCGACTTCGAGGGAGGGGCTGGGCGAGGGGGCCCGGACGCCCCGCATCATCTGGAGCAATGAGATGATTCGCCAGCGCATCGACCGGGTCGTACTCGCGTGCGTGGCGCTCGGTGTGCTCTCGCCGGGTGCTGTCGGTGCGGGTGGTGTGTCGCGAGACGGCAGTGGAGCGCTGCAGGCCGGAGTCGCGGTGCACGCGCGGGAGGTCTACTACGACATCTCAGGCTCCACCGCGGAGGATCTCTGGAAAGCGATGCGCGCGTTGGGTCCGCAGAGTGGCGGACGGCGGGTCTTCGGTTATCACAGCTGGAATGTACGCTGGAACTTCCGCTATGCCCCCGGCGGCGGCGAGTGCCGGATGAAGGACGTGCAGGTGGAGCTGACCTCCACCATCACGCTGCCGCGATGGAGGCCTCCCGCGGTGGCTCCGGATGGACTGGTGGCGCAGTGGGATGCCTTTGTCGCAGCGCTCACTCTGCACGAGCAAGGGCATCGGGACCTCAGCCTGGCGGCGGCACGGGAGATCGAGCGCGCGCTGCGCAGGTTGCGCCACGCGGGCTGTGCTGCCCTGGATGCCCAGGCCAATGCGCTGGCCAACCGCATTCTGGGGCAGTACAGAGAGCGGGATCGTCGCTATGACGCGGAGACGGGTTCCGGACGAACACAGGGCGCCATCTGGCCGCCGGGCAACGTGGCGGCAGAGAGCAAGACCAAATTACCAGGTCAGCACGAGCTTGCCGAAGCTCTCGTTATTACCAGGTCAGCACGATCTTGCCGAAGCTCTCGTTCGCTTCCATCTGCCGGTGCGCCTCGGCGATTTCGGCAAAGGGGTAGACACGGTCGATGATCGGGCGGATCTGGCGCGCGGAGAGTAGCGGCAGGACGCTGCGCGAGAACTCGCGCGCCAGGGCGATCTTCTCCTCCAGCGGGCGGCTGCGCAGGACGGTGCCGGTGATCTGGATGCGCTTGCGCAGCAGCAGCCCCAGGTCCAGCTCCGCGCGGGCGCCCGCCATCGTGCCCACCAGCGCGATCCGCCCCTTCACCGCGAGGGCGCGCAGATCCGACTCCAGGGAGCGTCCGCCGATCAGGTTGAGCACCGCGTCCACCCCCGCATCCTCCGTCTCGCGCAGGACGGCCTCGACGTAGTCCTCCGCCGCGCTGTCGATCCCCACGTGCAGCCCCAGCTCCCGCGCGCTCTCGAGCTTCTCCGGGGTGCGCGAGGTACCGAGCACGATCGCGCCGGCCGAGCGGGCGAGCTGCACCGCCGCCGTTCCCACTCCGCTGCCCACCGCGTGGATGAGGAGCCGCTCGCCGAGCTGCAGGTCGAGGCGGTGGAAGAGTGCGTCGAAGGCGGTCATGAACACCTCCGGCACCGCCGCCGCCTCCTCCCAGGAGATCTCGGACGGCACCCGCACCGCTTCTCGCTCGTGCACCACCACGTACTCCGCGTGCCCGCCCCCGCCGATGATCCCCATCACCCGGTCCCCCACCGCCCAGAGCCCGGCCCGCGGACCGAGCGCGTCGACCTCGCCGGCGTACTCGAGACCCGGGACGTCCGCCGGGACGCCGGGCGGCGCGGGGTAGCCGCCGCGTCGCTGGATCAGGTCGGCGCGGTTGAGCGCCGAGGCGCGCACCCGCACCCGCACCTCGCCGGGACCGGGCTCCGGCAGCGGGCGCTCCTGCTCCTCGAGGACCTCGGGACCGCCGGGACGGGAGATGACGATGGCTCGCATGATTAGAGCCTGAGAGAAGGAACGGGAAACAAGTTGTGGGGCGCTTGGTCGCGCCTCCGTGGTTCACGTAAGCTGCACAGGCTGTCGCGGTACTCTACAACGGGGAGACGGGTTGAGCAACGAATAGAGGTCGAGCAACTTGGAGAGACCGAAATCCACGCAGCGCCTTCATCAGGCCGATTGAGATCTCGAAGAGCCCTGCTGCGCTCCAGCATTAGACAGCAATTGCTGCACCTCTTCGATCTCATAGGGTGGTGTGCGCAGATGAATAACCGCATGGCAACTCGGACATACCGGCCGAAGATCGTGAACCGGATCTATCTCGTACTCCTCATTTATCCCGGAGAGCGGCACAAGATGATGAACATGAATGAGACCTCCGGCTACAGGTCCATACTTCTCTAGAAAGCTCATCTCGCAGACGCTGCAGCGCAGGCCATGGTGCGCAATGCACTGAGCTCGTGCAGCCGGATTGCGCTCGTACACGTTGACATAGACGCGCCGAAGGCTTCCCTCTCGATAAGTTCGAGGAGGTTGGCGGAATTCCTCCGGATGTCCGAGCGAATCAGGCGCCACTCTCTCCCATTCCTCTTTCAAAGCTGCTGCAATATCCGGTGGAAGGCGCACCCCTGACATCCGAATACCCCAGGAGAAGGAGCCAAATGGCGGCTCTTGGAGCCGCTCACATGGAATGAGCGGTTCCACTACGAGCGATTCGAAGAGTACATCCACATACGAGGTTGACTCGCCCTTTTCGGCCAGGTCGAGATTCCAATGCCGTCCCTCATACGGTGACGAGGTGACCCACCCGGCGCCGACAATGCCCCTGGGTGCTTGACCAGCCGGATCATGAAAAACCTGTCACCTTCTCGTGGCTGCTTACTGTGGCCGACGCTCCAAGCATCGGAAGCACGCCCTTGGCTACGTACCAGGGCAAACTCCTCCTGCAAGTTACCCCAGGGGAATTTCTCCGGATTCCAAGAGAGTAGGATCGTTGCCATGATAGAACAGGATCAGGGAGGACTTCCTCCGCCATGACTGAGGATAAACACCTCGATTCCCCGCACGTGCGCCTCCGCCAGCCGCTGCAGGAAGCGCGGGTTGCGCAGCGCCTCCTCCTGCGCGGGGATCAGCATGAAGAGCGACTCGGTGAGGGCCGCGGGCATCCAGGTCGGGCGGACCGCCGCGAGGTTGCTCACCCGCGCTCCGAGGTCGGGGATGCGGGTGGTGGCGACGATCCCCTGGTTGAGCGCCCGGGCCAGCTCGGCCGCGTGCGGGTGGAAGTGGTAGCTGCTGGTGCCATGGTTGCGGAAGGGGTTCACCCCCTCGGCGAAGGCATTGTTGTGCACGGAGACCAGCAGGTGCGCGTCCGCCTGCACGGCGAGATTCACCCGCGCGCGCAGCTCGGCCACCTGGTCGGTAGCGCTGACCAGCGGGGCATTGGTGGTGCGGGTGAGCGTCACCTCGGCGCCGCGGGCGCGAAGCTGCTCGGCGAGCGGCCGCGAAATGGCGAGGTTGGCCTCGGCCTCGGTGAGGCTGGTGGGACCGGTGGCGCCCGCGGGCGGGCGGCCCGGATCGATCAGGATGCGCACCCCCCGCAGCGGCTGATTCGGGTCGATGGTCGGCGGGCGGCGCAGGCGCAGCACCAGCGCACCCTCGGCATCGTAGAAGGCCTTGTAGCCCCAGAGGCCGCGGGCGAGCGAGAGCTCGAGCCGTGCGACGTCCGGCGCCTCCGCCCGCCAGCTCCCGCCCGTCAGCAGCGGATCGCCGCCGAGCTGCGCGGGGGCGGCCGGGGCCGTGCGCCCGTAGAGCAGCACCGACACCGTGCGCCCCTGCGGCTGAACGAGGAAGGGGGCGCGCTCCGCGGCGATGCGCACATCCACCCACTCCTGCGCCGGGCGAACCTCCGTGGCTCCCACCGGTGCCGGAGCGGTGGGCGCAGGCTCGGCGAGTGTGAGGAGTGTGTCCGCGAACCAGGCCTCGGTGCCGGCTCCGAGCTGCGCCCGCAGCAGGTTGCCGCGCTGCCCCGTGACCGTCACCCGCGCGCCGCGCGGAAGGAACCAGCGGAAGGTGCCCGTCGGCGTGAGACGGCCAACTGCAACGTCGGAGCCGGTAGCCAGGGTATCGGCCACCCCGATCACGGTACCCATCAGCGGCTGCGCGAAGGCGATGGTCTCCGGCGCGCGCGGCGTGATGGGCGCCGCCGGCTGTGCGGGCGTCTCGGGTGCGGGAGGTGCCGCGGTGTCGGGAACGGCCACGGGCTCCTGCGGCGCCGCGGGTGCCGCCGGTGTGGGCGTGGGAACGCGATACACGGCCGTCGTCCGGGTGGTCTGCCCGCGTGCCTCCGCCGCCAGCTCCCAGCGGCCGTCCTGTGGCACGGGCAGGAAGGCGAGGAACGCGCCGTTCGGCGCCACCGGTACGGACGCGCCGTTGATGGTGAGCGAGGCCGCGCCCGTCCCCACCGATCCATAGATGAAGGTGGAGTCCACGTTCGGGCGGGGCGTCTGCGGGGTGGGATGCACCACCCTGATCGCCAGCGCTCCCTCGATCCGCGGAATCGGCGGGAGCCCAACGGCGGGCTCGGGTCCCGGCGCCACGGGCGGCGGGGCGCAGGCGCCGATCAGCACCAGCACGAGCAGAAAAAAGCTATGTCGTGACACGGTAGGAACCATCAGCAACGATCCTTCTCCTCGAGTGTGGTGTTGGTCGCGGGGGCGATTGCAAGCCGTGGGCCCCCTCCCCCTCACCCCCTAGCCCCCTCTCCCACAAGGGGAGAGGGGGAACTGGATCCTGCCCAGCCCTGATCCTGGTGGTACGGCAGGATCTGCAGTGCTCCCCCTCTCCCTTCCTTGGGAGAGGGGGCCGGGGGGTGAGGGCCTGCGGCGCCGTGGAGGGCCTGCGAAGGCCCCTTCCGGCTCCGCCATCGCTTGCGCCCCTCCCGGATCGCCCGTATATCACCACGATCATCTTTCACACTCCACTCGGGGAAGCTCCGGCGCGCGGCCCCAGCATCCGACACCCGCTCATGGGATGGGTTCCATGCGACTTCGTCTGACCACGCTGACCACGGTTCTGCTCCTCTGGGCCGGAACTCTCGCGGCGCAGAGCACCGATACGGTTCCCGCGCTGCTGCCGCCGGGTGGAGCGCCTCCGGGTGACAGCGTCGCCCCGGCACCCCCCGAGGATGTGGGCAGTCGCACCCCTGCCGTTCCGCAGACGTACGACTGGCATCGGGCGCAGCCGATCCCCGCCACTACACCCTGGGGACAGCCGATCGACGTGGCGAGCACCGAGCTGATCCGCTCCTGGACCACGATGCCGGAGTACACCAACCCACTGGTGGACCACCTGCCGGAGCACCCGACGGTGGTGTCGCCGACGCGGCACTTCGGCTATCCGGTCGGCCAGCCGGGGCGGCTGCACCGCAGCGACGAGGTGCACGGCTACCTGCAGGCGCTCGCCGCCAGCTCGCCGCGCGTGCTGATGGAGTGGATCGGCGCCACCGAGGAGGGGAAGCAGATCGCGGTGGTGCAGATCGGGAGCGAGGCGAATCTGGCGCGGCTCGAGGAGGTGCGGCGCGGCCTCAACCAGCTAGCCGATCCGCGGCAGACCTCGCGCGAGGAGGCGCAGCAGATCGTTCAGCGGATCCCGGTGGTCTACACCCTCTACGCGGGGCTGCACTCGACGGAGACGGGGCCGCCGGAGATGGTGATGGAGCTCGCCTACCGCCTGGCCGCTTCGGACGATCCGCTGATCCGCACCATTCGCGACAGCGTCGTCGTCTTCATCGTCCCCGTCGCCGAGCCGGCAGGGCGCGACCGGGTGGTGGACTGGCACCGGCGCCACAACCAGAACACCTTCTCCTGGGATGATCGCGTTCCCGGGCCGCCCTACTGGGGGAAGTACATCTTCCACGACATCAACCGTGACGGGCTGCAGCTCACCCAGGGCACCACCCGCTCCGCGGTGCGGCACTTCCTCGAGTGGAAGTATCCCATCGGCCATGACCTGCACGAGTCCGTGCCCTACCTCTACACCTCGACGGGGACCGGCCCCTACAACGCCACAGTGGACCCGATCACGGTGAGCGAGTGGCACTGGTTCGCCAACTTCGAGGTCACTGCGCTCACCGCGATGGGGATGCCGGGGGTGTGGACGCACGGCTTCTACGACGGCTGGTATCCCGGCTACCTGCTCTGGGTGACCAATACCCGCAACGCGATCGGGCGCTTCTACGAGACCTTCGGCAGCAGCATACCGAACACCATCAAGCGCACGCTGGGGGCGCCGCAGACCGGGGTCGAGTGGTACCGCCCGAACCCGCCGCGCCGCGAGACGAACTGGTCGATGCGCAACAACACCAACTACATGCAGGCGGGCGTGCTGCAGGTGCTGCACCTGACCGCGCAGAACCGCGCCCGCATCCTCGAGCAGTACTGGACGAAGGCGAGCAACTCGGTGAACAAGGGGAGGACGGAGGCGCCTTACGCCTACGTGGTGCCGGTGGACCAGGCGCGGCGCGCGGACGCGGCCTACATGCTGAACCTGCTGCGCCGCCAGGGCATCGAGGTGCACCGCGCCGACGCCGCCGGCCGCTACGGCGACGTGCAGGTGCGGCGCGGCGACTACGTGCTGCGCATGGACCAGCCCTACCGCAACTTCCTGCTCACCCTGATGGATGTGCAGCGCTTCCCCGAGAACGCGCCGCGTCCCTACGACGACGTCGCCTGGACCTTCCCCTTCATGTTCAACCTGACGGTGCAGGCGGTGGCCGACTCGGCGGTGCAGCGGCTGGCGATGCAGGCGGTGGCGGACTCGATCGTGATCCCCGGCTCCGCGCGGCGCGCCGGCAGCGGCGGCTGGTACCTGGTGGCGCCCAACGCCTCCGCACACAGCATCCGCGCCCTCTACGCAATGCGCGAGGTGCCCGTGTACGCCGCGCGCGACAGCATCCGCGCCGGCGGGGTGACGATGGCGCCCGGCGCCTGGATGATCGAGGCGGCCGGTCTCCCCGGCGATCGTGCGCAGGGGTGGGCCACCGACCACGGCCTCGAGGTGGTGCCGGTCTCCGCCGGCGCGGTGCGCAACGTCCAGCGGCATCGCATCGAGCTTCCCCGCATCGCCCTGCTGCACACCTGGTCGCGCACCCAGGACGATGGCTGGGTGCGCTACACCCTCGACTTCATGGGCGTCCCCTACACCTATCTCGGAGAGGATAGGCTACGCGAGGGTGGACTGCGCGAGCGCTTCGACGTGGTCCTCTTCCCCACGCAGGGGCGGCAGGCCAGCGGGCGCGCCATCTTCCAGGGGATCGACCCGAAGCACAGCCCGCTCCCCTACACGCAGACGGCGGAGCACCCCTCGCACGGCAGCCCCGACAGCTCGGAGGACATCACCGGCGGCATGCGATTCGAGGGGCTGGCGGCGCTGCGCGATTTCATCGA
>JBPCIT010000069.1:0-6800 GCA_051006015.1 Longimicrobiaceae bacterium
CGCCCACGCCCGCTCCGACGACAAGGGAGACACAGCCAACGTCGGCCTGATCGCCCTCCGCCCCGAGCACTACCCGCTGCTCGTCGAGCAGGTCACCGCGGAGCGCGTCAAGGAGCACTTCCGCGGCATCTGCCTCGGCGAGGTCGAGCGCTTCGAGCTCCCCAACCTGCACGCGCTCAACTTCCTGCTGCACAATGCCCTGGGCGGCGGCGGCACCCTCTCCCTCAAGACCGACGCGCAGGGGAAGACACTCTCGACCGCCATGCTACGCATGGAGATCGACATCCCCGACGAGCTGGCCGGGCAGCTCCGCTCCCCCGGCGCGGCGGCATGACGGCGGAGGAGCCCCTCCTGCAGCACCAGGAGGAGGGAGTCGCCTGGCTCACCCTCAATCGCCCCGAAAAGCGCAACGCCCTCGACGACCGGCTGATCGCGGAGCTGAAGGACGCCTTGCACGCCGCGGACGCGGACGCGAACGTCCGGGTGGTGGCCCTCCGCGGGGCGGGGAAGGACTTCTGCTCCGGCGCCGATCTCTCCGCGCTGCGCCGCATCTCCGAGGGATCGGTGATGGAGAACCTGGAGGACGTGGATGCGCTCGTGGAGCTCTTCCTGCTGCTGCGCCGGCTGCGCAAGCCGGTCGTCGCGCTGGTGCACGGGCGCGCGCTCGCCGGCGGCTGCGGCCTCGCCACCGCCTGCGACCTGGTGCTCGCCGCCGCCAGCGCGCGCTTCGGTTACCCGGAGGTGCGCATCGGCTTCGTTCCCGCCATGGTAATGGCGATCCTGCGCCGCAACCTCTCCGAGAAGCGCGCCTTCGAGCTGATCGTGCGGGGAGAGCAGCTCACCGCGGCGGAGGCCGAGCGGGTCGGCCTCATCAACCGTGTGCTCGCCGACGACCGGTTCGAGGATGAAGCCGCCGCGTACGTCGCCGATCTCGCCGGCCTCAGCACATCCGCGGTGTAGCTCTGCAAGCGGCTCCTCTACCATCAGGACGGCATGAGCTTCCCCGCGGCCGTTCAGGCCGGGGCGGATCTGAACGTCGTCGCCCGGATGACGGAGGATATGCAGGCAGGCGTCGCGCGATTTCTGGAAGGGAAGCGCTGAGCGCAGCCGCGGCAATGCCTACGTCGTCGGAGTCGCCGCGGACGGCGGAGAGGTGGAACCGGCGAGGGTCCGCAGGTAGCGTCCCCAGGCGGAGAGCTTCCTCAGGTGCGCGACGAGCTTCTGTCCACCATGCGCTGCCGGTTCGGTAGCGATGCCCTCCGTGAAATGCGGGACCCGGCTCCAGGGGCGCACCGCACCGTGGCCGCTCCACTCGGGGCGGATCGCCAGCTCCCACGCGGCGTAGCCTACGCGCACCGAGGGGCAGACGGATTCGGTCGGCAGCATCTCATGTGTGAAGTGCCGCTCGAGGCCGGGGAGCACGCGCTCCGGTAGCGGCGGCTGTAAGCTCTTCAGCACCTCCTCCGGCACCTCCACCCCCACCAGATTTCGCGCCAGGCGGAGCGTCCAGTAGCAGCAGCTCGCCGCCCGCGTCTCCCGTGCGAGGCGGGTGAACTCGTCCCACTGCGCGCCGCCGGCAGAGAGAATCGCATTCACGTCGCGGAAGGTCCGCCAGCCGCCCGAGGTGAGCATGTGCGACCAGGCGAAGTGGATGCAGAGATACACGTGCTGGTGGACGAGCCGCGGAACGAGCACCGTGCCGGACCGGCCCGGTAGCGGCAGCGCCCCCTCCCACATCTTCGCCGGCAGCGGTTGAAAGGGATGGCCGCGGAAGAAGAGGTCGGTGTGCAGCTCCAGCTCGATGCCGGTGCCGCGGGCATCGTCCAGGGGCGGAAGGTGATGGTGGTCGCTGTAGAACTGCTCCCGCGTCGCGAAGCGGCTCTCCTTCCAGCCGTTGGCGAGGAGGAGCTGCTGCGCCTCCGCCGCACGAGCCGGCTCGACCAGCAGGTCGAGGTCGCCCATCGGCCGGCGCGCGAAGGAGCCGTACACCGTCAGCGCCAGCGCCGCGCCCTTCAGCAGGAGCACGCGAATGCCGGCATCGGAGAGCACCTCGAGCGCCTCGTCGAGCCGCTGCCCGAGATACTGCTGCCGGAACTCGGAGAGCATCACCCGCGTCCGGAGCGAGGCCGCGCCGGAAGGAAGCTCCGTCTGCGGCAGCGACTGCAGCCGCTGCCAGAGGATGGTGACGGCTCCCTCGCGCCGCGCGATCTCGAGGACGAGCGGCCAGCGGAGTCCGGCTCGGAGCAGTGCGGCGATCTGGTCTTCATGCGCCGGCCCGCCGGCGGCGAGCAGGACGAGCTGCGCCTCGGGTGAGAGTGAGGAGAGAGGGGTTGCGATCATACCCTTACAAGCGCGCGGAAGCGATGCGGCGCCTGCACCTCAGTACTGCGCCAGCGTGCCCGTCCTGCGGGCGTACTGCAGTGCGCTGGAAAATGCCCAGACGCTCACGGCGAGCAGCACCACCGTGAAGGCGGCGAGGATCGCCAGGTCCGCCGTAACCGCGGCCAGCGGCGTTCCCTCGAGAAATACCTGCCGCAGCGCCCGCAGGCCGTAGGTCAGCGGGATCGCGTCGGAGACGTACTGGAGCCAGGAGGGGATGACCGTCGTCGGGTAGTAGACGCCGCCGAGCAGCCCGGAGAGCAGCAGAACCAGCCGCGGCAGCGGTCCGGTGGTCCGAAACGCCAGCACCATGGCGGCGGTGAGCAGCCCGAAGGGCAGATACGAGAGGACGATCAGCATGAGGATTCCCACCGCGCTCAGCACCCGGTCCCACGCGTACTCGGCGCCTAGCACCCAGCCGGCCAGCAGGAAGATGGCGGCGCGAATGCTGGTCCAGATGAAGTCGTAGGCAGTCAATCCGCCGAGCAGGGAGGGGAGGCTGGCGGGGGTGCTCAGCAGCGCCTCCAGCGTGCCCGTATTGACGCCGCCGCGGATCGCGCCGGGGAGAGCCTGCACGGCGTCCGCGAGGTAGTTGAGGGTGATCATCCCGACCAGCACGAAGGCGAAGTACTGACCTCCCTCGCCGGCGATCGCTTCCGCGAGCAGCGGCTGTAGCGCATTGGCCACGAAGTAGACGGGGACCACCACCGCCGCCAACCCCGCAATCGAAAACGCCATCGAGAGCCGATAGCTCACGGCGGAGAGCCAGCTTGCGCGCACCAGCGCGAGCGCCTCACGCATCGGCGATCTCCCCCGCCTGCGCGTCGGCGTGCAGAATGATCCGCTCGATCAGATCGGCGAGCGCCAGCGGGATTTTCTCGAAGCGGGCGATCGGCATCCCGGCGAGCGGAAGCGACGCAAGGACGGCCGCGGCCGCCTCGGCGTCGCCGCGCATCTCGATCTGGAGCGGGACCCACCCCTCCGGGTCGGCCGGCTCGGCGCCGAGCGGGCGAATGCCGCCACGCGCGGCGAGCGCCGCGAGCGCCGGATGATCGGGCGCCTTCGTATAGAGGCGGTACCGATCCTCGCTGACCTCGCGCGACAGCTCCTGTGCGCTCCCCACCGCCAGCAGACGGCCGCGGTCGAGCACCGCCACGCGGTCGCAGAGCTCGAGCGCCTCCTCGGTGTTGTGAGTGGCGAGAACGACCGTGCAGCCCTGCCTCCCGAGAATCTCCTCCCGTAGGAAGAGGCGGAAGCGCCGGGCGGAGATCGGATCGAGGCTGCGCGTCGGCTCGTCGAGCAGGAGCACGCGCGGGCGCGAGAGCAAGGCGCGCGCGATGAGCAGCCGTTGCTTCATCCCCGAGGAAAACTGCCCGACCATCTTCTCGGCGGTGTCCTCGAGCCCCACCGCGCGCAGCACCTCCTCGACCCGCGCGCGGATCTCTGCCTTCGAGAGACGGTGCAGCACCGCGAAGAGCTTCAGGTTCTCGCGCGCGGAGAGGCGCCAGTACAGGCTGCGCTCGTCCGCGATCACCGGCGCGAGCACCCGGCGCACGCTGGCGGCGTCGCCCACCACATCGTAACCGGCGACGGTGGCGGCGCCCTCGTCGGGAAGGATCAGCGTCGCCAGCATCTTGCAGAGGGTGGTCTTTCCCGCTCCGTTCGGCCCGAGCAGCCCGAAGAACTCCCCCTCGCCGATATCGCAGCTGACATCGCGAATGACGGAGACGTACTCGCTGCGGAGTGGATGAAGCAGGAGTTGACGCAGCCGGCGGCGCACCGGGAATCGTTTGGTGAGGCGGTCGAGGCGGACCAGCGGCTCGCGGGTCCGGGGCTGCGGCGGCGCGATCCGGGCGTCGGAGGAGAGGAGCGCCATCACACTTCCACGGGCACGGGAGTCTCCTGATGCCAGGCGAGGAGCTGCGCAACGGCCCGCGGGAGCAGCTCCCATCCACGCACCAGCTCGAGCGTGTAGACCGGTACCGTCCGCGCGATCGCGGCGACCCGATCCAGCAGGATGGCGGCCTCCGACTCGCCCAGGAGCGCGCCGAGCTTCGCCTCGCGGAGGAGCGCCAGCGCGGCGTGCAGGGGAGGCAGTTGCGTGCGGTGCGCTGGGTCCTCTGCGGCCGCCGGCTGGCTCGGTTTCAGCAGGTAGACGGCTGCGAGCGGCACCGGCCCGAGCATCAGCCGGTCGTCCGGGAGCAGGTCGAGCGTGTGCTTCTCGCCGGCAGATGCGGAGGAAGGCAGACGATTCCCCAGCTGCTCGAGCGCGTCGCTCAAGAGGCGCGCGCTGGGAACGCCCGGCGCCATTTGCGGGGGAGCGCTGGCGTACACCGGCACCACGTCGTCCGACGCCATCCGGGCGCCAGCGGCGACCATCGCCTGCGCGAGCGTCGACTTGCCGTGCAGCTTCGGCGCGAGAAAGGCGATCCCGCTCCCGTCTATCGCCACTGCGCTGCCGTGCAGGCAGAGGGCGCCGGAGACGTGCAGAGCGAGGGGTAGCACCCGCCCGAGCACATCCAGCCGCACCGCTTGCGGGCGGGCATACGAACCCGGATGCCAGAGGATGCGAGAGCCTCCCTGGAGAACATCAAAGCTTCCGGTGTCGTCGTACTCCAGCCGGAAGCCGCCCGCTCTGCGGAAGAGCCGTACCCGCACGTTTACGTCGACCCAGTCCTCCCCCAGAGGCGCGGTTGGTGTCCCGGTTTCTGGGGGTGTTTCGGCCCGCTGCAGCGTCCAATCCGGCGCGTCGTCGCGGGAGGGGCGGAGCTCCGGAAAGGGGATCGCGGAGAGCAGGCAGCCTCCGAAGACCGAGTAGCGGTGCATGGCGATAAAGATGAGCGGGCGAGCTGCAGAGTGCGCGCAGAGCGATAGCACGCAACGAAACGGGAGACCTCATAGGAGACCTCCCATTCCGTTGCGGCTCAACTACGACCGGTGGTAGAGACTGATCCCGTCCCCCGGATTGCCTGGTCCGCCAGCGTGTGTCAGCTCGCGGAACGTGCCGAACCGCTCCACTTTCGGCTTCTGGTACATCCCAGCCTCCTTTGGCTATTGGTTACCGGGCGGCCTGCCCGGCGGATGAACGGCCGATGTGGCCGTCCGTCTGATGGCCGCCTGCTACAGCGGCACCTCGCTCGGCGAGCCACCCGTGTGGCCGCTCCGAACCTCCCCCCCGGCCTCGCAGCCAGAGTTCCGTTTGCAGCGTGGCAAACAGCTCCCCGGCGCGTTCCTTCGTACCCCGGAAGAGGAAATCGTGCCACGCGCTGCGCAAGAGCTGCGGATCGACAATTCCCAGTTCGGCCAAGAGGGGCTCCTCGAATGCATGCAAGAAGAGTGCGGAGGATACTTCCCGCATCTCCCGATAGAAGTAGCCGCTGGTGACGCCGGTGCGGTGACTGCGCGGCGCGAGCACCGCGTCCGGCAGCAATCCACGCATTGCCCGGCGCAGCAGCAGCTTGGTTTCCCAGCCCGAGGCGCGCTCCCACCGCGGCCGGGACGCCGCGAGCTCGATGATGCGGCGGTCATAGAGCGGCGAGCGAACCTCGACTCCCTCCGCGAGCGCAATCCCGCACACCTTCGCAAGGGTGCGCGGGAAGAACGGGTGCGTGAGCATCCAGATCATCTCCGCGGAGGCGAGGCTGCCGTTGCCGCGGCGCAGCGGCTCGGCGCTCTGGCGCTCCGCCAGGTGGTGCGCACGGGAGAATGACGGCTCGATCCACTCCGCGATGTTCCGCTCGAGGAAACGTCGCGGGGGAGGCGCACCCCGCAGCGACGCCAGCGACGCGAGCAGGTCCGGCGGCAGCAGGGGATGTACCACTTTGCGGATGAAGCCGCGCCATCCACCGCGGGGCCGCGCGCGCCACTCGAGAGCCAGCTTGAGCAAGCGGCCGCGCCGCAGCAGGTCGGCAAGAAACACGTCCGACACCGCGAAGATCTCGTCACCGCCCTTGCCGATGAAGGCGACACGCGCCCCCACGCTTTGGCTACCCTGCGCCAGCGCCCGATTCCACTGCTCGAAGGGGTGCGCGTACGGCTCGTCGCGAAAGCTGGCGTGCTCTGCGGCGCTCTCGAGTAACGGGATCTCGCGGATGTCGAGCCAGTGCACCGGGCTGCCCCAGCGGTTCACCACCTGCTCGATCAGTTCGTCCTCGCGGCCGGGGTCGCCCGGCGGGTAGCTGACGGAGACCGCCTGGAGGTGCTCGCCGGCGCCGCGCTCCCGGAGCAGCTTCCCTCCCGCGCCGAAGACCGCTGTCGAGTCCCAACCGCCGCTCAGCCAGATGCTGGTCGGGCGCTGCGGATCGAGACGTTCGGCGACGGCGCGGGCAAGGGTCTCGAGCAGCTCCTCCGCGGCATCCTCGAAGGGCGGGTCCTCCCGATCGTCGTTCACCGCAGGCGGATGCCAGTGCCGGACGAGCTCG
>JBPCIT010000070.1:0-3741 GCA_051006015.1 Longimicrobiaceae bacterium
CGGCCCCGACGAGAGATGCGCTGAAGGGGCGCTCCGATGCTGTCGGGGCGCCCCTTTCCATAGCCCAGCCTCGTGACGGCATGCATGATCCCCGCGGTGCGCCCCTAGCTCCTGGTGTGGATCTCCCAATCCGCGTCGCCACTCGGGGTTGGCCTCCACGACGGTGCCTGCCCCCTTGAGAGCGCGCCGTGCACCATGATCATCTCGCCCACGTGCTCCGGGGTGATCATCCCGATGAGCCGGCCGTGATCATCGATGACCGGCAGGACGGGGCACCGGCACTGCTGCATCCGCTGGAACGCCTCCTCGAAGGGAGTGTGCCAGGAGACGGAGGGCAGATCCGTGCGCATGGAGGTCGTGATCGGCTGGTGTGCGCCGCCGCGGGTGAGCGCCGCGATCAGGTCGTTCCGTGTGAGGATGCCGTGGACCCGCATCGCCTCGTCCACGATCGGGAACTCGTGCTGATGCGTGCGCAGCAGCGCCTCGACGGCATCGTTAAGCGTCGCCTCCAGCGGCAGCGTGCGGAACTCCGTGACCATCGCGGCGGAGATGGGCACGCGCTCGGTGACGTTGCGCATCTCCGCCACTGCGGCCTCCTGTGACGCGCCCAGGTAGACGAAGAGGGCGATGAAGATGAGCGGCGGGTTGAAGAAGAGGCCGAGGAAGCCGAAGAGGAAGGCGATCCCCTGGCCGATGCTGGCGGCGATCTGCGTGGCCCGTACGTAATTCATCCGCATCGCCAGCGCCGCGCGCAGCACGCGTCCGCCGTCCATCGGGAAGGCGGGAACCAGGTTGAAGAGGACCAGGAACAGATTGGCCGCCATCAGCTTCCCCGCCATGCCGAAGGCCGGATCCTCGAGCCGCATGACCAGCTCGCTCGGATCCCCGACCTGTCCCAGGACGAGCAGGAGAATGAGCGCGATGACGACGTTTACCGCCGGACCGGCCAGCGCGACGACCAGCTCCTGCCGTGGGTCCTCCGGCATGCGGACCAGGCGCGCCACCCCGCCGATCGGCAGGAGGGTGATGTCGTGGGTCGGAATGCCGTAGCGGCGAGCGGCGAGCGCGTGGCCGAACTCGTGGAGCAGCACGCTCGCGAAGAGCAGGAGAATGAAGATCAGCCCCTCGATGGCAACCGGTGCTCCGCCCTGGAGGTAGTAGGCAACGCCGATCCAGGCGAGGAGCAGCAGGAAGGTGATGTGGATCTTGACGTCGATCCCTACGATCCGCGCGATCTTGATGGACCACCGCATGCGAACTCCTCGATGTTAGCGCCCGCACACCGCCTGGCAACGCGCATGCCGCCCGCGGCCCGAGCGGCGGTTCCCGCCCAAATGGCACATTCATCGGGCACACTTCTTTCTTATTGTGAAGGCAGCACTTACAGGAACTTCAGCCGCCCACTCCGCGCCAGCAGCCTTGCTGCGAACGGGGAGGAGGTGGCATTCAGAACACGGAGAATCGTATGACCAATTTCGATAGATTGACTGTCAAAGCGGCAGAGGCCATCCAGCAGGCCGCGAACACCGCGCGCCAGACGGGGAACCCGGCCATCGAGGATCTGCACCTGCTCGGCGCGCTGCTCGCGCAGGAGGAGGGGATCGTGGTCCCCATGCTCCAGAAGGTAGGCGTCAACGTCACGCGCCTGCGCCAGGAGCTGGAGACGGCGCTCGGCCGCCTCCCTCGCCAGTCGGGGGGCGCGCAGCCGACGATCTCGCGTGAGCTGAACCAGATCCTCGACCGCGCTGAGCAGGAGGCGCGCGACCTCAAGGACGAGTATATCTCGACCGAGCACATGCTGCTCGCGCTCGCCGAGCACCGGGGCTCGACCACGCGCGAGCTGCTGAGCGCCCAGGGCGCCACCCGCGAGGCGCTGGTGCAGGCACTGGCGCAGGTGCGCGGCCCGCACCGCGTCACCGACCAGAACCCGGAGACCCAGTACCAGGCGCTGCAGCGCTTCTCGATCGACCTCACTGAGCGGGCGCGGCGCGGCAAGCTCGACCCGGTGATCGGCCGCGACGAGGAGATCCGCCGCGTGGTGCAGGTGCTCTCGCGCCGCACCAAGAACAATCCGGTGCTGATCGGTGAGCCCGGCGTCGGGAAGACCGCCATCGTCGAGGGGCTGGCACAGCGCGTGGTCAGCGGCGACGTGCCCGAGGGGTTGCGCAATAAGACGGTGATCTCGCTGGACATCAGCGCGATGCTCGCGGGCGCCAAGTACCGCGGTGAGTTCGAGGAGCGCCTCAAGGCGGTGCTGAAGGAGATCACCGAGAGCGACGGGCGCTTCATCGTCTTAATCGACGAGCTGCACACCATCGTCGGCGCGGGGCGCACGGAGGGCTCGCCGGATGCGGGCAACATGCTCAAGCCGGCGCTCGCGCGCGGTGAGCTGCGGGTGGTAGGCGCCACGACGCTCGACGAGTACCGCCAGTACATCGAGAAGGACGCCGCGCTCGAGCGTCGCTTCCAGCCGGTCTTCGTCGGCGAGCCGAGCGTCGAAGACACCATCGCGATCCTGCGCGGGCTGAAGGAGCGCTACGAGGTGCACCACGGCGTGCGCATCACCGACCCGGCGATCGTGGCGGCGGCGACCCTCTCCGACCGCTACATCGGCGACCGCTTCCTGCCGGACAAGGCGATCGACCTGATCGACGAGGCGGCCAGCCGGCTGCGCATCGAGATCGACTCGCTGCCGCAGGAGATCGACGAGGTCGAGCGGCGCATCACCCAGCTCGAGATCGAGCGGCAGGCGCTGCAGAAGGAGACCGACCCCGCCTCGCGCGAGCGGCTGCAGCGCGTCGAGAGCGAGATCTCCAATCTGCGCGAGCGCTCCTCGGGGATGAAGGCGCAGTGGCAGTCGGAGAAGGAGGCGATCTCGCAGCTGCGCGAGATGAAGGAGCGGCTGGACGAGCTGCGCGTCGAGGTCGAGCGCGCCACCCGCACCGGCGACCTGACGCGTGCCGCCGAGCTGCAGTACGGCGAGATCCCGACGCTGCAGCGGCAGCTCCACGAGGGTGAGGAGCGCCTCGCCGAGCTGCAGCAGGAGTTCAAGTTCCTCAAGGAGGAGGTGGACTCCGAGGACATCGCCGAGGTGGTGGCGCGCTGGACGGGCATCCCCGTCACGCGGATGCTGCAGTCCGAGCGGCAGCGCCTCGCGCACCTCGACGAGCACCTCAACGAGCGGGTGATCGGCCAGCCGGAGGCCACGGAGGCGGTCGCCCACGCGGTGCGCCGCTCGCGTGCGGGGCTGCAGGATCCGAATCGTCCCGTCGGCTCCTTCATCTTCCTCGGCCCCACGGGCGTAGGGAAGACGGAGACGGCGCGCGCACTCGCCGAGTTCCTCTTCGACGACGAGGACGCGATGGTGCGCATCGACATGTCCGAGTACATGGAGCGCCACGCGGTCGCGCGGCTGATCGGCGCGCCGCCGGGCTACGTCGGCTACGAGGAGGGCGGGCAGCTCTCCGAGGCGATCCGCCGCCGGCCGTACAGCGTCGTCCTGTTCGACGAGATCGAGAAGGCGCACCCGGATGTGTTCAACATCCTGCTGCAGATCCTGGATGACGGCCGCATGACCGACGGCCAGGGCCCGGGCCAGCTCGGTCTTGCCCACGCCGGTGGGCCCCAGGAAGATGAACGAGCCGATGGGTCGGGCGGGGTCCTTGAGCCCCGAGCGGGCCCGCACCACCGCCTCGGTGAGCTGTCCGCCCTCCTCGTAGCCGACGTAGCCCGGCGGCGCAC
>JBPCIT010000071.1:0-8222 GCA_051006015.1 Longimicrobiaceae bacterium
CGTCGCCGCTGGCGACCGCGCCGAGGTGTACCGCTCCTACGAGGGGATGCCTCGCAACTTCCTCGGCTACCGGCAGCTCCGCCTCTGGGCGCTCGCGCGTGAGGGGCGCTGGGGTACTGGGGAGGGCGGCGAGCAGCTAGTGATCCGAGTCGGCAGCGGGCCCGACAACTTCTATCTCTACCGGACCCCGCTGCAGCGCGTCGGGGCGCCGCTCGCGCCGCAGGACTGGGGACCGGAGATCGTCATCGACTTCGCGCCCTGGCAGCGGCTGCGCGCCGAGGCGGAGAGGCTGCTGCTCGAACGCCCGGTAGGCGATACGCAGCCGCTGATGCTCTGGGACGCCGACAGCACCTACGCGGTGGTGGTGGGGGAGCGGGGGCGCGCGCCGAACCTCGCCGCGATCCGCGAGCTCTCGCTCGCGGTCTGGAACAGCGGCGGCGGAATGGCGGCGGGCGAGCTCTGGATCAACGACCTGCGTCTGGCCGCCGCGGAGAGCCGGCCGGGCGCGGCGGGGGAGCTGAACCTGGCGATTCGCGGCGGTGGCGTCCTGCAGACCGACCTCACCTACGTTCACCAGGGAGCGCACTTCCGTCAGCTCGACGCCCTCCCCGGCTACCAGGGCGAGGGGATGCTCTCCCTCAGCAGCGCACTGCAGCTCGGGGAGCTGCTCCCCGGCGGATGGGGGCTGCACGCGCCGCTCGCCGTGAGCCACCAGCGTACCGCGGCGGAGCCGCTCTACGTTGAGCGGACGGATCTCGACGCGAGCATGCTGGGCGCGGTGCGCCGGCCGGAGGGGCAGCGTACCCGCGTCAGCTTCCAGCTCGGGCGGCGCGCCGCGGGTGGCGGAACCGGCGTCGGGTTGGCCGCGGCGGAGGGGCTGCGCCTGCGCGTCGCCTACCAGAGCGCGGACGAGGCGACGCCCTACACCGCGCTGCGTGGCGAGGATCTGGACGTAGGGGTCGAGTACCACATTCGCCCTGCCGCACGCACGCTGCGCCTGCTCCCCGAGAGCGCTGGCGGCGTGGGCTGGCTTCCCTCGCTGCTGCGCGGCGCCCTGCTGGGAAGCTCGCTGCCGGGGCTGCGGCTGCGCTGGTCGCCGGAGAGCTTCACCCTCAGCACCGGCTGGAGCGACCGCCGCTCCGAGTACCAGAGCTTCTCGCACGTGCTGCTCTCGGAGAGTGACGGGAGTGCGGGCCGGCAGAGCCTGCAGCAGCGCCTCCACCAGCAGGCGTCGCTGCAGCTGCGGCCCTTTCCCTCCCTCGGGGGCGACCTGATGTTGCGCTCGACGCGCGATCTGCTCCCCTCGACGCTCCTCAACGCGCAGGCGGCCGAGCGGCTGGATGCCGAGCGGCTGCGCCTCGCGGGCCTGGATCTCGGCCGCGAGGCCGACCGCTCGCTCACCACCCGCCTCACCTGGGCGCCGCGGGTGAGCGAGTGGCTCACCGCGCAGGCGACGGCGAGCGGCAGCTTCGTGCTGGATCAGAATCCGGGGTACTACCGGGAAGGTCCTCATCCCCTGACCGCCGCTCCCGAACAGCGCCCTCACCCCCTAGCTCCCTCTCCCATGAAGGGAGAGGGGGAACAGTTCAGTGCAGAGGCAAGCTCCGGTGCCGCTCTTCAATCCCCTCTCCCCTTGTGGGAGAGGGGTGCGAGCCTCACCGAGCGGGGTGAGGGCACGGAGGCGGAGGCGGGTCCCACACCCGTGCTCTTGCGCACCTTCGGCAACAACCGCGCGCTCTCGACGCGCTTCGTGCTGGACCCGCAGAAGCTGGCGCGGGCGATTGGCGGCGCGGCGGTGGATTCCGCGGCGCGGCTTCCGACGTGGAGGGGGTGGCTGCTGCACGCGCTGCAGCCGCTGGAGGTCGGCTGGGGGCGGGTGCTCGAGTCGCGCTTCGACCGCGCCGCGGGCTCGCCGGGGCTCGGGTATCAGTTCGGGCTCGGCGGGCGCGATGATTTCCGCACGCTGCACGCCGACTCGGCGACCCGGCTGCTGGGCGGCACGGAGCTGACGCTGCGCACCGGGCTGGCGCTCCCAACGGCGGCGCGGCTGCGGCTGGGCTACGGCGCTCGCCGCGGCGAGCTGCTGGGGCGACGCAGCGAGCGCTTCGACCGCGAGACGACCTGGCCCGATCTGGCGCTCGAGTGGTCCTCGCTGCCGCTGCCGGATCTGGTGCGGGGGGCGGTCAGGAACGTGGCTTTTTCCACTGGGTACAACCTCCGCTCGCACGGGCAGGCGGACCGGGGTGCGGGCGAGGAACGGGTGACGAGGACGGACCGGCTTCCGCTCAGCATCTCCGCCGTCTGGCAGGGCGGCATCGTTACCGCGTACCGCGCGGAGTGGCTGCACGGCAGGGGCGAGACTCCCTTCGCCAGCACCGAGCGGATGGCGCGCGATCAGAGCCTCTCGCTCGGCGGCCCGCTGCCCACGCCAGGGTTCCTCGCGCCGGCCTTTCCCGAGCCGGTCTCGATCGCTCTTCGCTACACGCAGGGCGATCGGCGCGAGTGCCGGCTCTCCGCGGAGCTGACGGGCTGCTCGGCGCGCAACGAGTTCCTGAGCTATGAGGACCGCGTCGTGGGGCTGCAGCTCGACACCCGCGCGGGGGGAATGAGCTTCGGGCTGCAGCTCGACCATCGCGACCGCCGCGACCGCATCGGCGAGCGCGGCGCGAACAGCCAGTTCACCTTTGGCCTCTTCGGCCAGTTCAATCTCACAGCCGGGACGGTGCCGTGATGGTAATGCCGCTGAGGTTCGGCGCTGAGTTCGGACACGGTGGTGATGCCGGCCTCGCCGGGCCGATAAACGACCCGGCAGATAACTGCGGGCGTCCTCCGGACGCGCCCGGCCGCGAGATCCCGCCCGCGAGGGCGGCTGTGGTGGCGCTGCACGCAAGCGTGCACCGGGCGACATCCTGCCGGGGGTTTTATACCCCCGGTAAGCGGCCGAGTGACCATTGACTGGATCTGGTATGACCTCCTTTCTGCGTCGTCTTTCGCTGCTTCTCCTGCTCGCGGTCGCGGTCGCCTGTGAGGACGCCGGAGGGGATCTCCCGCGCAGCGGCGGGCCGCGGGTCGAGCGCCCCGCCTTCGAGGCGGGCCGCGCCTTCGCGCTGCTCGAGCAGCAGGTGGCCTTCGGCCCGCGCGTTCCGGGCAGCGAGGGGCATCGGCGGCAGCTCGACTGGATGACGGAGTTCCTGCGGGAGCGGGCCGACACCGTCATCCAGCAGTCGTTTGCGCACACGACCGGGGCAGGGCAGAGGCTCGAGCTCACCAACGTCTTCGCGCGCTTCCGTCCGGAGATGCGTGAGCGGGTGCTGCTGCTCGCGCACTGGGACACGCGCCCGACCGCCGACCAGGACCCCGATCCGGCGAACCGCCGGCGCCCGGTGCCGGGGGCGAACGATGGCGCGTCCGGGGTGGCGGTGCTGCTCGAGCTGGCGGAGCTGTTCCGGCGGCAGCCCCCGCCCATCGGGGTGGACATCCTGCTCACCGACGGCGAGGATTACGGCCCCGGCACCGAGGACATGTTCCTCGGCGCGCGCTACTTCGCCGCCAACCTGCCGGCAGGCTACGCGCCCCTCTACGGCGTCCTGCTGGATATGGTCGGGGACCGCGACCCTCGCTTCCCGGTGGAGGGCAACTCGGCGCAGCTCGCGCCCGAGGTGGTGCGCCGCGTCTGGGCGGTCGCCGCGGAGCTGGGGTACTCGGACATCTTCCCCAACACCGTCGGCGACTACGTGACGGACGACCACATCCCGCTGAACCAGGCGGGCATCCGCACCATCAACATCATCGACTTCCAGTATGGGCCGGGGAACCGCTACTGGCACACGCTGCAGGACGTGCCGGAGAACACCAGCGCGGAGACGCTGCGCATCGTCGGGGAGGTGGTGGCGGAGCTGGTCTACCGCGGAGGGTAAGACTGCCCTGGCGCGGGGCGGCGATTTGATGTAGATAGGCGCGGGGGACCCCCCTCCCCCGGCCCCTCCCCCGCAGAGGGGGGAGGGGAGAAAAGCACCAGCACTTCGATCTCTGCCCCAGGCTCGGGGGCGAGGTGGTCAGCGCCAGCGAGCCGGAGAGGGGGTACTGGCGGAGAAAGTCGCGTATCGAAAATGTACTGGTAGTCGGCACCTCGCATCATATCAGATCCCTTTCCGGGCCCCGCCACCGACCCGGAACTCCCCAGCTCTACCCTGCAGCACCCTGGAGGACCCCATGCAAACCACCCCTGACGAACGTCTGGTACTGGGCGTGCTCGCGCTGCTGATCGCGGCCGGTACGGTGGTCCGCTTCACCGGGCCCGCGCCGGCGTCGCCCGAGTGGAGGGGCGATGCCGCGGTTGCCGACAGCGGCACGGCGCGGCTGGGGCAGCGGGTAGACGCGGAGGTGCAGCGCGCACGCCGCCGGGCGGTGCCGCTCGCTGAGGGGGAGCGGATCGACCCGAACAGCGCGGATGTCGATGAGCTGCAGCGCCTGCCGCGGGTGGGGCCGGTACTCGCCGCGCGGATCGTCGCGCACCGCGAGGAGCACGGACCCTTCCGCACGCTGGCGGATCTGGATGCGGTGTCGGGGATCGGGCCGGCGCTGCTGGCAGGGGTCACGCCGCACGTCGCGCTTCCACCTGCCCCTCCAGCCGCCGCGGTGAGCAGCGCACGCACCTCGCCGGCGGCGCCGACCTCACGCCCCTCGCCGCGCGAGACCGCGGCGCCCAGCCCCTCGGCGCTGCTGGACCTGAACCGCGCCACGGCCGAGGAGCTGCAGCGCCTGCCGGGGATCGGGCCGGCGCTCGCCGAGCGCATCATCGAGTGGCGCCGCGCGCACGGGCCCTTCCGCACCGTTCAGGGTCTGCAGAAGGTCCCTGGCATCGGCGCTCGCACCCTCGAGCGGCTGGCGCCGCTGGTGCGCGCGGGTTGAGGGCCAGGAGGGGCAGCGGGCGGGGGGCGCGAGTGCCCCTGTTCTCCCGCTGCGGGACCTTGACAGGAGGGCAGGAACTCAGCTAGCTTCATTCGCGCCAATCTCTTGGGCCTTTGCAGCGCCCTCCGCGTTCTCGCTCTTCCTCCGGCAATACTCGATGGTGGCTACCGCGTCCGCAGATCGTACCAGCGATCAACTCCTTCGCGATGGGCTGATTACCAGGCAGCAGATGGATCGGGCGGCGGATGACGCCCGCACCGGCGGCACCAGCGTCGGCTACAGCCTGGTCAAGCTCGGCTACATCGCGGAGGATGCGCTGGTGCGTATCCTCTCGCGCGAGCACCGGGTGCCCGCGGTGGACCTGCAGCGGGTCACGCTGGACCGCAAGCTGATCAAGCTCATCCCGGCCGAGGTCGCCCTCAAGCACCTGCTGCTCCCCCTGCGCCGCGTCGGCCGCACGCTCACCGTGGCGATGGCCAACCCCACGGCGCTCGGGGTGGTGGACGACCTGAAGTTCATCACCCGCTTCGACATCGAGCCGGTGCTGGCGGGCGAGTACTCGCTCAAGAGGATCGTCGAGCGCGAGTACGACACCTCGGACGATCGCATCCAGGACCTCCTCCAGCAGTTCCACGAGGAGGAGGTCGAGTTCGTCCACCAGGACCAGGACGAGTTCGGCGGCGGCGCGCTGCAGGCGCAGGTGGACGAGGCGCCGGTCGTCAAGCTGATCAACGGCATCCTCACCGACGCGGTGCGCCGCGGCGCCTCGGACATCCACTTCGAGTGCTACGAGCACGAGGTCCGCCTGCGCTACCGCATCGACGGTGTGCTGCAGGAGGTGATGCGCCCGCCGGTCAGGATGAGGGCGGCGCTGATCTCGCGCTTCAAGATCCTCTCCGACCTCAACATCGCCGAGCGGCGGCTGCCGCAGGACGGGCGCATCAAGCTGCGCGTCGGCCGGCGCGTGATCGACTTCCGCGTCTCGACGCTGCCCACGCTCTTCGGCGAGAAGATCGTGCTCCGTATCCTCGACAAGAGCAACCTGACGCTGGACCTCGAGAAGTTCGGCATGGAGCCGAGGGCGGAAGAGCACTTCATGCGCGCCATCAGTAATCCGTACGGGATGGTGCTCGTCACCGGCCCCACCGGCTCGGGGAAGACGACCACCCTGTACAGCGCGCTCTCCAGGATCAGCTCGCCGGAGCTGAACGTGCTCACGGCGGAGGACCCCATCGAGTACAACCTGCACGGGATCAACCAGGTGCAGGTGCGCTCGGAGATCGGGATGACCTTCGCCGCGGCGCTGCGCGCCTTCCTGCGGCAGGACCCGAACATCATCATGGTGGGCGAGATCCGCGACATCGAGACGGGCTCGATCGCCATCAAGGCGGCGCTCACCGGCCACCTGGTGCTCTCGACGCTGCACACCAACGACGCCGCCTCGACCATCACCCGCATGATCGACATGGGGATCGAGGCCTTCAACGTCGCCTCGGCGGTGAACCTGATCACCGCGCAGCGGCTGCTGCGCCGCATCTGCAAGAGCTGCAAGGAGCCGGTCGAGTATCCGCCGGAGTACCTGCGTGCGGCGGGCATCACCCCGGAGGAGGCGGAGGAGGTCACCTTCTACCGCGGCAAGGGCTGCGAGGAGTGCGGCCACTCCGGCTACCGCGGCCGCCAGGGCCTCTACGAGGTGATGGCGATGTCGCCCACCCTGCGCCGCATGATCCTGCAGGGCGCCTCGGCCGCGGAGCTGCAGGCGCAGGCGATCGAGGAGGGGATGCTGACGCTGCGCATGGACGGCATGGTGAAGGCGAAGCGCGGGATCACCACGCTGGAAGAAGTCATCAAGGAAACGGCGAACTAGGGGCCCTCACCCCGGCTCGCCAGGGCTCGCCACCCCTCTCCCACAAGGGGAGAGGGGGATGACCAGCAGCATTGAGCCCGCCTACGCGCGGTACGTTTCCCCCTCTCCCTCCTGGGGAGAGGGGGCGAGGGGGGGAGGGCCCTCACCCCGTGCATCATTGATCGAGTTACCATCCACCCGAAAGAGCATCACATGAGTCTGAACCTGCGCGCCATGCTCGACGAGATGGTCGAGAAGGGTGCTTCCGACCTCCACATCACGGTGGGCGAGCGCCCCAAGCTGCGCATCGACGGGCACCTGGCGGACTGCTCGGCTGAGCTGGTGCTGGGGCCCAAGGACACGATCCAGCTCGTCTACGCGATCCTGACCGAGGTGCAGAAGAAGCGCTTCGAGACCGAGGACGAGCTCGACTTCTCCTTCGGCATCCAGAACCTGGCGCGCTTCCGCGCGAACGCCTTCCGGCAGAAGGGGTGCGTGGCGATCGCCATCCGGCAGATCCCGCATAAGATCGCGACCTTCGAGGATCTCGGGCTGCCGCCGGTGCTGAAGAAGCTCGCCGAGCGGCCGTGCGGGCTGGTGCTGGTCACCGGCCCCACCGGCTCGGGCAAGTCCACCACGCTGGCGGCGATGCTGGACAAGATCAACAAGGAGCGGAAGGGGCACATCATCACCATCGAGGACCCGATCGAGTTCGTGCACAAGCACCAGGGGTGCATGGTGAACCAGCGCGAGATCGGCTCGGACACGAAGTCCTTCAGCGCCGCGCTCAAGTACGCGCTGCGGCAGGACCCGGACGTGATCCTGGTGGGCGAGATGCGCGACCTGGAGACCATCTCGGCGGCGCTCACCATCGCCGAGACCGGCCACCTCTGCCTGGCGACGCTGCACACCAACTCCTGCGCCGAGACGATCAACCGCGTCATCGACGTCTTCCCGGCGCACCAGCAGTCGCAGGTGCGCGCGCAGCTCGCCTTCGTGCTCGAGGGCGTGGTCACGCAGTCGCTGCTGCCCAAGGCCCGCGGCCGTGGCCGCTCGATGTCGACCGAGATCATGGTCTGCACCCCGGCGGTGCGGAACTGCATCCGCGAGGACAAGGTACACCAGATCTACTCGATCATGCAGGCCGGCAAGAAGCACGGCATGCAGACGATGAACGACTCGCTCTACCAGCTCTACATCCAGGGGGAGGTCTCCCTCGACGACTGCCTGCGCACCTCCAGCGACCCCTCGGAGTTCCTGCGCATGACGGGGGAGCCGGTGCCGGTGTGACGGGTGACGCAGATGAGTTCGACATGATGAACGCCCTGAAGCGATGAGCGAGGCCACGCCGGACCCCAAGGAGGTGGAGGTACTGCGTGAGATCTCCGATCGGGCGCAGCAGAGGATCAGTCAGATCGTTCAGAGGGTCCAGAGCGAGGTGCCTGGTGGAAGGGACCAGGTCCAA
>JBPCIT010000072.1:0-4904 GCA_051006015.1 Longimicrobiaceae bacterium
TCTCCGGCCCGCCTGGGGGCGATCCGCGTGACCCGCCTCGCCATCCTACGCAGATCCCCTCACACCCCGCATTCGCTTGACCACCTCGGCTCCTTCGCCTATCCTCCCGCGAGGGCCGAATCTGACCCGAAAGAGCGTTTGGATTTCCTATCCCTCGTGCCGGGGGGCGCCGCCCGGTACTCTACACGATCCACACTCGCATGGCGAGCGCAGCCGGCCTCGGGCACGTCGCCGCGAGGGGCTGCCGCGAGATCGCCGTGTGCGTCCATCAGGCGGTGTCGCGTCCGTTCCCCCGCGCCCGAGCGAAGGCGCGCGCGCCGATCACGAGCAGAGTGATCGCCGTGAGCGGAATCACGAACAGCACCATCGCCGTGCGGAACGCGGGCAGGAGCGGATGGTCCGCGGCGTGGATCACCAGATAGCCGGTATAGGCGAAGTAGTAGGCGAGGAAGAGCGCCCCCTCCCACCGGGCGATGAGGTAGCCGGAGAAGAAGATCGGCAGGCAGGCGACCGCCACCGCGATCATGATCGGGATGTCGAAGGCCAGCGCCGTTCGTGCGACGGCCACTCCGTGGGGCGCCACGATGGAGGAGAGGCCCAGCACGGCGAGAATGTTGAAGATGTTGCTCCCCACCACGTTGCCCACGGCGATGTCTCGCTCGCCCCGGATGCTCGCCATCACCGAGGTGGCGACCTCGGGGAGCGACGTTCCGGCGGCGATGACGGTGAGCCCCACCACCAGCTCGCTCACGCCGAGGGCGGCCGCGATCTGAACGGCGCCGCTCACCAGCCAGCGCGAGCCGGCAACCAGAAGCACCAGGCCGCCCAGCACCAGGGCCGCATCGCGGGCCCTGGAAGCCGGGGCCGGGGTCATGGCGGCCGCCGCGTGCCTGGCGGGCGCCGCCGCGGCCGACTCCCGCCGGCTCTGCCGGATCAGGAACCCGGTGTAGCCCAGGATCCCGGCGAAGAGCAGCGCTCCCTCCAGCCGGCCAATCCGGCCATCGAGCGCCAGGACCGGCAGGAGGAGGGAGACGCCGATCATCACCGGGACGTCCAGCCGCACCAGCTGCCGCGAAACCACCAGCGGCGTGACCAGCGCCGACACGCCGAGGATGAAGAGGACGTTGAAGATGTTGCTCCCCACCACGTTGCCGAGCGCGAGGTCGGCCTGACCGGCGAAGGCGGATTGCACGCTCACGGCCAGCTCCGGCGCGCTCGTCCCGAACGCCACTACCGTGAGCCCGATGACGAGCGAGGAGATTCCGAACGCCGCCGCCAGGCGGGCGGCGCCGCGCACCAGCAGCTCGGCGCCAGCCACCAGGAAAACGAGGCCGAGCAGCAGGAGCAGCAGGTCGGTCGCGCTCATCCAGCCCTCTCGAGGGGGAGAGCGGCGTACTCGGGCCCGTGCGCCGGCTGCAAGGCAGGCGCCCTCGAGTCGTCCGGGAGTAGAGCGTCGGGAAGTGGCTCCGCCTCGAGCGCTGCCGGCGGGTGATCGCCACGGTACCGGGCGAGAACCTCCGGCTTGCTGCCGTACCAGACGAAGAATACGAAGAGTCCGAGGGTGACGTAGACGATCAGCGCCGCGAGGTCGTGGGGGAGGTCGGCGACCACCTCCGCCAGCGTCAGCTCCGCGGCGAACAGTAGGACAGGTGCGAACATGAGAGTCTCTCCGGAATGGATGCGTAAGCGTGATACGAGCCGAAGGCCCCTTCCCCGTGCGATACGGAAGGACTGGCGGACGTACGGAATGGTGCCGTGACCCGTTGGGCCGCGGCGCTGCTTACGCGGAGAGAGGCGGCGGCAGGCTGGTGCCGAAGGAGGAGAGCGCGCCGGAGTTCGCCATCGAAAGCCGACGCGCGAAGCCGAGCCGCGTGCGCGCGGCCGTGGAGAGAACGAGGGAGGGAAGTTCGGCGAGGGTTGCGGAGAGGCTCGAAGCACTCCGCTCCGGGCACCGCGGCTGGCCGCCCGCGGGCCCTTCGGCAGGGGCGCGGAGGACGACCCGGACTCCGGAGGCGCCGGTGGCGCCCAGGAGAGCCGGGAGCTCCGGCACATCGAGGGCAGCGAGCCCGCGGGCGTCTCCCCCCGAGGGCGCCGAGACGGCGCTCCCGCTCGGCGGCCCCCACCCACGCCACGGGCCCGCATCGCCGACGAACGCCAGCGCGGCGAGAACGAGGAGTAGCGTGGACCGAAGCCAGCGAGCGTGCACCGAAGTTCCCGGTGAAGGAAGCGGGCAGTACCCGGCGCCCGTCAGGCGCGCGGGTACTCTGCAGCAGCTTCTAAGTTACTGCTGCTGCTGCCGCTCGGCAAGTGGTTGGAATGAAAGGTTTTCGTGCTCAGCTCCGGGGGGCGAGGTGCGCCGGCGAGGCAATGAAGGCGACGCGGTCCACCCGACGGCCGTCCATCGCCACCACGCGAAAGCTCCCGCCCTCGAAGTGAACCTCGTCTCCCACCTCGGCCACCCTCCCCAGCTGGCCGAACACGAAGCCGCCGATGGTGTCGTAGCGGTCGTCCGGCAGATTCAGGCCGAAGCGGTCGTTCACGTTCTCCAGCGAGACACCGCCCGCGATGCGCGACTCGCCCTCGGCCTCCTCCTCGAAGGGGAGCGGCTCCATCTCGTGCTCGTCCTGGATCTCGCCGACGATCTCCTCGATCAGATCCTCCAGCGTCACCAGGCCGGCGGTCCCGCCGAACTCGTCCAGCACGATCGCCATCTTCACGCGCTGCTTTCGCATCTCCCGAATCAGATCCTCTACCGGCTTGCTCTCGGGCACGAAGCCCGGCTCCCGGATCAGCGCGCGGAGATCCTGCACCCCATCCCACTCGGCCTTCCAGAGGTCGCGCGCCAGCAGGATGCCCACGATGTTGTCCAGGCTCCCCGAGTAGACGGGCATCCGGAGGTGGCCCTGGTCCAGCATCCGGTTTCTCGCCTCCTCGAGCGTCGCCTCGATGGAGATGGCGGTCATGGAGGTGCGCGGCGTCATGACGGAGGAGACGCGCACTTCGTCCAGGTTCATCACATTGGTCACAACCTGCCACTCCTCCTCGTCGATGGTGCCCTCACGCCGTCCGATCTCGGCCAGGATCTCCAGCTCCGCGCGGCTGACGGTGACGCCGGTATGCCCCCGCGGCGCGATCAGCCGGTTGAAGAAGGAGAGCGGGATCAGCACCGGCTTCATGAAGAGGATCATCCAGCGCAGGGTGTGCGCGGTGAAGGGGACGAGGCGCTGCCAGTAGGTGGCGCCGAGCGTCTTGGGCACGATCTCGGAGAGGAGCAGGATCGCCAGGGTGAGCAGAGCGGAGAAGAGCGCGATCCAGCGGCTGCCGAGCACCTCCAGCGCGATCGCGCCGCCCATGGAGGCGCCGACCGTGTGGGCGATGGTGTTGAGCGTGAGGATCGCGGAGATCGGCTCCTCGATGTTCCGTCGCATGGGCGCCAGCAGCGCCCCCGCGCGCTCGCCACGTTCCTCCAGCAGCGCGATGAAGGAGTGGTTGATGGAGAGCAGCACGGCCTCCAGGATCGAGCAGACGAACGAAACGAAGAGCGAGATCCCGATCACCAGGAACAGGGTTGTCATTGCTCTCTTGAGAGTGGAGTTGCCGGTGCGACCGGGGCCGGCGGATGCCGGGCTCCGGTCGCGATGCGAATGATGGCGGGCAGGGTCAGCCGTGTGGCGGCGCGCGCAGGCGCGGGGGCGCGCGCGGGGCGTAGCGGACGGGGCGCCGGGGTCGCCGCAAAGGACCGGCGGACCGGGATCGATCGAAGCAGCCGCCAATGACGGACGTGTCGGTGTAGATGCGTTGCGCGATCATGCGCGAAAGATAACCCGCCGAGGCGACGATTCGCTACGGGGCGGAGGGCGTGCCATACGGCTCACCTGCCACCCGAATGAGCCTCAGCCGCGCGGGCCTAACGCGCAAGCTCAGGAGCGCGGGGCGGTGCCACAGCCCGTGAACCGTGCCGAACTCCAACATACACCGGAACTCGAAAACATGCACGGCCCCGCGTCTACTTCATGCACTTGTTAGGGCCTGGGCCTGCGGACGGTACTCACCCCAGGCGGAGATGAGACCATTGTATGGTCAGAACCACGAGCAGCACAGGCACGAGCACGGCATGGTAGCGACGGTTCTGGACTTTGGCCAGCGAAAAGAGCAAGGCGACGAGCGCGAGGTTCAGCAGCGTCCGCCGCCGCACCGCTGCGTCACGAATGTGGTCCCACTCGGCGACGAGTTCAACCGCGATCATGAGCAGCACGAACAGACCGAAAAGGCCCCAGAAATAGCGTCCGTTCTCCCGGTAGTATTGGGTCAGGTCCATGCCTTCCTCCGGGACCTCGTCCGGGAGAGTGGCAGAGGCGAGAAGGAACATGCACACGAGCGAGGCCGCAAGTACGAGGAAGGCGCTGTAGTGGGTCCATGCGACGGAGGTACCGAGTCCGTAGAAGATCCACCAGAACTCGAGGATGAGCATCATCACGAGGAGTGCCGCGGCAAGCGGGAGCCAGTCCCACCGCACGCGCTGCCGGGCGCGCAGCAGTCGGTGCAGACTGCCTGATAGGTCCGCCACAGCCAGACCGATCAAGATCGACACCAGCGCGAGAAGGTACTCAAAAGGGCTCACAGAAGCAAGCGAGGAACAGGTGGTGAGTCGATCGCGTGAACCCGAACGGACTGGCCCTAACGTAAAGAATCAGGCGCGAGCCCGCACCACGCAATCACTTCAGCACGTCTGAAATCATAGTGCGGGATCGTCGCCTGCATTCGCGGGTTGGGCGCACTACCGCACAATTTCAGCACCGACCGGCCAATTCCCCCGGAAGAACTGGTCCACTGCGGATATGAACTGCTCCGGCTGCTCCACCCACGGCAGATGGTCCGCGCTGGGTAGCACGAGCAACCGCGCA
>JBPCIT010000073.1:0-9916 GCA_051006015.1 Longimicrobiaceae bacterium
GCGAGCCCCAGCGAGCCGGAGGGGGGGCGCTCGGCGGAACCAGGTAGCCGGAGGTGATCCTCCGCCTCGTCTGGTCCGAGCTGCGCCACCGCCCGGGACGCGCGCTCTTCCTCCTCGGCGGCTATGCGCTCGGGGTGGCGGTGATGGTCGTGCTGCTCGCCGTCGGAGAGGCGATGCTCGAGCAGGCGCGCGACCGCGCTCTGGTGGGCGGAGGCGAGATGGTGCTGGTGCCCGCCGGGATCAGCACGGAGATGCTGCGCTCCGGCGGCGTCGAGGGACTCTTCCTCGGCATCGATCAGGCACGCTTCGTCCAGCGCGAGGTGCTCGAGGGGCCGCGGGGCAGGGAGGAGCGCGGCATCCGCGGCGCCAGTCCACTGCTCGACGGAAAGCGGCTGGAGGTCGTCGCCGGCGGCCGCAGCTGGCGCGCGGTCGCCACCGGCGAGATCCCCAGCCGCGCCGCCGCCGCGGCAGCGCTCCCCGAGCTTCTCGCCGGCCGCTGGGAAGACTCTGAGGCCGACCGCCGCTGGGCGAGCCCGACTCCCGAGGAGCTGTACCGCGAGATCGACCGCTTCCACCTCCCCACCGGGGAGGCGGCGCGCGACTCGACCTGGGCGGAGTGGCACTACTTCAACGTGATGCTCGCCGAGGATCGCTGGATCTACCTGACCTTCATGGTCGGCGGGCGGATGGCGGAGCCCGGCGGCTGGGGAGGGCGCATCCTGCTCACCATCCGCGAGGCGGACGGCACCCACCGCGCCGTCACGCGCGACTTTCCCGGCGAGCAGGTGCGCTTCGACACCCTCTCCCCGGACCTGCGCTTCGGGGAGGACTCCTACGTACGCCTCGAGGGGGGCAGCTACCGGGTGGTCGCCCGGCTCCCGGGCACGAGCATCGACATGCGGCTCGATCCGGCCGCGCGCCGCTACTTCCCCCCGGCGGACCTGGGCGGCACCGGCCTCCTCTCCGGCTACGTCGTGCCCGCCCTCTACGCCGAGGCCGACGGCGCGATCTGTCTGCCCGGTTCTTCGCCGCCACTTCGCTCCGCCGCGAACCCTGCGGGTTGCGACCGGGTGCGGCGCGTGCAGGCGTATCACGACCACAACTGGGGCGTCTGGCGGGACGTCTCCTGGGAGTGGGGGGCGGCCTCCAACGAGCGCCTCTCTCTGCTGTACGGCGTGGTGCGCGGGGAGGAGACGCCGGACCAGGGCCTCTTCGTCTACCTGGTTGACGGGCAGGGGCCGGTGGGGATCTACCGCCCCGGCGCCATCCGCTTCCCCGAGCTGCAGACGGTGCGGGTGAACGGAAGCGCCGTGCAGGTCCCGCGGCAGATCGCCTTCGAGGACGCCCGCCGCGGGCTGCGCGTGACCATCGAGGTGGAGGCCGTGCATCTCACCGACATGGAGCGCCCCGCGCGCCGCTACTTCGTGCAGATGCGTGGGCGGGCGCGGGTGGCGGTGGGTAGCAGGGAGGAGGTGCTGCCGGGGTTCTTCGAGACGTACGTGGATCCCTGAGTCGCTGAGAGTGAGAGAATGAAAAAACCGGGGTCGTCCTCACCGGCGGGATAGCGCGCCCGGAGGACGCCTGCTGTTCCCTGCCGGGTCGTTGATCGATACCGTTGGGAAATTGCTGGGGGCGCCGCCGGTGCGCCCCCCTCCGGCTCGCTGGGGCTCGCCACCTCCCCCCAATTCTGGGGGGAGGGTGATTGGATTTCGCCGTTCTCTCCAGCGCTGCTGACCCGCACATGCTGCTCTCCCCTCCCCCAGCATTGGGGGAGGGGCCGGGGGAGGGGGCGCGCTGCCGGCTGCACCGCATTTCCCAACAGGGTCGTTTATCGGCCCGGCAGTGCCGCGGTGCGGTACCGCTCAACTCGCACGCAACAGAAAGCGCCGCCGGCTTCCTCGCTGGCGGCGCTTCGCTCGGCGCGCGGTCCGCTCCGAGCGTCCTACGCGTGCTGAGGCTCCTCCTCCTCATGGGGTGCCATCACGCCGAGGACGCGCTCGAGCGCCATCACGTGCGAGCAGGTCGCGTGGTTTCCGAAGTACTCGCAGTCGCACTTCCAGTGGCCATCGTCGAACTGGACCAGATGCTCGTTGTTCACGCCCTCGATCCTGACCCGCAAGCTCTCGAAGTGTATGCGCTCGGGCTGCTCCGCGTACTGCTTCGCCTTGTAGATCTTGTTCGCCATCCCGGATTCAAGCATGGCAACCTCCAGGGTGATGGGAATAAAAAACGCCCACACAGAGATCTGTGGGCGCCTGGACAACACGCTCGTCTGGTGATGCTGCGGGGGCAATCCGCATGCGGACCCTCCTCCTCCGTCTCGGCGAGTGGAGTATGCGATTGCTGGGAGGATACGGGGCGCGGGCAGGAATGTCAAGTCCGCCATTTCCCTGCCTCGCCGTCGGGTGCAAATCGCCTTCCGCAGACCGCGATCTTCGTGGCTGTTACGGGGTAAAATATGCACCTCACAAGCAGTTACGCAGCATGGGAAGGAGCAGGAAGATGTCGGAGCCGGCAATCAACTTTCGGAGGGCGGGCGGGATCGACCTGCCGCGGCTGGAGCGTAGCCTCGGCCTGCGCGTCAACCACCTCGGGCGCGGGCGCTACCGGGTCTGGGGCGGGCGGGAGGCGCACTACGTCGATCTCTATTCGGCGCAGCACCCGCGCTGCGACTGCGGCGACCACCTCTGGCGCGACCGCATCTGCAAGCACATCCTCGCCGCGCTGCTGCGGGTCGGGGACGAACGTGTCGTGCTCGCGCTCCGCGAGCTCGTCCAGGAGCTGCGCGCGCTGCCGAAGGCGGCGTAATCACGCCGCTCGTCCACCCTACCGGTGCCGGGTCACGCCGATCTGCGCGCAGGGCTCGCGCACCGGGCACTCCGAGCAGCGCGGCAGCCGCCCCGTGCAGATGTGCTTGCCGAAGGGTACCAGCAGGCGGTTGATCTCCACCCAGTACTCCCGCGGCAGCTTCTCCTCCAGCGCGACGGTGCTCTCCTCCGGCGTGCGGGTCCGCAGGTAGCCCCAGCGGTTCGTCACCCGGTGCACGTGTACGTCCACCCCGATGCGCGGCTGGTCGCAGGCGATCCCCAGCACCAGGTGCGCGCACTTCGGGCCGACACCGTGGAAGGAGAGCAGGGTCGCCAGGTCGCAGGGCAGGGTGCCGCCATGCTCCTCCACCACCCGCAGCGCGATGTCGCGGATCTGCGTGGCCTTGCGCTCATGGAAGGTGGAGCTGCGGATGATCTCGTCGATCTGCCCGGTGCTGAGGGTGGCGACTTCGGCGGGGGTGCGCGCCCGCTGGAAGAGGGCGCGCGCAGTGGGCAGCATCGTCTCGTCGAGCGTGCGGATGGAGAGGATGCAGGCCACGAGCTGCTCGAAGGGGGTGTCGTATCCCTCCTCGGCCAGCTCGAAGAGCGCCGCCTTGGGGAAGGGACGCACCGCCTCGCGCACGAGGTCCATCACCTCGTGGATCTCGAAGGGGCGCGTCCGCTTCCCCGGCAGCGGGTCGTGGGCGGGCTCGGCTTCCGGGCTACTCCGGCCGCGTGCCGCCAACCGCGGGATCTCCCTTGCTCTGCCCGCCGCGCTCGCGGATCACCGCACCCTCGGTGTCAGGGCGCTGCTCGCTCGGGGTGTTGATCTCGTGCTGCCGCTCCTCGGGAATCCCGGCGACCTTCTCGCCGCCGCCGGGGCGCTTGTCCAGGGTGTCGTCGGCGAGACCGGGCGCCGAGAAGTCGGGACCGCCGCCGGGTCCATCGACGAATCCCTCCGCCTCGAATGCCTCCTCTCCGAAGGGATCCTCGTTCTCGATCTCCTCGTCGTCGAAGCTGGGATCAACGTTGCGGTGCCTCATGAATGCTCCTGTCGTTAAAAGGGGTGGCGAGGGCGGATCGTGCCCTCCATCTCGTAGCCGTAGCGCCGGCTCCAGCGCTGGGCCGCGCGGTCGCCGCCACGGCCATAGGTGGGGCTCCGCTCGGGCCGGCGGCGTGGCGGCTGGTAGAACTCCTCGACGTCGTAGCCGGCTGCGCCCTGGTCCGGCCACATCATCCAGCTGATCGGGTTCCATCCCCAGCGCGCGCCAGGGTATCCACGTTCGCCGGGCAATGGCGCGAAGTACCTGCCACCGGGCGGCGCCAGCTCGCGGTCGTAGCCGAGCGGCCGCCCGTAGCCGTGATCGGAGGTGCGCCCGGCGCGGCGTCCGCGGCGGTACCCGTGGTCGTATCCGTAGGATGAGTGCATCTCCTCCTCAGTGAAATGGATTGCGGGAATGCGACGGTTCCGCCCCGCAAGTTTCGTACATGCCATCGGAACGGCGCTTGCAGCGGCGGAGGCATCATCAAACCAGCGCCTGCCTCGCTCCCACCGGGACACCACGCATGGACCCGCGAATCCTCTCCGATCGAGATCTGTGGATGCTGATCGCCGCCGGCCACCTCAATCTGCGCGGGGCCGACCTGGGAGGCGCGCACCTCGAGCGCGCCAACCTGGCGGGGGCGAATCTGGAGCGTGCGAACCTGGCGGGCGCGCAGCTCGCGGGTGTGAATCTGAAGGGCGCGAATCTCGCCGGCGCCGACCTTTCGCGCGCCGACCTGAAGGGGGCGAACCTCAGCGGCGCCAATCTGACGGAGGCCTTCCTCAAGGGCACGCAGCTCTGGGGTGCGTATCTCGAGAGCGCGATCCTGGAGTGGACCTTTCTCGAGGGCGCCTACCTGGAGTGGGCGTACCTGAAGCGGGCGCAGCTCACCGGAGCGTACCTGAAGGGAGCGAATCTGACGGGCGCCGACCTCGAGGGCGCTCACCTCAAGGGCGCCAATCTCACGGGCGCCTACCTGCGGGGTGCGGAGATGACGGGCGCCTCGCTGGAGTGGGCGGCGATGGAGTGGGCGCAGCTGGCAGGTGCCACGCTGGCGGCGGCGGAGCTGCGGGGGGCGAATCTGACCGGCGCGGATCTGACCGGCGCCAATCTGGCCGGTGCGCGGCTCGGCCAGGCGCGCCTTACCGGCGCGGATCTGACGGATGCCAGCCTCGAGGGAGCCGACCTGACGGGAGCGGATCTGGAGCGCGCGGAGCTGCGGGGGGTGATCCTCTCTCCCGAGCAGATCCGCGGGCTCTCCCGCACCGAGCCGGCCGCCCCTGCGGAGCAGGCGGCGAGCGCGGCGCCGGAGGTGGAACCGGAGTCGGTCGCCGGCTCGACGCCTCCATTTGCGAGCGGCTCGCCTACTCCGTAGCTTACGCCCCACACCGCGCGGAGGAAGCTGGCCGCCGGACCGCGCCCGGCGTCGAGCCGGCGCGTCCTTCAACACGATCCCTGCCAATGAGCAAGTTCGCCGCCGAGAGCGGCCTCGCGCAGGCACACATCGAGCTGCGACGCGCCCGCATCATCGCGGCGATCGAGCGGCCGCTGCGCCCGCCGGCGTGCGAGCCCCTGCCGCCGGTTCGCCTCGCCTTCCTGCTGCGTGAGGCGAAGGATCTCTACTGGAACGAGATGGCCTGGGAGCAGCTCACCGGCGAGGAGGTGATCGCGGGCGGGCGATTCACCGAGCTCGTCTTTCCAGCGCTTCTCGCCTTTGTCGACGGTCTGCTCCTCGAGGAGAGCGCCACGAACGCGGCTGCCCGCCCGCACCCGGACGCGGTCGAGGCGTTCCTCACCTTCCTCGGTGCGCGTTTCGCCTCCTGCAGCGCGCAGCTCGAGGCGGGCGCGGACTCCCAGCGGCTGGTATGGGAGCGGCTGCTCACCGCGCACCTGATCGACCTGGTACTCTACCGCCTCTACCGGCTCTCTCCCGCGGAGCGCGAGGGGGTCGAGACGGGTGCCTGAGCGGCGCACCCGCGCCCTTCTCGGCGCCCTCGCGCTGGGCGTACCCGCCGCGGCGCTCGCTCTGCAACGTGCTGTCGCCGCCATCGCCCCGGGCCATCCCTATCTCGCCGGTGCCCGGCTGCTGATGGCGCATCGCGGGGGCGCGGGCCTCGCCCCCGAGAACACCCTCTTCGCACTGCGCCGCGCCGTTCAGTGGTGGGAGGCGGACATCCTGGAGATCGACGTGCAGCCCACCCGCGACGGGGAAGCGGTGGTGATGCACGACTCCACGGTGGACCGCACCACCGACGGCACCGGGCGGGTCGCCGACCTCACCCTCGCGCAGCTCCGCGAGCTGGACGCCGGCTACCGCTTCACCCCGGACGGCGGCCGCAGCTTTCCCTTTCGGGGCCGGGGGATCGGCATCTCGACGCTCTGGGAGCTGCTCGAGGCGCTGCCTGCCTCGCGGGTGAACCTCGAGATCAAGAACGGCCGCGCGCAGGAGCGGGTGTGGGAGACGATCCACGCGCTCGATGCCGCCGGCCGGGTGCTGCTCGCCTCCGGGCTGCGGGCGAACCGTGCCCGCTTCGCCAGCTACGGTGGGGCGACCAGCGCCGCGCGCGAGGAGCTGTACACCTTCCTCGCGCTCCACCGCCTGCACGCCGCCGCGCTCTACATGCCCGCCGTTGACGCCTTCCAGGTGCCGGAGACCGCCTGGGGCCGCCGCGTTCTCTCGCCGCGCTTCGTGCGCGAGGCACAGGCGAAGAACCTGGCGCTGCACGTCTGGACGGTGAACGGCGAGGCGGACATGCGGCGCCTGCTGGGGTGGGGGGTGGACGGAATCATCACCGACCGTCCCGACCGCCTCGCGCGGGTGCTGCACGAGGTGGCCGAGCGTCCCCTTCCCCCGGGTCCGCCGCCGGACGAAATGGAGCCCTTTCTGGAACGGTTGTTGCGCACCTGAGCCGCGCCAATCGGAGGCCACTGCAGCATCGTATCACAGAACGCACAGGAGGAACGATGGCGCGCTACGACGCCAACCGGGGAGCCTCGCCGTACGACCGTCCCTTTCAGCAGCGCCGCGGCCCGGGCGGCGGTGGCTACGGCTGGAGTGAAGCGGATTCCTTCCGTGGCGGCCGCGAACGGGGATACGACGCGGGGATGTTCTCCCAGGGCGAGGGGGCGTCGCAGGACGGCGGCATCTACGGACCCGCGCGCTACGGCCTGGGACCGTACCACGATCGGCTTCGGCAGCGCACCCGCCCCGACGAGGAGCTGCGGGAGGAGGTCGAGGAAGCCCTCTTCTACGACACCTGGGTGGATGCGGAGGCGATCACCGTCGAGGTGAAGGACGGCATCGTCACCCTCAGCGGCGAGCTCCCCGACTACGAGGAGATCCGCTACGCGGTGGACGACGTCTGGGACGTGGACGGGGTACGGGGCGTGCGCGCCGAGCTGACGGTGCGTAGCGGCTGAGCCCGCGCGCGTGTCCTTGGCACCTCCTCCGGCTCGCCGCTCCCGCAGGGATGCGGCGAGCTTTCGCGTTGGTGGATCTCCGGGCCGTGGGCCCTCACCCCCTAGCCCCCTCTCCCAATTCCGGGAGTGGGGGAACAGTACAGTGCTCGGGCATGCACCGGTGCCGCTTTTCATCCCCCTCTCCCCGTGTGGGAGAGGGGTGGCGAGCCTTGGCGAGCCGGGGGGAGGGCCCGCACCGGCGGGCGAATCCGCAACTTCCGACCTACTGCCCAGACCCGAGGTAGCTGCACTTGCAGGACCGCTTCTTCGCCAACCTCGACGCGCTCGGCGTCGGCCGACTGGAGGACCATCTGCTGATCGCGCTCTCCGGTGGCTGCGACTCGGTCGCGCTGCTGCACCTGCTGCGCTTCGCGGCGCCGGAGCGGGAGCTTCGCCTCACTGCCGCGCACTTCGATCACGCCATGCGCTCCGGCAGCGCGGCCGATGCCCGCTGGGTGGCGGGGCTCTGCCGCGCCTGGCAGCTTCCTCTGGTCAGCGAGCGCGCCGCCGGGGCGCTGCGCTCCGAGGAGGAGGCGCGCCGGGCGCGCTACGCCTTCCTGCGCCGCGTCGCCGACGAGGTGGGTGCCACCCACCTCCTGACCGCCCACCACGCGGACGACCAGGCGGAGACGGTGCTCTTCCGCATCCTGCGCGGCACGGGTGTCGAGGGGGTGGCCGGAATCCCGGCCACCGATCCGTCCGGCCTGGTCCGCCCCCTGCTCCCCTTCTGGAGGACGGAGATCGAGGCGTACGCCGAGGCGCAGGGGCTGAGCTGGCGCGACGACCCGACCAACCGCTCGCTCGACCCGCGGCGCAACCGGATCCGCCACGAGCTGCTTCCCTCGATCGAGGAGCGGGTCGCGCCCGGCGCGCGCCGGCACCTGGTGCAGCTCGCCGAGCTGGCGCGCGAGGCGGAAGCGGGATGGCGGGAGATCCTGCAGCCGCTCGAGCCCGCCGCCTTTCGCCGCGAGGGTGACGCGCTGGTGCTTGCCAGAAGCACATTCCGCGGTTATGGTCCCGCCCTCGGCTCCCGGATGCTGCGCCGCGCCCTGCGCGCGGTCGGCATCGTGCCTGGCCGGGCGGGAACCCGTGTTGCGCTACAGTTTATTACCGGAGCCTCCAGCGGTCGTGAACTCTGGCTCCCGGGCGGGATCCGGCTTCTGGCGGAGTTCGACTCCGTCCGCGTCGAGCGGCCCGGGTCGGCTCCGCCGGATCAGCCCCTGGTGATTCCTGCCCCGGAGAGGGATGCGGAGGCGGAGGAGAGCCTGCACATCGGTGGCCGCGGCTACCGCGCCTGCTGGCGCGTCGTGCGCTGGAGGGGGAGCGCTGTGGAGGAGGGGGAGCGGCGAGTGGCACTCGCGCTCGAGGGGCTCAGCTTCCCCCTCCAGCTGCGGGGATGGGAAGCCGGAGACCGCATCCGGCTGGCGGGAGGAACGAAGACGCTCAAGAAGCTCTTTCTCGAGCGCCGCATCCCCCGCTCCCGGCGCCATCTCCTGCCGCTGCTCGTGGATGGGCGGGGCCGGGTGCTCTGGATCGCGGGGGTCGTGCGCTCCCTCGATGCCGCACCGCAACCCGAACGAGAGGCGCTCTTTCTTGCGATCGCTGATGACTGATCCCGACCAGATCCTGGCCCGTACCGGGGGCCGCGAGCTCCGCCGCATCGTCTACACCGCCGAGGAGATCGCCGCGCGGGTACGCGAGATGGGACAGGAGATCACGGACTCCTTCCCGGAGCACGAGCCGCTGCTCGTGCTCGGGCTGCTGAAGGGCTCCTTCATCTTCCTCAGCGACATCGTGCGCGAGATCGCCCGCCCGCTGCAGGTGGACTTCCTGGTCGCCTCCAGCTACGGCAGCGGCACCACCACCTCCGGGGACGTCAAGCTGCTCTACGATCCGGAGGCGGATTTCCACGGCCGCCATGTGATCCTCGTCGAGGACATCGTGGACAGCGGCACCACCATCAATCGACTGGTCCCGCTCTTCGAGAAGCGGGAGCCCAGCTCGCTCGGGCTCTGTGCGCTGCTGCACAAGCACGTCGCGCCGAATCTGGCGATGGAACCCCGCTGGGTGGGATTTCATGCGCCACAGGAGTTCCTGATCGGGTACGGACTCGATCACTCGGAGGATTTTCGTAACCTGCCGTTCATCGCCAGCCTCTAGTTGCGTGGGCTACGCGCCGCGACCGGGCCGCCGAGGAAGCTGCGAAGGAAATAAACATGGCTGATCGCGATTCCAACAATTCCAGAAAGCCGCGCCTGGGCCGATTCTCCAAGACCGCCTCGCTCTGGATCCTGCTCTTCCTCGTCCCGCTGGTGCTGATCCAGCTGATGGGGACGCGTGAGCAGAGCGCGGCGGAGCTCAACTACACCGAGCTGCAGCGCGAGCTCGAGCGGGACAACGTCTCCGAGGTCGTCTTCGTCAAGGGCGAGGGACTCGAGGGCGAGCTGCGCGCGCCGGTGCGGGGCGAGCGGGGCGAGTTTACCAGCTTCCGCACGGAGCTCCCGGAGGACACCCCCGGGCAGCTCGTGCAGCAGCTCCAGGCCGCCAACGTCACCATCTCCGCGCGGCAGCCGGACCGCGACTGGTGGGGCTACTTCTGGGGCTTCC
>JBPCIT010000074.1:0-10189 GCA_051006015.1 Longimicrobiaceae bacterium
CGTGCGCCGGTGCATCGTCTCCCCCTTGTCTTCCCTTCTTTCTCTCCCTCCCCCCCCCCCCCCCCCCCCCCCCCCCCCCCCGCCGGGCGCGACCCGAGCCTGCTCAGCATGCAGCCGGCGCCCTTCGGGCGCACCTGCCACGTCCTGCAGGAGCCGGCCGAGCTGCCGCCATCCGCCGCGCTGGTCGACTCGGTCGCTCTGCGCGCGGCCGTGCTCGCGCTTCGCGCCGACGAGGATGCTGCGGGTGGCTATGCCCTCCTCTCGCTCTCCTACGACCGCTTCGGCAGCAACGTTCGCCGCACGGTCATCGAGCACGACCTTCCCAGGACGACCGCGGATTCGCTGCAGAAGCTGGTCTTCGCGCACCGCCGCACCCTGGAACCGACCGAGACCGAATGGGGTGTGCGGCTGCGGCTGGAGCTTGGCGACGAGGTGCGGATGCGCGTCGGGCGGCAGGAGTACTGCGAGGCGCGCCCCCGCGACCGGACGTTGCATTCGCCGTACGATGCGATGAGCGCCCGATACCAGGGGCCGGGCACGCGGGATGAGACCGTATGGATCCGTGTCTACCTCGATCCCGTAGGCCACGTCTCCGGGATACGGGTCGAGCGGGGGATGGTAAGCACAGCGCTGGAGCACCAGCTGCTGAACTATGTGCGCGCCCTCAGCTTCGAACCGGCTCTCGCCGACGGGATGCCGGTTTCCGGCTCGACGCTGGTGCCGGTCTTCGTGCGCAGACGCTGAGGCAGAGCTAACATGAACGACCCTGCGAAAGTTGGACGGGAGGAGGAGCCCCCTCTCTGGAGTGCGGAGGACCAGGCCGCGCGGCTGGCGGAGCTGACGAGCCAGGAGGGGGATCTCAAGGAGGCGCCGCTCCGCCGCGACGTGCGCTCCCTCGGACGGCTGCTCGGGGAGGTGCTCGAGGAGCAGGGGGGCGCCGCGCTCTTCGACGCGGTCGAGGAGCTGCGCCGGCTGGCGATCCGGCATCGCGAGCGGAGCGGTGGCGATCCCGGTCTGCCTGTCGACCCGCTGGAGGTGCGCGAGCTGACGGAGGCTGCGAAGCGCATCGTCTGTGATGCCGGTGCCGCCGAGGCGCACGCGCTCACCAAGGCCTTCTCGATCTACTTCGAGCTCACCAACCTCGCCGAGACCAATCACCGCAAGCGTCGGCGACGCGCCGCCCAGCTCGCCACCGGTGCTCCTCCACAGCCCGGCTCCTTCCGGGGCACGCTGCGCCGCATGCGCGACGCCGGACTCAGCCGGGAGGAGGCGCTCGACTGGCTACGGCGCATCCAGGTGATTCCCGTCTTCACCGCGCATCCCACCGAGGTCGCGCGGCGCACGGTGCTCTTCAAGCGCCGCCGTATCGCCGAGCAGCTCGAGGCGCTCGACCAGCTGCCACTGACCGATGACGACGCCGCCGAGCGAGAGACCGTAATTGCCGCCGAGATCACCGCGCTCTGGCAGACCGATGAGGTGCGCCGCACGCAGCCAACGGTGGGCGACGAGATCCAGATGGGTCTCGACTACTATGACACCACGCTCATCGCATCTCTCCCCCGCCTCTACACGGAGATGGCCGCCGCCTTCCGCGACTGCTACGGCAGCGAGCTGCCTGCGCGGGAGCTTCCCACGGTGGTGCGGTTCGGCTCCTGGATCGGCGGCGACCGCGACGGCAATCCCTTCGTCACTCCCGACCTCACCCGCGAGGCGCTGCAGCGTGCGCGTGAGACGATCCTCGGGCACTACTTCCGCGACACCGAAGCGTTGACGGAGCGGCTGAGCTCCTCCCTCGCACAGGTCTCCGCCTCCACGGAGCTGCGGGAGGCACTCGCGCGCTATGCCGGGAGTGTGGCCACGGAAGATCCGCGGCCGGACACCCGCTCGCCGGTGGAGATCTATCGCCGCTTCCTCGGCTACGTTGGCCGGCGGCTGCGCGCGTCGCGTGACGAGCCCGGCCATCCTGACGCCTATCCAGCCGCGGAAGAGTTCGGCGCGGATCTGCGCCTGATGCGCGAGAGCCTCGCGGCGAATGGCGGCGAGCGCATCGCCCGCCTGCTGCTCGATCCGCTGCTGCGGCAGGTCGAGACCTTCGGCTTCCACCTGCACACCCTCGACATCCGCCAGCACGCCCGCGTGCACGCCCGCGCCATCGCCGAGCTGGAGGGTGCCACCGCCGAGGGCGATCCGCTCGCCCTGCCGGCTCCCCCATCTCCCGAGACCGTGCAGCTTCTCGAAACCCTGCGCACCGTGGCCGATCTGAAGCGGCGCTACCCGCCCGAGGCGATTCAGCAGTACGTGATCAGCGGGGCGCGCTCGGCAGACGATGTCGTGGCAGTGGTGCGGCTGGCGGAGCTGTGCGGCGTACCCGTCGCCGCCTCGCCGGACGACGGAGATCCCGGCCTGCTGCCGGTCCCCCTCTTCGAGTCCATCGAGGACCTGCGCAGCTGCCCTGACATCTGCCGCCGCCTCTGGACCTCGCCCGCGTACGGGCGGCTGCTCGACTCCTGGGAGCGGCGCCAGGAGGTGATGCTCGGCTACTCCGACTCGAACAAAGACGGGGGAATGCTGACCAGCACCTGGGAGATCTTCAAGGCGCACCGTGCTCTGCACCGGGTGGCGGAGGAGTGCCGGGTGACGCTTCGCCTCTTCCACGGCCGGGGCGGCACCGTCGGGCGAGGCGGCGGCCCCACGCACCGCTCGATCACCGCGCAACCGGTGGGCGCGTTCACCGGCGAGCTGCGCATCACCGAGCAGGGGGAGGTGCTGAACTGGAAGTACGCCGACGCGGTGCTCGCCGAGCGGACCTTCGAACTGATGGTCGCCGCGCCGCTCGAGGCGCTCGCGCGGCCCGAGGGGCCGGAGGCGCACTCGGAGGAGGAGTGGGAGGAGGCGATGGAGCAGATGTCGGCGGACGCCTTCGCCTTCTACCGCGAGCAGATCGCGGAGAACGCGGACATCCTGCCCTACTTCGAGGAGGGCACGCCGGTGCAGGAGCTGGAGCACGCCAGGATCGGCTCGCGGCCCGCGCGGCGCGGGGAAACGCGCGGTCTGGACGATCTGCGCGCCATCCCCTGGGTCTTCGGCTGGATGCAGAGCCGGCACGTGCTTCCCGCCTGGTTCGGCGTCGGCCACGCGCTCGAGCGCTTCGCCGCTAGCGGCTCGGACCGAATCGAGCTGCTGCGCCGGATGATGCGGGAGTTCCCGCTCTTCCACGATCTCATCCGCAACGTCGAGACCGGCATGGCAAAGGCCGACCTCGCCATCGCCCGTCTCTACGCCGGCCTCGTCTCCGACGGCGCGCTGCGCGAGCGGGTCTTCGCGCTGGTCGCCGAGGAGTTCGCGCGTACGCTGCGGATGGTGCTGCAGGTCAGCGAGCAGTCTCGCCTGCTGGAGACCAATCCGGTGCTCGCCCGCTCGATCCGCCTGCGCAATCCGTACGTGGACCCGATGAGCCTGATCCAGGTCGAGCTGCTGCGCCGCCGGCGCGCAGGCGAGGAGGACGAGACTCTCTCGTACGCCCTCGCCGCCACCATCAACGGGATCTCCGCGGGGCTGCGGAACACCGGCTGATGCCCGCACTGTCCAGCAGAACAGCTCCGGTCGGAGGAACTTCCCCCGTCTGGTAGGCCGATGCGCTGGACAGCTGTCTCTGGCACATGACGATGAGATGGCTAGGCTTTGTTGCATGAATGGGTTTTTTCTACCCCATCTTGTGGGAGACATGTTGTTGAACCCACAACATATAGGGTCCATGCAACAAAGCCAGATGGCTACATGAAGCACCTCCGGGGACGATCAGAAAGGCTGTTCATGCCGGAGGTCAGCCGCGTAGGACCGGATTCTCTCACTCAACCACGAAGTGCCCGCGACTGCGGCCGTGACCAGCACCGAACTAGAGGGTGGCACAGCGGCGGACAACATGCACCGCCATGCGTCGGGTTCAGCGCATGGCGGTGAGCCCATGCCCGCCGAGCGGCAGCGTTTCCACCCGATCGCTCATCCCGGCGATCAGCGGCCGCCCCCGGGCGATCGCCGCCTGCACCGCCGGCAGCGTGAGAGAAGCCCGGTGGCTCTCCTGGCTCTCCCACACCTCGGTGATCCAGAGCGCATCGGAATCCGCCGGATCCGCAGCGATGATGTAGCTCAGGCATCCCGGCATCGCCGCTGTCCCCTCGAGCAGAATGGCCGAAAGCTCATCCCGCTGTCCGGCCACTGCCGTCATCTTGCCGATCAATCCATACATGGTACGCTTCCTTTTTATTGCCACACGATGAATGGCGCTCTGCTCGCAGCGCAAGCGGAGACCGGTCGATCACCGGGTCAAGTGCTCACTGCACTGGTGAACGTCAACCGATTTCCAAAGGGATCGGCGATGGACATCTCCCTGGTTCCCCACGGAGTTTGTTCGACTCCCGGCCGTGCGTACTTGTAGCGTGCCGCAAGAAGCTGCTGATGAAATGCGTCGAGTTCGTCGGTCTCGATGCGAACGGCGGCACCGGGCGAGCAGTCTCCATGATGCTCCGACAAATGGAGAACGCAGTCGTCCCTGGAAATCTGCAGGTACAGCGGGAGATCGTCCTCGAAACGATGTTCCCAATCGACTGTGAATCCGAGGAATGCGACGTAGAACTCCTTGGCTTTGGCTTCATCGAAGATGCGCAGGATTGGAGTCGTCCGGGTGAAGCGCATGATGGTGGCTCCTTCGTGAAAGCGTAAGGTGCGAGAAGCCCGGGAGCGCGGCGCCAGGCAAGAGCCCGTGATCCGCTCCGAGCGAAAATGCATTGATTAGGACGAGCAACGCCCTGAACCGACTCGAGAAACCGCCGATACGCCGCGAACCAAGCTTGACGAGGATCGAGCGGAGAAGCTAACCGGCGCAGCGTCGACACGGAAGGTTGTCAGCGGCGCCAGGCCTGAAGAGCACGCCTAAATTTGCAGATCTAATGGATGGGGGTGCGCCGGAGTTCAGAGCGACGGTGTGCGGGCCTCCGGCAGCGGTTTGGGGCATCCGAGCGTGTTCTGAAGAAACGCGGGGAGTACCCGGTGAAGCTCCTCACCTCGAAAGATGTCGTTGTGCCCTCCGGCTACGGTGACCCATATTTTCGGGTCAGGCGCCGCATCGAAGAGGGTTCGTGCATCCGCCATGGGAATCAAGCGGTCCTCCCTGGCGGCAGCCATGAGCGTTGGCACAGAGAGCCGCTGAATACTCGCCAGGGCGTCGAATCGCTCCGTCTTCCACGGTAGTAGTCCTACGGGAAACCAGGGTAGCCGTGCCTTAAGCGCACCCGGAAAGCTGGTGAAGGGTGCCGCCAGCACCAGACCGGCAACGTCTGCCTGGCTCGCCAGCCTCACCGCCACTGCTGTACCGAGGGAGTGTCCCACCAGCAGGATCCGCTCCGATGGGAGCTGGCGAGCCTCACGGGGTAGCTGTAGGCGCCCAGCGCATCGCGGTGCAGTCCTTCTTCCGAGGGAGTGCCTTCGCTGGCGCCGTAGCCGCGGTAGTCGAACACCAACACATCCAAGCCGTAGCGCGTCAGATGCGGTGTGAAGCCAGCCTGCCATGCCACGTTGCCCGCATTGCCAGGAAGGAAGAGCACGGTGCCGCACGGCTCACCCTCTGGCGTGCTCCGATGCAAGAACCAGCCGTGTAGAGCAACATCGTCGGAGGACCGAAAGTGTACCTCATCGCCGACGTAGCGCCACGCGGCCGGCGAGCGGTGCTCCGGCGGAAGTTCCCGTGCCATGAAGGTGAGGCGCGGCACCAGAGCAGGCCAGAAGAGCACGAGCGCGAGGAGCAGCGCCGCGAGCATGGCGGTAATTGAGAGAAGACCGGATCGAAGCGAGCGCATACAAGAAGAGAGAAAGGATTTCGACAGCTACGACGCCAGGGGGGAAGGACCGGGCCCGCTCGGCACAGCGGGCGGGCAGGTAGCACGCGCGGAGCCCACAGCGCAGGGTCCGAGCATCCATCTCCCGTTGATCCCCGAGCATTCTCGGCGGCTCAATTCCGCCGCAAGCGGATGCTGCCGTTGACGGTGGAGACGCGCAGCTCACGTCCTCCCTGACCTATGGTGCCACGCGCAGTCCGCGGGCCGAATCGGCCGGTGACCACGATCGGGAAATCGGAGTCGATGCTGCCGTTCACCGTGCTGGCGTGAAACTCCGCGTTGAGGTCGGCGGGCATTGTCAGTTCGATGTCTCCGTTCACGGTAGCGGCCGGCGAGACGAAACCTGTGGTCCCGCCGTTCACACGGCCGTTGACCGTCGCCGCCCGCACATCAGACCGCAGCCGCTCGACCTCGATGTTGCCGTTCACAGTGTTGCCGGCGAACCGCACGCCCGCCGGGACGCGCACCAGGAAATCGACCTCGACATCGTTGTCCCGCACGTTGATGGATCCGCCACCCGGGCGGCACTCGTTCGCGCGCGCGGCATCCGGCGGTGACGGATAGACTGCGCAGACGGTGACGCCTTCCTCGTGCTCCACCACTTCGATACGCACGCTCTCCGCGTCGCTGCGGCCGGCACGTCGTGTGGCTTCCACACGGACCAGGCCGTCCTCGCTGGCGAGCGCGCGCACGGAGCCATTGACGCCCCGGATCTCCACCGTATTCCCCTCTGCGACCGTGCCACTCCATCGGAAGTCGCCGGACTGGGCTGCGGGGGGTGCGGCGCCTACAGTGGCACCGATCAGCGCGAGGGCGAGCAGGTTGTTTATCAGCTTCGTTCTCATGGTTCCTTGCATCTGGTTTTCCCCATTGGCTTCCCCTGGGCCGAAGCCCTGGCGACACTCATGGACACAGGTACACTACTCCGAGCGTAGCGCGATCATCGGGTCCACCCGCGTCGCGCGGCGGGCGGGGAGATACGAGGCCAGCAGCGCCACCGAAAGCAGCAGGAGCGGGACGGCCACGAAGGTCGCCAGATCGGTCGTCGTCACGCCGTAGAGCAGGCTGGAGAGGACGCGGGTGACGCCGAACGCCGCGAGCACCCCGAGGGTGACGCCGAGCCCGACCAGCACCACGCCCTGCCCGACCACCATGCGAAGGATGGTACCGGCGCCGGCTCCGAGCGCCATGCGGATCCCGATCTCGTGGGTGCGCCTTCCGACTGCGTAGGCGATGACACCGTAGATGCCGATGGCGCCGAGCAGCAGCGCGATCACCGCGAAGACCGCGAGCAGCACCATGGTGAAGCGCGGCTCGGCGAAGGCCTCGCCGACGACATGGTCCATGCTGCGGAGGTTGGCGATCGGCAGGTTCGGATCCAGCGCGCGGATCGTCTCGCGCACCGTGCCCGCGACCGCCAGCGGATCGGAGGTGGTCCTGACGACGACGGTCATCGTGTTGAGGGTGCCGCCGAGCGCGAGCGGAAGCTGCGCGTGCGGGAAGTACATCTCGTTGCGCGGCTCCTCGACGATGGCGTTGTGGCGGACATTGCCGACCACCCCGACCACCGTGAACCACGGCCCCTCGTCTGAAGCACGGATGCGGATGCGCTTGCCGACGGCGCTCTCCCCCGGCCAGTACCTCTGCGCCATCGTCTCGTTGACCACCACGGCAGGGAGCGCGTCCTCCCGGTCGCCGTGCTCGACGAGCCGCCCGCTGACCAACGGTTGCCGCATCGTTTCCAGGTAGCCGGGGGTGACGATCTGCAGGTAGCCGTGGAAACGGTTGTTCTCGTCGCGTATGCGGCCCTCGAGGTCGATTCCCCAGTCGCCGATGCTCTGCGCCAGCGGCAGCAGCCCGGCCGCGCCTGCGGAGCGCACCGCCGGCAGCGCCTCCACCCGCTCGATGAGCTGCCGGTAGAAGCCGATCATCGCATCCGCATCCGGATAGTCCGCCGGTGGCAGCGAGAGCTGCAGCGTGAGCACGTTGTCGGGATCGAAGCCGAGCTCGATCTGACGCAGCTCCCAGAAGCTGCGGACCAGCAGACCGGCGCCGATCACCAGCACCACCGAGAGGGCGACCTCCGCGACGACGAGCGAGCCCCGCACCCGCTGACGGCTCCGTCCGCCGGTGGAGGCGCGGCCACCCTCCTTGAGCGGCGCGACCAGGTCCCGCCGCACCGCTTGCAGCGCCGGTACGGCGCCGAAGAGAACGCCCGTCAGCAGGGCGATCGCCGCCGTGAACGCCAGCACCCACCCGTCCAGCGCCGCCGTCTCCAGCAGCGGGAGGCTCGCGGGGGCGAGGCTCATCAGCGCCCCCACGCCCAGCCAGGCGACCAGCAGCCCCACCGCGCCGCCGAGGGCGGCCAGGAACAGGCTCTCGGTGAGAAGCTGACCGATGATCCTCCCGCGCCCGGCGCCGAGCGCGGTGCGCACGGCGATCTCCTTCCGGCGCTCGTCGGCGCGGGCGAGCAGCAGGCTGGCGACATTCGCGCAGGCGATGAGGAGCACGAAGCCCACGGCGCCGAAGAGGATGAGAAGCGCGGGGCGGATGCTGCCGACCACCTCCTCGCGGATCGGCACCGAGACGGCGGTGAACTGCTCGTCGTTCACCACTCCCTCCGCCACCCAGCGCTGCGTCAGCACCCGTAGCTCCGCGGTTGCCTGCGCAGGCGTCGCGCCGGGCCGCAGCCGCGCGACGCCGTGCAGGTAGTGCCGGCCGCGGCCGCCGAGGCTGTCGGGGTTCAACGCCAGGGGGAGCCAGATCTCCGAGGTGCCATCGCTCTGGAAATCCGCCGGCAGCTTGAAGTCGCGCGGCATCACCCCGACGACCGTACGAGTGCGGCCATTCAACTGGACCGTCCTGCCGATGACGCCCGGGTCGCCGCCGAAGCGGCGCTGCCAGAGCCCGTAGCCGAGCACCGCGACGTCGTCGCGGTCCGGAAGGTCCTCCTTCGCCGTGAAGGTGCGTCCGATCAGCGGTCGGCTGCCGAGCGCATCGAAGAGGTTCGCGGTGACCCGCGCGGCGGCGAGCCGCTCGGGCTCCGCATTTCCCGTCAGGTTGACGTCGGCCGGGCGATAGGCGGCGAGCTGCTCGAAGCTGCGGACACCCGCGCGGTAGTCCATCAGCTCCGGCTCGGAGAGCCACACCTTCTCCGAGTTGGAAAGGGAGTTCCACACCATCACCACCCGGTCGGCATCCGCGTAGGGCAGCGGGCGCAGCAGCACCGAGTTGACGACGCTGAAGATCGCGGTGTTCGCGCCGATCCCCAGCGCCAGCGTCAGCACCGCGACCGCGGTGAAGCCGGGGTTCTTGGCCAGCGAGCGCGCGGCAAAGCGTAGATCCTGCAGCAGCCTGTCCATCGTGACTCCCCTTCGTGGTTAGTGTCGGGACCCCCCTCCCCCTTGCGGGGGAGGGGAGCACTGCAGATCCTGCGTTAGCGCATACGCCGAGGTTCGGCAGGATCGAGTTCCCCCTCTCCCCTCGTGGGGTCCCCGGTCGCGGGAACGGCATGGTCACTCCGCGCGCAAGGCAACCATCGGGTCCACCCGCGTGGCGCGCCAGGCGGGCACCAGCGTCGCCAGCACCGCCACGCCCACCCGCAGGGCAGCAACGGCCGCAAAGGTGACCGGGTCGGCGCTGCGCACGCCGTAGAGCTGGCTGGCGATCAGCCGCGTCAGCGCGAAGGCGCCGAGCAGCCCGATCGCGACTCCGACCAGTGCCAGCTTGACGCCGCGCGCGAGCACCAGCCGCAGCACGCTCGACCGTTCGGCGCCGAGCGCCATCCGCACGCCCATCTCCTGGGAGCGGCGCGTCACGTCGAAGGACATCACGCCGTAGATGCCGACGGAGGCGAGCAGCAGCGCGATGCCGGCGAAGAGGCCTAGCAGCAGCATGGCGAAGCGACGCTGCCCGACCGCAGAGGCGAGCAGCTCATCCATGGTGCGAACCTGCGCGACGGGCTGCTCCGGATCCACCGAGTGGATGGCACCACGTATGGAGCCCACCAGGCGCGTGGCGTCGCCGGTCGTGCGGATGGCGAGGGAGAGCGAGGTCGGACCCTGCTGCATGGCGGGTCGGTAGACCTGCACCCGCCGCTCGGCGTCGAGCCCGTCCTGCGCGGCATAGCCGACCACGCCGACGACCTCGATCCATGCCGGCTCTCCCGACTCCAGGGTCGCGTAGGCGATACGCTTGCCGAGCGGGTCGTCGCCCGGCCAGTAGCGCTCGACCATCCCCCGATCCACGATCGCCACGCGCGGTGCGCCCATGCGATCGGCGTCGGTGAAGTAGCGCCC
>JBPCIT010000075.1:0-9618 GCA_051006015.1 Longimicrobiaceae bacterium
CACGACAAGCACGCGGGACACAGCGTGGAGATGTTCCGCAGCAAGTTCTGGATTTCCCTGCTGCTGACGATCCCCACGGTGATCTGGGGGCACATGCTCGCGCAGGTCACCGGCTACATGCCACCGATGTTCCCGGGATCGCAGTGGATCGCGCCCGTCTTCGGCACCATCGTCTTCTTTTACGGCGGGTGGGTCTTCCTGAGCGGCGCCGCCCGCGAGCTGAAGGACCGGCTGCCGGGCATGATGACGCTGATCTCGCTGGCGATCAGCGTGGCGTTCATCTTCAGCCTTGTTGTCACCCTCGGCTACCCCGGCATGCCGCTCTGGGAGGAGTTGGCCACGCTGGTCACGGTGATGCTGCTGGGCCACTGGATCGAGATGCGCTCGATCTTCCAGGCGCAGGGCGCGCTCAAGGAGCTGGCGAAGCTGCTGCCGAGCACCGCCGAGCGCGTCGTCGGCGAGCGCACCGAGGAGGTGCCGGTGGAGGAGCTGCAGGACGGCGACCTGGTGCTGATTCGCCCCGGCGCTAGCATCCCCGCCGATGGGGTAGTGCGCAGCGGCAGCAGCTCGGTGAGCGAGGCGATGATCACCGGCGAGTCGCGTCCGGTGCGCAAAACGGACGGGGACGAGGTGATCGCCGGCACGTCCAACGGCGAAGGGTCGCTCCGCGTTGAGGTCACAAAGACGGGCGAGAAAACCGCACTCGCGGGCATCATGCGGCTGGTCGAGCAGGCGCAGGGCTCGCGCTCGCGCGCACAGGCGCTCGCGGACCGGGCGGCGTTCTACCTGACGCTGGTCGCCGTGGGCGCGGGCGTGGTCACGGCGGTGGCGTGGATCGCGCTGGGCGCGGAGGGCGCCTTCGTCGTCGAGCGCGTGGTCTCGACCCTGGTGGTCGCCTGCCCGCACGCGCTGGGGCTGGCGATCCCGCTGGTGATCGCCATCTCGACCACGCTGGGAGCGCGCAGCGGGCTGCTGGTGCGCGACCGCCGCGGCCTCGAGGAGGCGCGCAACCTGGACGCGGTGGTGTTCGACAAGACGGGCACGCTCACCCTGGGTGAGCACCGGGTGGTCTCGATGGAGGTCGTGGGGGGTGTCCGGCCGGACGAGGCCCTCCGGCTGGCCGCCGCCGTCGAGCGCGACTCCGAGCATCCCGTCGCCCGCGCGATCCTCGCCAGCGCCGAGGAGCGGGACCTTCGCGTCCCCGGCGCCGAAGGCTTCGAGGCGATCGCCGGGCACGGGGTGCGGGCGCGGGTGGAGGGTCGGGAGCTGCAGGTGGGCGGCCCCAACCTGCTCCGGAAGCACGGGATCGAGCCCGAGCCGGAGCTCGCGCGCGCCGCCGAGGAGGCAGCCGGCGCGGGCCGGTCGGTCGTCTACCTGGTCGAGGAGGGCCGCACGCTCGCGCTCTTCGCGATCGCCGACGCGATCCGACCCGAATCCGCCGAGGCGGTGCGCCGGCTGCACGAGAACGGCATCGAGGTCGTCATGCTCACCGGCGACTCGCGGGCCGTGGCGGATGCGGTGGCGCGGGAGCTGGGGATAGACACCGTATTCGCCGAGGTGCTGCCGGAGGACAAGGCGAAGAAGATCGAGGAGCTGCAGCGGCAGGGGAAGCGGGTGGCGATGGTGGGGGACGGCGTGAACGACGCGCCCGCGCTGGTGACCGCCGACGTGGGCATCGCCATCGGCGCGGGGACCGACGTGGCGGTCGAGGCGGGCGACGTGGTGCTGGTGCGCAGCGATCCGCGCGACGTGGCGCGGATCGTTGCGCTCAGCAAGGCCAGCTACCGGAAGATGGTACAGAACCTCTGGTGGGCGGCGGGCTACAACATCGTCGCGATCCCGCTCGCCGCCGGGGTGCTCGCCGGCTACGGCATCCTGCTCGCCCCGGCGGTCGCGGCGATCTTCATGTCGGCGAGCACGGTGATCGTGGCGATCAACGCGCAGCTGCTGCGGCGGGCGAAGCTCTGAGGCTCGGATCGCCGCGGTGGAGCCGCGGTGCGATGGACCGTGTGGCACCCGCGGCTCCGGGCGCGGAGGGGAATTTTCCCGACGTGGATTCCGGCGTTGTCCGACAGACAGCGCGGCAGCGGATCCGTAACTTCGACGCACCCTCTCGCTCCCCCGGCGCGGGTGGGAAAGCAGGCGAGCGGTACCTCTCGCCCGCAGGCAACCTCGAAAGGCAGGCATAAGATGGGCAGGAAATGGATCGGTATCCTCCTCGGCGGGCTCATCTTCGCGCTGGTCGGCGGCGCCTTCTGGGCACTGCGCGCTCCCGCGGCCGCCGCGGAGCCGGCGACGATCACCGTCTACAAGACCCCCACCTGCGGCTGCTGCGGCGGCTGGATCACACACGGGCAGGAGAACGGCTTCGAGACGGTGACGCGCCACATCAGCTGGGAAGAGCTTGACCGCATGGCGACCGAGCACAGCGTGCCGGGCACCCTGCGCTCCTGCCACCTCTCGCTGGTCGAGGGATATGTCGTGGAGGGCCACGTCCCCGCCAACGCGATCCGCAAGCTGCTCCGCGAGCGCCCGGCCGTGGCGGGGATCGCCGTACCGGGAATGCCGATCGGCTCGCCGGGGATGGAGCAGGGTGGAAAGAAGGAGCCCTTCAGCGTGATCGCCTTCACGCGCGAGGGAACGACTAGCGTCTTCGCACGCAGCCGGTGAGCGCCTGACCAGCGCGGCGGCCGCACGCTCTCCCGCTGCGGCCGCCCGCTGGAGGAAGTGCCCTCGAATCAGCCACTCGACCCGCCGTTGGTGTCCGCCACTGTCGAGGCGAGTCGTCCGAGCGCCCGCGGCACGTTGCGCGGCTTCGGAACCTCCCCCTTGCCTGCAGGCCATCCCTCGCGCTGCCGGGAGCGATCGCCGTCTGTCTCCTCCGTCTGATCGTGGAAGAGCACGACCTGGGTGGGGAAGGCCATATCGACGCCATTCTCCGCGAGGCGGTTCTTGATCGCGGTGAGCACCCTGTCCTGCACCTCGAGCACATCGGCGCGCGGCGACTCCGTCCACCAGCGGGCGCGCAGATCGATCGTCGACTCCGCCAGCTCCATCGTCAGCACGTCCGGGGCGGGATCGTGCAGCACGCCCTCGACGCTGCGCATCGCCTCCAGCATGAGCTGCTTGGCCCTCGCGATGTCGTCGCCGTAGCCGATCCCCACGTCGTACTGCGTACGGCGGTGCCCGAAGGCAGTGTTGACCAGCACCTTGTCCGTAAAGAGGTCGGCGTTAGGGATTACGACGCGGCGCCCGTCGTAGGTCTTGATGAAGGTGGCGCGGGTCTGGATCTCCTCGACGGTTCCCTCGAAGCTGCCGACGATGATCTGGTCCCCGACCCGGAAGGGTTCGGTGAGCAGGATGAGGATGCCGGCCAGGAAGTTCTGGAAGATGTCCTTGAAGGCGAAGCCGATCGCCACGCCGCCCACGCCGAGGAGGGTGATCAGATCGCCCGGGCTGAAGGTGGGAAAGACGATCGCCGTGGCGACCAGCAACCCCAGGAAGATGACCAGCCACTGCGCCAGCCGACCCAGCACCAGCTCGAGGTTGCGGTGCCGCTCGCGGCGTTCCGCGAAGCCGCGCACCAGTCGGCGGACCATCTTGCCGACTAGGAAGAAGCCCGTGAATACGATCAGGGCGAGGACGATGTTCGGCAGCAGGGCGATGAAGCCGTTGAGCATCGCCTGGATCTGTGCCCACGCCACGGATATGTCTACGTTCATCTCCTACCCGACTCGAGAGATCCGCACGGCAGCAGGCTCGGCTGCGGCCTGCCACGCCGCAGAGTTGTACAAAGCTTGTGCGGGCGCAGGAGCAACATCGGTGCCAGGGTAGGGCTCTCCTCACCTGGGGAACTCCGGCCGCCTACTGTTGCGGGCGCCGCGCCCGTCCCTCGCTGACCGGGTATCGGCAGGCATTGACCTGGCTGGTCATTGCCGCGCTCGTCCTCTACGCCAGCGCTTTCCTGGTGACCATGGCGTACAACGTCCCGCTGAACCGCGAGTTCGACTCGGTTTCCCTCTCGGCGGTGAATCTCACGGCCGAGCGAAGCGCCTACGAGGACCGCTGGAACACGGGGAACCTGATCCGCACCCTGCTCTCGATCTCGGCTATCGCCTCGCTGGCGGTAGCGCTCGTGCTCGAGCGGCTCGGGCGGGCCGCCTCGGAAAGCGGACGCGGATAGAAGCCCGGCTCGGCCACCATGGCCGGATGTGGGACACCGCTACTGACGACGACCAGCAGCACCTCGCTCTCTCGCGCCCTCCACCTGATCACAGATCTCTCTCGGATGTGCGCTCAGGAAGGGAACAGGCTCGCATCGAGGCCCGGGATGATCCGCAGGGCGTTCTTGTAGTAGAGCTTCTTGAGCACCTCGTCCGGCAGGCCGAGCCCGTACATCTTCCAGAACGCGTGGCGTTTGCGGTAGTAGTCGAAGTACTCGTCCTCCGTCTCGAGCACGCGGAAGTAGCTGTGGTATTCCTCGGGCGCGTAGGCGTCCTTGCCGAACAGGACGCGGTCCTGATAGCGGAGGAACCACGCCCGTGCATTCCGGGGCTGGCGCCCCAGCTCGGCCAGCACCGCGCCGATCTCGGTGTACACGTTGGGTAGCTCGTCCAGCAGCCTGCCGAGCCGAGCCAGGTCGCCACCCAGCCAGCCGAGGTGCGCATCGATGAAAGTGGTTCCTGGATGCCGGCGGAAGACGTTGTGCTGCTCCGCCATGATCTGTTCCCAGGGTGGGTAGCGATCCGCAGGGCGGGCGCGGCCGGGCACCTCCTTCAGCTCGAGCCAGCGCTCGTTGTGGCGGTCGTGCGGGAGCCAGAACTGGTGTGGATCGCCGGTGTGGATCAGCACCGGGACTCCCAGCTCGCCGGCCTTTCGCCAGACGGGGTCGAAGCGAGGATCGTCGGTGGCGATGCGGCGGCCCTGAGCGTCCCGGAGGTCCATCCCGAGATTCTTGAAGATCTTCAGCCCCTGGGCGCCGCCCTGGCGAACGTCACGCTCGAGGCGCTCGGCCGCGCGCTCGCCCCAGGCGGGGTCGTCGATCCCGGTGAAGTCGAGGTTGGCGAAGACCACGAAGCGCCCAGGGTGCCGCCCCTTGAGGTTGCGCACGCCGGCAGCGAGCGTCTCGCCGGTGCGGCCGCTGAGGTTGACCATCACGGCCATGCCCAGCGCGTCCATCTCGCGCACCAGCCTCTCGACCTGGGCCGCGTCCATCGCGCCGTTCTGGTGGGAGTGCACATCGATGAACGGGAACTTCGCTCGGGTCGGTTTGTGCTCCGGCACGACCAGCGAGGTGCGGGGCTCGTACTCCTCGAAGCTCATGCTCTGGGCCAGCACGGACACAGGCAGGAGACCGAGCAGGAGCGCTACCGGCGCGCTCTGGCGGAGCAGCAGGTGCATCAGGGAGTCCTTCTCTATGAGGGGTTGGGAAGTCCGCGATGGTACACTTCCGCTTGCTCCGTGACGTGGGTCGGCGATGTCACGCGGCAGCCGAGATGTTCTCCAGAGTGAGGCGTGGCAGCTCCCCGGCGCCAAGCACCTCCCTCGCGTCGAGGATCTCGATGCCCACCAGCACCTCGCCCTCCCCGATGTTCAGTGATGCTTCATTGCTCAAGTGAAGAGTGCGGCACTCGTGCTCGCCTTCGACCAGCCGGATGTAGAGCGCATCAACCTCGGGATCATAGCTGATCCGCATCGTGCCCGTGGAAGTAGAAGTTATTGATTGTGACGACTGCGAACCCGGATCAAGGATGGCGGAGCTGAAGATCCGACTGTGCCACGCCATGCAAGGACAACCTAACCGGCGTAGGGCGCCAGGCGACAGGGTCGCTACCACTCCATGCCAAGGAAGACATCCACCACCTGCGGGTCGAGGTGGGTGCCGGCAAGAGAGCGGATGTGCTCGCGCACCCGCTCCTCGGCCCAGGCGCTGCGGTAGGGGCGGTCGCAGCGCAGCGCATCCCAGATGTCCACCACGGCGAAGATCCGCGCGGCCAGCGGGATCTCCTCGCCCGAAAGGCCGCGCGGGTAGCCGCTGCCATCCCACTTCTCGTGGTGGCAGTACGGGACGTCGAGGGCGGGGCGGAGGAACTGGATGGGGAGGAGCAGCTCGTACGCGTAGAGCGGGTGCTTGCGCATGATCTCCCACTCCTCTTCCGTCAGCCCGGCGGGCTTGTGCAGGATGCTGTCGGGGATGCCCATCTTGCCGATGTCGTGCAGCAGCGCGCCGCGCCGCATGTGGACCAGCTCGGCGTCGGCGATCCCGAGCGCGCGAGCCAGTCGCAGCGTCATCTCGGTGACGCGGCGGGTGTGCCCCTCCGTCACCTCGTCGCGCATGTCGAGCGCCTGCGACCACCCCTCGAGCGTGGTGTCATAGGCCAGCGCGAGCTCGAGGTTCGAGCGCTGCAGATCCTCGAAGAGCACCGCGTTGTCCACCGCGATGGCGGCCTGCCCGGCGAGCGCTTCGAGAAAGTTCAGCCAGTCGGCGTCCGGCTCCAGAGCCGCGCGGTGGAAGACCTCGAGCACCCCCTTGACCTGCCCCTTGGCGATCAGCGGCACCGCGTAGTAGGCGACGCACTCCTCCTTCTCGAGCAGGCGATCCCGCCCGAAGTGCGTTGCGGATAGAGCCAGGTTGGGCGCGTTGATCATCCGCCGCTCGAAGGCGGCGCGGCCGGCGAATCCCTCGCCCAGCCGAATGCTTCTCGCCTGGATGGCATCGCCGCGGAAGCCGCGTCCCGCAGCATACTCGAGAAGCTGGGTGTAGGGGCTGAGGAGGAGGATCGCGGCGGCATCCACCCGCAGCTGGGTGGCGACCTGGTCGAGCAGCACGATAAGGGTGACGCGAAGATCCAGGCTCGCCGTGATCGCCATGTCGATGGCGCGCAGCGCGGCCAGACGCTGGAGCTGGCGCTCGATCTGCTCCTGCGCCTTCCTCTGCTCGGAGCGGTCCTGGGTCACCTTCGCAAAGCCGAGGGTGTTCCCCTCCTCGTCGTGCAGGACGCTCACGGTGGCGCACGCCCAGAAGCGGCTGCCGTCCTTGCGCACCCTCCATCCCTCCTCCGCATGGTGCCCATCCTCCTGCGCCTGGCGGAGCACCCGCTCAGGCTTGCCCGCGCGCACCTCTTCTTCGGGGTAGAAGATGGAGATGTGCTTACCCAGTACCTCCTCCTCCGTGTAGCCCTTGACGCGCTCGGCGCCCGTGTTCCAGCTGGTGACGCAACCCGCGGAGTCCAGCGCAAAAATCGCGTAATCCGTAACGCTCTGGACGAGCTGGTGGTATAGGTCCTCAGCCAGACGCGGGGCTGCGGGCGTGTCAGAGGAGGTGCCGGGGCGGGCGACCGGCGTGCGCAGGTTGGCAGAGTGGTCCATGAGGCCCTCTTCGAGTTCGCGGTGCGCGGCGGTCGCGGCTCCCCGCACTGCTGTTCTGCTGTACTGATGTGAGGTGACACAGAGGTGACAGCAGAGCGCATGCCGCAGGAAGGGCTCGTCTCCGCGGCCCTTTTCGCGCGCGGGAGAGGGCGGTAGCTTGGCGAACACACAGCAACCAGGTGTGGCGCACATGCCGCAGCGGCGACCGCTGCACATCTCGCCGCACCGGTGGTTCACTCCGCTGACCTCGCTCCCTTAGCCCATGAATCGGCGCACCTTTCTCCGTGCCACCGGCGCCGCCGCCGGGGCCGCGCTCTTCACCCGTGAGGCCGTGTGGGCCGGCGACCCCGGCCGAGCAGAGCTTCTGCTGCGCGGCGCCCGCATCTACGACGGCACCGGGGCGCCCGCCTTCGAGGGCGAGGTCGCGATCGCGGGGGGCCGCATCGCCGCGGTGGGGCCACGCCTGCAGGCGAGCGGTGCCCGCATCATCGACCTGCGGGGGCTCGCGCTCGCGCCGGGGTTCATCGACATCCACTCGCACACCGACCTGGTGCTGCTCATCAACCCGCGCGCGGAGAGCAAGATCCGCCAGGGCGTGACCACCGAGGTGGTAGGACAGGACGGCAGCTCGATCGGCCCGTGGACGGCGCCGCAGCAAGCAGGGATCCGCGAGGAGTATCGGGAGAAGTACGGCGTCGAGATCGACTTCCGCGACCTTCCCGGCTTCTTCCGTCGGATCGATGCGCAGGGAGCGGCAACGAACGTCGCCAGCATGATCGGACAGGGCACCGTCCGCGGCTTCGTGGTAGGGGAGGACGATCGGCCGGCCACGGCGGAGGAGCTGACTCGGATGCGGGAGCAGGTGCGCGCCGCGCTCGCCGCCGGAGCATGCGGCCTCTCGAGCGGACTCGAGTACACCCCCGGCGCCTTCGCCGGCACTGCCGAGCTGGCGGCGGTGGCGGAGGCGCTGCGCGGAACCGGGCTGCCCTACGCGAGCCACCTGCGCAACGAGGACGACGCGCTGCTCGGCGCGGTGGAGGAGGCGATCACCATCGGCCGCCGCGCCGGGGTGCCAGTGCAGATCTCGCACCTGAAGGCGCAGGGCCAGCGCAACTGGTGGAAGGCGGACCCGGTGCTGGACACCATCGCAGCGGCGCGCGCGGGGGGCATCGACGTGATGTTCGACTGCTACCCGTACATCGCCTACAGCACGGGTCTGGCGAACCTTTTTCCCGTCCGCGTGCGCGATGGCGGCACCGCGGCCTTCCTGGCTCGGCTGCAGGACCCCGAGCAGCGTCCCGAGCTTGCGGCCGCGGTGCGCGAGAAGATAGAGCAGCTCGGCTCCTGGGACGCGGTGCAGATCACCTCGACCCACGCGGACGCGCTCGCCTGGGCGCGCGGGCGGCGGCTCGGCGAGCTGGCTGCGGAGCGAAACGAGGAGCCGTATACACTGCTGGTGCGGCTGATCGTCGAGGACGAGAATCGCACGGGGATGGTCGGTTTCGGGATGAGCGAGGAGAATGTGGCGCGAAAGCTCTCGCACCCGCTGGCGCTCGTCTGCTCCGACGGTGCGGCGTGGGCGCCCTACGGCCCCCTCTCGGAGGGCTCTCCGCACCCTCGCACCTACGGCGCCTTCCCGCGGGTGCTCGGCCACTTCTGCCGCGAGCAGGGGGTGATGCCGCTGGAGGATGCGATCCACAAGATGACAGACCGCCCCGCCGCACGGCTCCGGCTGGAGGGACGGGGACGGATCGCGCCGGGCGCCTTCGCCGATCTGGTGGCCTTCGACCCCGACCGGGTGGCCGACCGCGCCACCTTCGAGGCGCCGCACCGGTACCCGGAGGGAATCCCGCACGTGGTGGTCGGCGGCGTCTTCGTGATCCAGGACGGTGAGCACACCTGCGCTCTTCCCGGGCGGGTGGTGCGGCCGGCCATCACTCCCTAACCCCGTCTCCGGAACGGCACCCTCACCCCCTAACCCCCTCTCCCATGAAGGGAGAGGGGGAACGCCATCCTGCCAAACCTCAGCTCCAGTGCTACGGCAGGATCTGTAGTTCTCCCCTCCCCCCTTGTGGGGGAGGGGGGTCTGGCAGCTCAGCGACGCACCTCTTGACTCGCGTCCTCGACGGTCTGCTGCAGTCGGCGCGCCGTATACTCGCAGAAGTTGGCGATCATCCCGGTGTCCCACATGCCGGGCCGCTGGCGCAGCTGGCGCGCTTCGGTACGTAGATCGGCGATGTTGCCGTCGAC
>JBPCIT010000076.1:0-6085 GCA_051006015.1 Longimicrobiaceae bacterium
GGCCAGCCGCTACGCGATAAGGAGCGGGTCGTGGAGAGATTCCTGAGAGAGCGAGAAGGCTGAGGGGATGACCGAGGAACTGGTTGTCTTCACCGCCGCTGACGAGGCCGCGCGCGAGGGGCGCCCGGTGGTGTTGGCCACCATCGTGCGGGCCAGAGGCTCGACCCCGCGCGGGGTGGGAAGCCGTATGCTCCTCGACCCCGAGCGCGGCCTCGTCGGCACGGTGGGCGGCGGGTGCGGAGAGGGGCAGGTGATCGAGGCGGCGCGGGAGGTGGTGCGCACCGGTGCACCCTGCCTCCTGCGCATCGATCTGACAGAGGATATGTTCTCCTGGAGTCCCGCGGTCTGCGGAGGTATCTTCGATGTGTTTCTCGAGCGAATCTGACCCGATCGCCTGCTGCCCATGCATCCTCCCGCTGCCGCCCCGATGATCAAGACCGGACGCGCTCCCACCGGTGCCTCCGTCTGGCGCCGCTACAGCGAGTATCTGCGCCGCCGGCCGCTCGTCGTGCTCGAGTGGGCGGACGCGGAGACGGAGGCGCGCGGCTGGCTGGTGATCAACTCGCTACGCGGCGGCGCGGCGGGCGGGGGCACCCGCATGCGCGCGGGGCTGACGCGGCAGGAGGTGGTCTACCTGGCGAAGGCGATGGAGCTGAAGTTCGCCTTCTCCGGCCCGGAGATCGGCGGCGCCAAGTCGGGAATCGACTTCGACCCCACGGATCCCCGGCGTCCGGAGGTGTTGCGGCGCTGGTTCCGCGCGATCGCCCCTCAGCTCCACCACTACTATGGCACGGGTGGGGACCTGAACGTGGACGAGGTGTTCGACGTGATCCCCTGCTGCATGGAGATCGGACTCTCCCACCCGCAGGAGGGGATCGTGCGAGGGCACCTGCAGCCCGATCCGGCCGCGCTGATGCGCATCCTGCGTTCGCTCGACCATGGCGTCCAGGCTCCGGTGACCGACGATTACGGCATCACGGGCCTCCCGCTGCCGGTTGCGGACCTGATCACCGGCTATGGCGTGGCGCGCTCCGTCGTCGGCGCGGAGGAGGCGCTGGGACGCTCCGTCCGGGGGATGCGGGTCCTGGTCGAGGGATTCGGCGCGGTGGGCGGATCCTGCGCCCTCTATCTGGCGCGCGGGGGGGCGCTGGTCGTCGGCCTCAGCGATCGGGAGAAGGTGCTCCTCGACCCCCAGGGAATGGGTGCGGAGGAGGTGGAGGCGCTGCTGCGAGCGCGCGAGGAGAAGCTCCTGCCGCGCAGCGATCCACGCCTGCACTGGGGCGCCGATCGCGCCCGCTTCTGGGAGACGCCCGCGGAGATCTTCGTGTGCGCCGCCTGCTCGGGCACGCTGGACGAGCTCGTTCTCGACCGCCTGGAGCGGCAGGGAGTGCGGATGATCGCCAGCGGCGCGAATCAGCCTTTTCGCGAGGCGAAGCGCGGCGCCACCCGCGTGCAGCGCCTGGCGGACGAGCGCTTTACCGTCATCCCCGACGTGGTGGCGAACTGCGGCATGGCCCGCGCGCTCTCCTTTCTGATGCAGGTCCACGCGACCACCGAGACCGCCCCCATCTTCGAGGCGGTGGACCAGACGATCACCGGCGCGCTGCACGGCATCGGCGAGCAGGGCGGCCACCGGAGCACCGGCTGGCTGGCGACCACACTCGCCTACGCGCTCGACCGGCTCGGCTACGACTGAGCTACCGCCCCGACCGCGCGGTGCTCAGCCGGGCACTGCCATCCCCGGTCGATCACCCGAAGAAACCCCGGATCACCGAGCCGCAGGTCATGAACTGCGCTCCCGTACTCCCGAGAGTGATGCACGAATCGCCGTCCCTTTCCGCCGAACAGATCGAGCAGATCCAGGAAGAGCTGCTGCGCACCCTGACCCGCCTGGAGCGCAGCATGAAGATCAGCGGCCAGGCCGCACGCCCTGTCGAGCTGGACCAGAGCTGCGTGGGCCGGCTCTCGCGCATCGACGCCATCCAGAACCAGGGATTGATGCAGAACCTGCAGGAGCGCGAGAAGGTCCAGCTCGCGCAGGTTCTCGCCGCGCTCCGGCGCATCGAAGAAGGGCGGTACGGGATCTGCGGCGGCTGCGGAAAGCCGATTCAGCCGGAGCGGCTGATGGTCTTCCCCGAGACGCGCACCTGTACCCCCTGCAGCCGAGCATGCGGCGCCTGATCTCCGCCTGGATCTGGGTCTCTACCGGGCTCCTCGTCCTCCTCTGGCTTCCCTGGCTGGCGCTGGTCTATCTCGTCACCGTCCCCTTCGATCCGGGGCGCTACACCGTGGGGCGCTGGTTCCGCCGCACGGCGGTCACCGCGGTCGCGCTCAACCCGCTCTGGACGTTCCGCACCTCGGGGGTGCGGATCACGGATCCGCGGCGACCCTATGTCGCCGTGTCCAACCACGAGTCCATGGCGGACATCTTCCTGGTCAGCCACCTGCCCTGGGAGATGAAGTGGCTCTCGAAGGTGGAGAACTTCCGCATCCCGGTGTTGGGCTGGATGATGCGCATGGCGGGCGACGTCGCGATCGTGCGTAGCGAGCGAGGCAGCCGCGCCGAAGCGCTCGAGGAGTGCCGCGACCGTCTGCGCAAGCGCGTCTCGGTGATGATCTTCCCCGAGGGTACCCGCTCGCGCACCGGGGAGCTGCTCCCCTTCAAGGACGGCGCCTTCCGCCTGGCGATCGAGAGCGGCGCGCCCATCCTCCCCCTGGCGGTCGCCGGCACCCGCAACGCGATGCCCAAGGGCTCGCTCCTCTTCAACCCTGCGCGTGCTGAAGTTCGGGTGCTCGAGCCGATCCCCACTGAGGGGCTCACCCTCGACGATGTTGCGGATCTGCGCGATCGCGTCCGCACGCTGATCGACGAGGCGCGGCGGGAGCTCGCCCGCGAGCTGGGGATCGGATCTCCATTACAGGAGCGTGTGCAGCGATGACGCGGTACTTCTAGCGCTGACAGGAGACGAGCTTCACATGCGCCTTTCATACGACCCCCGCTACAACGTTGCTTATCTCCGCTTCCAGGAGAAGCACGCCGAGGTCGAGACCCTTCGAATTAGCGAAGAGCTGCTTGTAGATATGACGCCGGATGGGGTACTCTACGGGATTGAGCTGTTGAACGCCAACGAGCAGCTACAGCGTGGAGACCTCGGTAAACTGGTCGTGGTCAACGAGGCCACTGGCGACCAGTTGGAAATGCCGCTTGCGGTGACGTAACCACAGCTGCACCCAATTCAATGGGCCTCCGCATCATCCAGGTAGACGCCTTCACCGCCGTGCCCTTCCTCGGCAATCCGGCGGCGGTGTGCGTCCTTCCCGAGCCGCGCGAGGATGCCTGGATGCAGGCGGTGGCGCGGGAGATGAACCTCTCCGAGACCGCTTTCCTGGTGCGCCACCCGGAGGGCTTCCGCCTGCGCTGGTTCACCCCTACCGTCGAGGTAGACCTCTGCGGCCACGCCACCCTGGCAAGCGCGCACGTGCTCTGGGAGGAGGGGCACCTGCCGCCGGGGGAGCCCGCCCGCTTCCATACCCGCAGCGGCCTGCTCACTGCCGAGCGAGACGGCGCCTGGATCTGGATGGACTTTCCCGCCGCGCCTCCGCAGCCGGCCGAGCCGCACCCGGAGCTGCTGCGCGCCCTCGGCGTCACGCCGGTGTATGTCGGTAGCAGCCGCTTCGACACCCTGGTCGAGGTCGAGTCCGCAGAGGTGCTGCGGGAGCTGCAACCCGATATCGCCCTGCTGCAGCGAGTACCTACCCGCGGCATCATCGTCACCGCCCGCTCCTCCTCCCCAGAACACGATTTCGTCTCCCGCTTCTTCGCCCCCGCCGTCGGGGTGGACGAGGACCCGGTCACCGGTTCCGCGCACTGCGTACTGGCGCCCTTCTGGAGCGAGCGGCTGGGGCGGGAGGAGCTGACCGGCTACCAGGCATCGGCGCGCGGTGGGGTGGTGCGGGTGCGCGTGCAGGGGGATCGCGTGCTCCTCGGCGGCCAGGCGGTCACCGTGCTGCGCGGGGAGCTGGTGTAGCGGAGCACGAGGGACCATGTCAACCGTGCGGGCGCGGCTCGCAGGCGGAGACAGAACCGCACCTCCATCAGGCCGGTGACCCGAGGATAGGGTGAGGCGATGGCAGAGAAGATCCCCACCCTGCACGGGAGGCCGACCCATGACGCGCCGCGCTGGCTGCTACTCTCGGTGCAGCGGCCGGCGCCCGGCGAGGAGATCCTGCTGATCGAGGCGCTGCGGCGCCTGGGCGCCCACGCCGTCGAGCGCGAGGGGGAGCGCTACCTGGCACTCCTCCCGCCGCCCCGCGCGCTGGACGCTCTCCTGAGGGAGGCGGAGGCGGTGATCCGCGCGAGCACCTCCCTACGCGATCCCTGGCTCTCCTGGCGCTGGCGCTCCCACGAGGAGTGGGCGGAGGAGTGGAGCCACGGCCTCGATCCCCGCCGGATCGGCAATCACTTCGTGGTCACACCCCGCGGCAGGGAACCGCAGCTCCGCGAGGGCGACCGGGTGATCCGGCTGGTGCCCGGCCTCGGCTTCGGCACCGCGGAGCACGCCACCACGCGGAGCTGCCTCCGCCTCCTCGAGCGATACCTGTCAGCGGGCGATCAGGTAGCGGACGTGGGCTCGGGCTCCGGCATCCTCGCGATCGCCGCGGTGCTGCTGGGAGCCCGCCGAGTACTCGCCCTCGAGCTGGATCCCCACGCCTGCGCCGCGGCGCGGGAGAATGTGGCGGAGAACGGCGTCCAGGAGCGGGTGGAGATCCGCGAGGTGGAGGTACGCCCGGAAACTCTGCGCGGCGAGGGCCCGTTCAGCGGCATCGTGGCCAACCTGCACGCCGGCATCCTGCTTCCCCTCCTCCCTGCCCTCGCGCGGGCGCTGGCTCCCCGCGGCTGGATGATCGTCTCGGGGATCCTGCCGGTGGAGAAGCGGGGGGTGCTGCGGGCGGCGCGCGAGGCGGGGCTGCACCTGGAAGCGGAGGAGGTGGAGGAGGGATGGTGGACGGGATGCTTTCGCCATCTGTGGACTTCCGCCTTCGGGCCAGGCCAATGAACCGCTTCATTGTTCGTTGGCGCCCGCAACGCCGCTGCCTGCATGATCGACCATGATCATCATGGTTGCGATCGTGAAAACATGCCCGGTTAGCAGCGTTCTTGCGGGGCACCTTCCCGGGGTCTCACCTCTGAAACTGCGAAGTCCGGGAGGGAGAACGCGATGCTCTGCATCCTGCACGGCTATCTGCGCGAGGGCTCCGGCAGCAACCTCTGGACGCGCGCCATCCTCCAGTCGCTCTGCCGGCAGGGGGAGAGGGTGCACCTGGTCTGCCAGGAGAACCACCCCGATCGCTACGACTTCATCACCGAGGCTCGCCTCTACCTCCCCGACGGCTCTGTCGAGGTCTTCCATCGCAAGGAGATCCCCTACTCCGGCGGCTGCATCCTGCACAAGCCCAAGCTCGGGCGCACTCTCCCCGTCTACGTGTGGGACGAGTACGAGGAGTTCGACCGGGTGGTGCCGATGGTCGAGCTTCCCGACGCGGAGATCGAGGAGTACCTGGAGCGCAACGTCCGCGCGCTCGAGCGCATCGTGCGGCAGGAGGGGGTCACCGCGATACACGCCAACCACGCGGTGCTGATGTCGGTGGTGGCGCAGCGGGTGGGCGCCGCCACCGGCGTGCCCTACGCCATCATGCCGCATGGCAGCGCCATCGAGTACGCGGTCAAGAAGGATGAGCGCTTCCTGCGCTACGCCACGGATGCCTTCACGGCGGCGAGGCGCATCTTCATGATCGGAGCGGAGATGCGCGGGCGGGTGCGCGCGGTGTTCACCGACGTCCCCGATCTCGAGGCGAAGCTCACCGAGCTCCACCTGGGGGTGGATACCGCGCTCTTCCAGCCCATCCCGCGCGCCACACGCCGGGAGAACATCGCCGGCCTGCTGCAGTCGATCTCCGCCATGCCGCGGGGAAAGACGGCCGAGCAGAGCCGCACGTTACGCGAGAGTCTCTCCGGCGACCTCACGCAGGCGGAGCTGCGCGAGCGACTCTCCAGGGCCTCCGAGTACGACGCGAAGCGCCCGGA